>CAZSPX010000017.1:11978-24687 GCA_964608885.1 uncultured Anaerolineaceae bacterium | reverse complement strand
GGCGGTTTGATATAATTTCCCTTAATGACCCGCAAGCGAACAAATGAAGAGTGGCTGCATGACCTGAGAGAGAACGGCACAGCCCAGGAGGAAGCGATCGCTGACCTGCACAGCCTCCTCCTGCGTGCCGTCCTGTATTTGTTCGAGCGAAATGCAGGCGATCTCGCCGGCCTGGCCCGCGGGGATATCTCGAACCTGGCCGAGGATTCGGCGCAGGAAGCCCTGATCGCGATCCTGAAGGGCCTCTCCAATTTCCGCGGGGACAGCAAATTCACCACCTGGGCCTATAAGTTCGCCATCAATATCGGGCTCACCGCCTCCCGCCACGCCCGTTGGAAGGATGTCTCTCTCGACAATCTTTCGAGCGGCGATGGAGAAGGGGCGTTCTCCGAGTGGATCCTGCAGGACAGTTCCTCCGAGGCGGCCCCCGATCTGAGCGTCATGCAGGGTGAGGTCCGCCAGGTCATACAGGAAGTGATCGAGCGCGACCTGACGGACAAGCAGCGCCGTATCCTCATGTTGATGGTCTTCCATGAGGTCCCGATGGATGAGGTTGTGCGCGAACTGGACACCAACCGCAACGCCGTCTACAAGCTGCTGCACGACGCCCGCCGCAAGATCAAAAACGGGCTGCAGGCGCGCGGCTTCGAGATCGGCGAAACGCTGGATCTGTTCGGATCCCGGCAGTAAGATTCCGGCGCTTCATGCGACACATCATGTAGGAGAAAGAATGAAAACCGGTCGTTTTGATGCCTGGCTCCGGAATATTTACCAAACGCAGGACGCAGAGATCTCCTGCACGGAGTGCTTTGACCTGGTCTCGGGTTTCGTGGAGCTGGAACTGGCGGGCGTGGACGCGGCTGCCCGCTTCCCGCTGGTCGTCCAGCACCTGGGACAGTGCAAGGCCTGCCGGGATGAGTACGTGCTGCTGCGCGACCTCGCCGACCAGGATGATGGTGCGGACGAAACGCCGACCACAAACCACGCACAATAGACAAAATACACACAAAATTCTCGATCCCCGAGTTTTATTCCGCCCGCTTTGTCAGCGGGTTTTTTCTTGTTGTTCGTGATCCATGTTTTTTCACAGGTAAGAAACCCTGCCTTCCGGGCACTAATGGACATAAATGAAAAACCATTTGGAAGGAGGTGATCCTCTGCAGCAAGACCCCTTATCAATCAAGTGGCGCGGCAGTTCTGAACAACCGCCGCGCCTGGGACAGCCGGGACTTCTGAAATCCATGGCCGCACCCCTGGTTTTACCACACCAGGTGAAGCCTTTCAAGGATGCGGCAGCCTGAAAGGAAAAGAAAAAAATGAAACGCACCAGCTCAAAGATATTCGCCTTGTTCGCAGTCTTCACGATCGCCGCCCAATTGCTGGCCGCCTGCGGTGCCGCGCCCATGCAGATGGTCGCGCCCGTGCACTCCCATTCCGATCCGTACCAGTCCGCCGGGGCCGCACCCCAGGCGCAGCCCGCGGGACTCAACGAAGCGCTGCCGCAAGTCAGCAAGATCGACCCGCTCGTCTTCCAACAGGCGGTGCGAAAGCTCTGGGAAGACCACGTCACCTGGACGCGCGTCTACATCATTGCGGCTCTGGCGGGCCTGCCCGAAGCGGATACCGCCGCGGGGCGCCTGCTCCAGAACCAGACCGATATCGGCAACGCCATCAAGCCCTTCTACGGTGAGGAGGCTGGAAATCAATTAACTGCACTGCTCCGTGACCACATCCTGACGGCCGCCGAGCTTCTCGCGGCGGCCAAAGCGGGCGACACCGCCAAATTCCAGGATGCCAGCACGCGCTGGTATGCCAACGCGGACGAGATCGCCGCCTTCCTGAGCAGCGCCAACCCCGACAACTGGCCTCTCGCGGATATGCAGGCGATGATGAAGGAGCACCTCGACCTGACCCTGCAGGAAGCCACCTCCCGCCTCAATGGGGACTGGGCCGCGGATGTCGCCGCCTATGACCGGGTCCATGATGAGATCCTGCATATGGCGGATATGCTCGCCGAGGGGATCGTCAACCAGTTCCCGAAGAACTTCGGCAAGATGAAGGTCTCCGCCTCGGCGGCCGGGCTCACCCTGGCGATGGACAAGCTCTGGGAGGACCATGTCACCTGGACGCGCGTGTTTATCATGAGCGTAACCAGCGGCCTGCCGGACGCCGAGGCTGCCGCCGGGCGCCTCTTGCAGAACCAGACCGACATCGGGGAGGCGATCAAGCCGTTATATGGCAGTGATGCCGGCGATCAGCTGACCGCCCTGCTCCGCGAACACATCCTGACCGCGGCGGACCTGCTTGCGGCAGCCAAATCCGGCGATACCACAGCTTTCGAGGCCGCCAAGGAGAAGTGGTACGCGAACGCGAATGAGATCGCGGCCTTCCTCAACAGCGCCAACCCCAAGAACTGGCCGCTAAACGATATGCAGACGATGATGAAGGACCACCTTGATCTCACCCTTGAGGAGGCCTCGGCCCGTCTCAATGGTGATTGGGCCGGTGATGTCACCGCCTACGACAAGGTCCACACTGAGATCCTCCAGATGGCAGGCATGCTGACGGAAGGCATCCTCAACCAGTTTCACAAGAACTTCAAATAGGCTTTCCCCCTTACAACAGACTGGCAGGTCATTGGATGACCTGCCAGTCTTTATTTCACAACCCCAGCACATTCGAGCCGAGCAGCAAGAGGAGCAACACGGTCACACCGAGGGTGGAGGTGATCGC
The DNA here is from genome assembly GCA_964608885.1 of uncultured Anaerolineaceae bacterium. Lineage (GTDB taxonomy): Bacteria > Chloroflexota > Anaerolineae > Anaerolineales > Villigracilaceae > JACPVF01. The sequence goes on along the minus strand of CAZSPX010000017.1, from coordinate 21,954 downwards.
CCGGCGCTGCTGGACCTTGTCCGCGGCGGCCGCCTGCATGGCGCTGCGGTAATAGAGCCATGTGCCCCCCAGGATCAGGACCAGTTCCAGGACGGCGCTGACGGCCGGGAACTGCCAGAGGCCCAATCCGAGCAAGGGCAGGTTCCCGAGATTCCCCGGCAGAATCGGGAGGTCGGGGCGGTGAACGATCAGGTCGAGAATCCAGTGGGAGAAAACCACCCCGGCGATGACCATCCCACCGCGCCGGCCCCAGAACCGTCCCGCCAGGAGGCCGGCCAGCGCTGAAAGCAGCAGCGCGCCCACCAGTGAATGAGTGTAATATGCCTGGATCAGGCTGCCGCCGTAGGCATTCGGATTCGAGGGATCGACCGGGTTGATCTTCTCAAGCCCGCCGGCCGCGAAGAAGACAAAAACCACATCCAGAAAAAATGTCGCAACGAGGAGCGACCAGAGCGGCAGGCGCGGCGCGATGCGCTTGATCCCGACCGCCAGGCCATAGTGTCCAGCAACCATTATTCACCTCTACATTATTGAAATTGAGATCATCGCCAGGCGATGCGGGAATCCAGCCACCCGGCCAGCACGATCATGACCACCATAAGGATCATTGTCACCATTAAAGACCTCCGGTAGATCGGGCATTCCTGCGGAAGCGCCCGGCTAAAATTTCGGGCATTATAAGTGTAAACGGCCGGGGAACAAGTCCATCCCCCACTTAACGGGCATTTGCATGCTCTGAACCTCCCCTGAATCATTCGAGGGACGGAACCGTAACGACAGCTTTGATCAGGAGCATTATTATGGAGGCGATACCATCGGGCAAGCCCGATGCGCGATCAGGCTTGCCATGGGGCTGAATCCTGTTATAATCCGCATCCCTTCAAAGCCAGATACATCCATATAAGCGCGGCCTCGCGCCGGGGTAACGACGTCCGATCGCCTCTAGTAGTTCGAAAGCGGAGGGAGTACGAATGCGTCTTTCGTCGGGTGTTCACATCGAGCAGTTTTCGACCGCCGATCGCAGCGGAAGGACCCGGCACCATGCGGTGTTCGCCATCTCGCTCATGTCCTGCCCATCCAGCAGGCTGCACGACATCCATATCAATGGATACCCGGTTTCGTTCCTGACCCACCAGATCGACCTGATCAACACCCTCTACCAGGCGGACCATGCCCCACTATATGGTATCCGCTTCGTCTCACACCCAAATCCGGCCTCCTTTTCAGGAGGCCGGATCGATCTTTGCATATTCTGCAAGGTCACCGAAGCCTCCGCAAGCCGGGCCTGCCATGCCGCAGAAGAGCATGCAGAACAACTCCTGCTGCAATTATGCGGCAGGCTGCAGGATTATGTCTGGAATATCGTGACCGGGCGGGAGGAGTTCCTGAGGTTATGGGAACCGTTCGATTGGTCGACAGCGCATATCGTGGAAATCCGCAGGCGCGAGGAACTGGTGGCCCTCGATACCATCCGGGAATCCCACGGGCTCGGGTTCACCCGATCAAAGACCGTCCACGCTGCCAGGGCCGATCACCCGGTGTACTATATCCATCCCTTCCTGCCTCATCCCGGACAGATCGAGCGCCTGCTGCGGATCATGCTCCTGCACAATGCGCCGCTGGCCTATACCGCCACCCTGAGACCGACCGTCATCTCGGCACCGGAGGAGCAGGCGATGCTGCGCCAGATCGCGCGCAGCGAGGGGTTCCTGTCCGAGCCGGCGCCGAACCAGCAGCGCATCCAGGAACAACGCGCCCACATGATCTCCCAGGGGCTGCTGGCGCAGACGCTGAAATTGAAGGACGCGCCGTTCCTGATGACGGTCTCGCTGTCCAGCCCGGAACCCATCGGGCGGACGCTGGCCGCAGCCGCGGGGGTTGCGGTATCGGCCTCGGTCGGTGAGAATCCGGTCTCAGTCTATTCCGAGCCTTCCTTCATCCAGATGGGCGGCTACGACATCCTTACCCCCTCGGGCACGAATGAACTCACAACCGCCCGCGACAACGCACGCACTTTGTCCCAGGATGCCTGGGGCAAGTCCCTGGCCGGCAAGGGTCTCGCCCGCCTGCGCTACCTGATGGACGGGAACGAAGCCGTGAATGCCTTCCGCTTTCCGGAGGACCTCGGCAGCGGCCTCCCGGGGATCACGGTGCATACACAGCGCATGCGGCCCATGCCCGCCGAGCTCAACTCCCGGGACGACGAGCGGCTGCGTACCGACGGCATCCTGATCGGGATGAACACCTACCTGGGCGTCCCCCAGGAAGCCCTGCTCCCGGCCAAGGACCGGCTGACCCATACTTACATTGTCGGGCAGACCGGCACCGGCAAGACCACGCTCCTCAAGACCATGCTGCTCTCAGACATGAGGGCCGGGCGGGGCTGCGCGCTGATCGACCCGCACGGCGACATGTTCAAGGAGATGCTGGAGCTGATCCCACCGGAGAGACTGGAAGACGTGGTGATCATCGATCCGTCGGATACCGAGAATCCGGTCGGGTTGAACCTCCTGGAGGCCTCCAGCCACGACGAGCGCTATTTTGTCGTGCGGGAAATGGCCGCCATCATCCGCCGCATCCTGGAAGACCAGTTCAGCATCTACAGCAAGGAGTTCGCCGGGCCGGTGTTCTACCAGCACATCCAGATGAACATGCTGCTGGCGATGTCGGACCCGGAGCAGCCCGGCACGCTGCTGCAGTTCTACCAGATCTTCCAATCCAAGGACTACTGGAAGCGGTGGATGCCGCTCAAGATCCAGGACCCCCAGCTGGACCTGTGGGTCAAAACCACCCTGGATGGGATCGACTATACGGCGTCCGGAAGGGGCGGGGAAGTCTCGGTTGGCAACTGGGTGAGCAGCAAATTTGCGGATTTCGTCCTGGACCCCAGGCTTCGGGGAATGTTCGGGCAAACCCGTTCCACCATCGATTTCCAGAAAATCATGAACGAAGGGAAGATCCTGCTGATCAACCTGGCAAAGGGGCTGCTCGGCGAAGCGAACTCGCGCTTCCTCGGGCTGATCCTGATGGCAAAATTCCAGGCCGAGGCCATGAAGCGGGCCAAGCTCTCCCCCTCCGAACGCACCCCGTTCTTCCTCTACGTGGACGAATTCCAATCCCTGTCCACAGAGAACTTCACCATCCTGCTTTCGGAGGCGCGCAAGTTCGGCATCGGGCTGGTGCTGGCCAACCAGTTCATCTCACAGATCAAGGATCCGAGGATCATCCAGGCCCTCTTCGGGAATGTCGGCACCTTTCTGTGCTTCCGGCTGGGGCGGGAAGACTCGGAGATGATCGAGCCGCAGTACCTTCCTTACTTCGACCGGGTGGACCTGACCAACCTGCCCAACTGGCACACCGCCGTGCAGACCTCGATCAACGGCCGGGGACTGCCGCCCTTCACCGTTCAAACCATCCTGCCCGACTCCCCGTCGAACCCTGAGCTCGCCAGGCAGGCCCGGGAGCTCTCCCAAGAGAAATATTCCCGCCCGCAGGCCGAGGTCGAGGAAATGATCGCAGGCAGCATCATTCCTCCCGAGGAGAAAAAGGAACCCATGAAGATCGTGGTTTTCGGGGCCTCGGGCGGGGTCGGCCTGGAGGTGGTCAAACAGGCATTGGAAAAGGGCCATATTGTGACAGCGTTCGTGCGCTCCCCGGAAAAGTTCAGCCTCACGCATGACAAACTGACCGTCGTCCAGGGTGACGCGTTGGAAGCGGAGGCGGTTGCGAACGCGATCGCAGGGCAGAATGCCGTGATCAGCGCACTGGGGCCCTCCAGACCGCCGGTCCCGCATATGATGGAGATGGCCGCGACCAATATCCTGGCAGGAATGAAGAAACATGAGGTGAGCCGCCTGGTGTTCACAACCGGGGCGGGCGTTCGCCAGCGTGAAGACCGGCTCAAATGGATCGATCGTTGGATCGGCTCACTTCTCAATCTTTTTGCGAGGGAGGTGGTGCTGGATGCCGCCGCAAGCGTAGAGATGATCACTGATACTTACCTGGAATGGACGATCGTGAGGTTTCCGCGGCTGACGAATGGGGGGCACTCCCGTAAATACCGGGCCGGATATGTAAGCAGGAATTCCGGTACGCAGATCTCCCGGGCCGATGGTGCGGACTTTATCTTGAAGGAACTGAGCGAACAGGACTGGGTGCGAAAATCGCCCCTGGTAAGCTATTGACCCGGAAGCGGTCCAGTCAGTGAAATTACGCCCCCTTTGCAGGGGGCGTAATTGTTATCAACCATAGGGCTAGATCCCGACCGGGAGAACCGGTTTACGCGCCTGCGATGCCCGCCAGGGCGTCCCGGAACTGCCCCACCTCGTCGAGGGTGTTATAGTGAGCCGCGCCCACGCGGATCATGCCGCCTGAATCCAGGAGTCCCAGCCTTTCCACCACGGCCAGGGCGTAGTAGTGACCATCCCAGACGTAGAAGCCCTCCTGCCCAAGCCGCTCCGCCACATCGCGCGGGTGCTTCCCTTCCAATGTAAAGGAGACCGTGGGGACACGCTCCTCCAGCCTGCGCAAGTCGGTCACGCCGTAGATATGCGTGCCCGGCACCGACTGGATCGCTTCGACCAGGGCCCGCGAGAGCTCGAACTCATAGGCGCGTATGGCGGTCATGGCCTGCTTGTAGAGCAGCCGGCGCCCGCTGAAGCCCTCCTCTTTCCATGCCTGGGCCTGCTCCTCTCCGAACTTCCTGCCCACCCACTCGAAATACTCCAGCGCACCCAGCACACCCGCGATCCCCTCGTGGTTCTGGGTGCCGGTCTCGAATTTGGAGGGCAGGTCATCCGAGGCAGGACGCACCTTGTACGCTTTCAGCTCCTGCAATAGATCAGCCCTTCCATACAAGACGCCGGCATGGGGGCCGAAGAACTTGTAGGAGGAGCAGACCAGGAAATCGCAACCGATCTCCTGCACATTAACCGGCCCGTGCGGGGCATACTGCACCGCGTCGATATAGACCAGTGCACCTGCATCCTTGGCCATGCGGGTCAGCCTGCGCACCGGGTTGATCGTGCCAAGGGCGTTGGAGGCGTACCCGAAAGCGGCGATCTTCGGCTTGCGCTCCAACGCCTTCTCGAACTCGTCCACTTTGAGCGTGCCGTCTTCCACGTCGAAATCCACCCAGGTCAGGTTGCAGCCGCGGTCTTCGGCGATCAGCATCCACGGCGAGATGTTCGCATCGTGATCCATGCGCGTGACCAGGATCTCATCCCCGGGGCTCAGCAGGCGGGCCAGAGAGCGCGACATGTGCAGGGTGAGGGTCGTCATATTATTGCCGAAAACGATCTCCTCAGGCCCGGCCGCGTTGAGGAAATCCGCGGCGGCAGCGTGGGCCTCATTGAGGATGGCATCCGACTGGCGGCTGGTCTCGAACATGCCTTCGTGGTTGGCATTACATTCCAGCAGGTAGCGGTTGATGCGGTCCAGGCTGGGCCGGGCGATCTGCGTCCCGCCGGGGTTGTCGAAAAAGACCGCCGGGTGCTGCCTTCCCAGGGAGGGGAACTGCTTGCGGATGGCGCTCAGGTCGAGGGTCATGGGGTCCTCCGGTCTGCCGGTGAAGGATGGATTTGGGAGCGAAAGCAGTATACTAATAATAGGATTGTACCCTACGGAACAGAAAGGAGCCCCATGTACAAGAGGATTTTGCTGGCGGTGGATGGGTCCGAACAGGCTTTGAATGCGGCCCGCACAGCAGGCGAGCTGGCCCGCATCCTGAACGTGGACATGCTCCGTATCGTGATCGCCTACGATCCCCTGCCTCCCTACCTGGGCGAACCCAACCTGCAGCAAGCCATTGACGCCCGCCTGGCGGAGGCCAACGCCTTTCTGGAAGCAGCGGTGGAGGCAGTCGGCCCGCTGCCCTTCGAGCCTCACACCGAGCTGATCGAAGGCTCACCTGCCGAGGCGATCCTCCGGGTGGCCGACACCCGCCAGAGCGACCTGATTGTCATGGGCTCGCGCGGCCTGGGCCGGCTGAGCGGGATGCTGCTGGGCAGCACCTCCCAGAAGGTGATCTCACACGCCCCCTGCCCGGTCCTGATCGTCCGCTGACGCCAGCCCTTCGGCCCGGGTAAATTCATCGGGAGTGTTGACGTTCCAGAAAGCCCGCCCCGAGGGGTCCCAACGCTGCAGTTCCGCCTCGGTCAGCTGGCGCACCTTCACCTGAGGCAGCCAGGCAACCGCCTTCCACTGTTCCATGCCAATGGCCGCCTGGATGGCCGGCAGACAGGTGGAGCGGCGATAGACAGCATGCAGCGGCTCCAGACCGTCCTCCGATCCGGCGATGACCACATCCACGGCTTCTTCCTGCAGGAGCCGCGCCGACTGCCGGAGCAGTTCTGCCGAGGCGAAGGGCATATCGCAAGCCACCACTCCGACGAGCGGCTCACGGGCCATCGAGAGAGCCGTGAGCAGGCCGCCCAGAGCGCCCCGTCCCGGTTTCAGGTCGGTGAACAGGGGCAGACCCAGCCAGGCGTATTCCGCCGGCCTGTTGGTGGTGATCAAGAGCTCATCCGCGGCGGGGCGCACTCTCGCGACCACGCGCTCGATGAGCGGGCGCCCGAGGAAAAGCCGCAAGGCCTTATCCTCGCCCATCCGTGAGGACTGTCCACCCGCTTGAACGACGACTGTGAGCATGCCCGTATTATGTCATAATTACGACCATGCCTGAAAGGTAATATCCATGAGCACGGTTGGTTCCATCATTGATCGATTAACGGTGAACGGGGAGATGGTTGAGAAACTACCGGATGGCTCAGTGCGCTGTTTTGCCTGCGGGCACCGCTGCCTGATCCACCCGGGCAAGCGCGGCATCTGCCAGGTACGCTTCAACGAGGACGGCGAGCTGCGCGTCCCCTGGGGATATGTGGCTGCCCTGCAAAGCGACCCGATCGAGAAAAAACCCTTTTTCCACGTCTTTCCCGGAGAGAACGCCCTGACCTTCGGCATGCTGGGATGCGATTTTCACTGCGGCTACTGCCAGAACTGGCTGACCTCGCAGGCGATGCGGGACCCGGCCTCCGACGAGTCGGTCCACTACATCCGCAAGATGACGCCCCAGGGAATGGTACAGACAGCCCGCCGCAGCGGGGCCTCGGTGGTGGTGTCCTCCTATAACGAACCGCTCATTACCAGCGAATGGGCGGCGTCCATCTTCAAGGAAGCCAAAGCCGCGGGCCTCAAATGCGCCTACGTCTCCAACGGCAACAACACCCCCGAAGTGATGGAATACCTGCGACCCTATCTGGATGCCTATAAAGTGGACCTTAAGTGCATGCAGGACAAGAACTACCGCAAGCTGGGCGGCGTCCTGCAGAACACGCTGGATGGTATCCGGCGGGCGCACGACATGGGGCTGTGGGTGGAGGTGGTCACCCTGACCATCCCGGCCTTCAACGACTCCAACGAGGAGCTGTGGGATGCGGCGCGCTTCATCGCCGGGGTCTCGCGGGATATCCCCTGGCATGTCACAGGCTTCCACCCGGATTACAAGATGACCGATCACGACCGCACCGGCGCGAATACGCTGCTGCGCGCTGCCGAGATCGGACGGGAGGCCGGACTGCATTACGTCTACGCCGGCAACCTGCCGGGAGGGGTCCAGGAATACGAGGACACCTTCTGCCCGAACTGCAATGCGCCCCTCATCGAGCGGCAGGGATACGTCATCACCGGCTATCACATCACCGGGCAGGGGACCTGCCCGCACTGCGGCAATCGCATCCCCGGGCTGTGGCCTGAAGACCCCTCCAGCGTCCGCCTGAACGGATTCGGCCTCCCGCTTCCGGTCTATTGACCGAATCTGCTGTATAATTTATTGACTGTGTCATCGCAGGAAATACGGAGGATGCACGGTATCCAATTGCTTACAGAGATCCGTCTCTAAAGGAGGTGTCGCCCCGCAGAGTTCCGGCAACCTGTCTTTCCCATATCCGTTCGTATCAACCAATCCCAATCTCCGGAGGAGAAACTGTGAAACGCCAATTGTCTGTTCTGTTATCACTGCTAGTCCTCGCCAGTCTCGTGCTGGCGGCCTGCGGTGCTCCCGCTGCCAAACCCGCCGTTCAGACGGAGGGCCTGAAGGAAGAGAAATTTGCAGCCACCAAGGTGGAGGCCCCCAACTGCGACTACGGCGGCGAGGTCAAGTCGATCGAGGCGGTGGATGAGCTGACCGTCAAGATCACCCTGTGCGTCCCCGATCCTGCCTTCCCGTCCAAGATCGCCTTTTCATCCTTCGCAGTCCAGCCCAAGGAATACCTGCAGTCCACAGGCGCAACGGGCGCCATCCTTGAGAAGCCCATCGGCACCGGCCCCTACTACGTGGCCCAGTGGGAGCGCGGCAACCAGCTCGTCCTGAACCGCTTCGACGGCTACTGGGGCGAGAAGGCCAAGAACGCTTCGCTGGTCTTCCGCTGGGGCACTGAATCTGCCCAGCGCCTGCTTGAGCTGCAGTCCGGCACTGTGGACGGCATCGACAATGTGGGCCCGGATGACTTTGCCAAAGTGGAAGCCGACCCCAACCTGAAGCTGATCCCTCGCGCGGCGCTCAGCACCATGTACATTGGCTTCAACAATACCTTCCCGCCGTTCGATAACGAGAAGGTTCGCCAGGCGTTTGCCCAGGCCATCGACCGCAAGCGCATCATTGACAACTTCTATCCCGCCGGCTCCGAGGTCGCGGACTACTTCACCCCCTGCTCCATCCCCAATGCCTGCGTGGGCGACAAGTGGTACGACTACAACCCTGAGGCTGCCAAAGCCCTGCTGGCCGAAGCCGGCTTCGACGAGAGCAATCCCTTCCCGACCATCAAGCTGCATTACCGGGATGTCGTGCGCGGCTACCTGCCTGACCCGAACGTTGTGGCCCAGGATATCCAGGCCCAGCTCAAGGAAACCCTCGGCGTCACGGTCGAGATCGACGTGATGGAATCCGGCGCCTTCCTGGATGCAGCCGATTCCGGCCAGCTGGATGGCATCCACCTGCTGGGTTGGGGTGCTGACTATCCCGACATGACCAACTTCGTCGGTTACCACTTCGGGGCCGGCTCCTCCAAGCAGTTCGGCGACCACTATGCGGACATCGTCACTGCCCTGGAGGGCGGCGCCACCAAGGCCACCGACGCGGAGCGCGCTCCGTTCTATGAAGAGGCCAATAACCTCATCAAGCAGCATGTCCCGATGATCCCGGTCGCGCACGGCGGTTCGGCTGTCGCTTTCAAGGCCACCGTGGATGGCGCTCATTCCAGCCCGCTCGGCAACGAGAACTTCGCTGTGATGGGCATCCCCGGACAGGACACTTTTGTCTGGATGCAGAACGCCGAACCCATCTCGCTGTATTGCGCGGATGAGACGGACGGCGAGTCCCTGCGGGCCTGCGAGCAGGTCGCCCAGTCGCTGCTGAGCTACAAGGTCGCCGACACGGCGGTCGAGCCCGGCCTGGCGGAGACCTACGACGCCAGCGCCGACCTGACCGAGTGGACCTTCCACCTCCGCAAGGATGTCAAGTTCCACAACGGCTTCACCCTGGATGCCGGCGATGTGGTCGCCTCGCTCGTCCTGCAGTGGGACGCCGCCAGCCCGCTCCACAAGGGCAATACCGGAGCCTTCTCGTACTGGAGCGGCCTCTTCGGCCCGTTCCTGAACGCACCGGCCCAGTAAGCCCTGCCCGTTCCCGTCCTTTCAGACCCCCGGCATGGATATTCCCTGCCGGGGGTCTACCCAAAAAGGCCATGCCCACTTACATTCTCCGCCGTCTCCTGCTCAGCATACCGGTCTTGATCGGGATCCTGTTCGCCACTTTTGCGCTGGGCCGGCTGATCCCGGGCGACCCGTGCCGTGCCATGCTGGGCGAAAAGGCCACCGACGCCGTCTGCAATGAATTCATCTCGCGGCACGGCCTCGACAAACCCATCCCGGTCCAGTTCGGGGTGTATGTGAACGAGATCGTGCACGGCGACTTTGGCCG
>CAZSPX010000017.1:3066-11878 GCA_964608885.1 uncultured Anaerolineaceae bacterium | reverse complement strand
TACCCCGTTCCAACTTCCGCCTTCGGGCCGCCTTTCCCCCGGCCTGCTGACCATCCCCTTCTGGGAGGTCTGGGGATTGAACCTCAGCAGCGGGAGCTTCGGTTTCACGCTGCTGGACTTTATCAGCCGCATGAACATCTTCAACGCCATCCTCTCGGCCAACTGGAAGCTGCTGGGTGACGCGATCAAGCACATGATCCTGCCCGCCATGGCACTGGGGACCATACCCATGGCCCTGATCGCCCGCATGGCGCGCTCAGCCATGCTGGACGTGCTCGGCCAGGATTACATCCGCACCGCGCGCGCCAAGGGGCTGCGGCGTAACGTGGTCGTAATGAAGCATGCCTTCCGCAATGCACTGCTGCCCCTGGTCACGATCGTGGGCCTGTCGCTGGGAGGGCTGCTGGGCGGCGCGGTGCTTACCGAGACCGTATTCAACCTCTCGGGCGTGGGCCGCATCCTCTATGAGGCCATCACCGCACGCGATTACGGAATTGTCCAGGCGTTCACCGTGGTGATCGCCATCTTCTTCGTGATACTGAACCTGATCGTGGATATCTCGTACGCCTACCTTGATCCGCGCATCCGGCTGGAATAGAGACTCCCATGACCGCCAACAGCGAAAAGATGCAAAAGCTCGAAAAAAAGGTGGCCAAACTGGATGCCGAGGCCCTGTCGCTCAAATCTGTCAGCCTGTGGCAGATCACCTGGCGGCGGCTGTTCAAGCGCAAATCGGCGGTGCTGGGGATGGTGATCCTGGCCATCCTGATCTTTGTCGCTCTCACTGCCCAGTGGCTGGCGCCCTACGACCCGCGGCTCTCCATGCTGGATGCCAAGCCGCCCCAGGCATTGGACAAACGCTCGGCGCCCTGCATCCACCTGTTCGGCTGCCCGGCGGACCAGCCTCAGCATATCCTGGGCACGGACGGCAACATCCGGGATGAGTTCAGCCGCCTGCTCTTCGGCGCACGCCTGAGCCTGATGGTGGGCATCTCCACCGTCAGCTTTGCCATCATCATCGGCACGGTGCTGGGCGCGCTGGGGGGATATTTCGGCGGCTGGATCGACAACATCATCATGCGCACCATGGACGTACTGCTGGCCTTCCCCTCCCTGCTCCTGGCGATCGCCATCGTAACAGTCCTTGGCCCGGGCCTGATCAATGCGCTGCTGGCCATCGGCATCGTTTCGATCCCGGCCTATGCACGCGTGGTACGCGCCTCGGTGCTCTCGGTGCGCGAGATGGACTATGTCTCTGCAACCCGCGCCCTGGGCGGCAACACAAGACAGATCCTGTTCCGGCGCATCCTGCCCAACGCCCTCACCCCGCTGATCGTCCAGGGCACGCTTGGCATTGCCACGGCCATCCTGGATGCCGCAGCCCTCTCCTTCCTGGGGTTGGGAGCCCAGCCTCCCACGCCCGAATGGGGCGCCATGCTCGGACAGGAACGCAACCAGGTCTTCACTGCGCCGCACCTGGTCTTCTTCCCCGGCGCGGCCATTGCCCTCACCGTGCTGTCCTTCAACCTCCTCGGTGATGGCCTGCGGGATGCGCTGGACCCCCGCCTGGCGCATGTAAGTTAAGCCTCCAGCAAAAAGACAAGGCGCCGGGCAAATGCCCGGCGCCGGTTTTTTTTACCAACCCTGCCTCAGCCGCGCAGGAGACCCCACACCGCCAGCCCGGCAAAGAGCATCAGCACCAGCCCTGCGCCCAGGACCACATCCCGGAACTCCCGCTGGTCCACGAGGCGAAGGTCCGGGGAAATCCCCTCCACCTGCCAGCGCGGTCCGGCGAACCAGGCAAAGGTCAGCCCGCCCAGCAGGCCGCCAAGATGCCCGAACATGTCAATGCCGGGCGCCAGCCCGATGAGCAGGTTGACCAGGATGAGGAAGGCGATGTTGCCCAGCGCGCGGCCGGCCTGCCTCCCCAACAACTGGCGGTTCTGGAACAGGAACACGCCCTCCGCGGCGATCAGGCCAAAGACCGAGGTAGAAGCCCCCACCGAGAAACTGCTGTCGGGCATGACCAGGAAGGAAAGCACATTCCCGGCGAACCCGCCCAGAAGGTAGAGCAGCAGGAAACGGCCGTGCCCATAGTAGCGCTCCATCCCTGCCCCCAACGAATAGAGCGCATACATGTTGAAGAGGATATGCGGCACGCTGGCATGCAGCAGAACCGGCGTGATGAACCGCCAGAGCTGCCCGAGGCGGATCAGCTCGTTGATGCGCGCGCCGTAGAACTCCAGGATATCCAGGCCGTGCCCCATGTAACCGAACGCGGGGATGCTGGCCTTCTGCAGAATAAAGACCAGGATCGTCAGCCCCAGGATGCCATAAGTCACGAGTGGAGGCGCATACGGCAGGGGAATCGAGACGTGCGTCTGGCGTGAGGTTTCAGGGGGGACTGCCTCGACGGGCGGCGGGGCCGCCGGCAGCTCACTCAAGGCTCCACCTTGTGCTTCTGCACCTTGTGGTGCTCGGCTTCGATGATGGCCTGGATGGCATCCGCGGCCTCATCCAGGCGGTCATCGGAGTTGTACACCACGTAATCGAACTTGTCCACGCGCTTCAATTCCTGGCGCGCGGTGGCAATACGCAGGGCCAGTTCCTCAGCCGTCTCGCTCTCACGCTTGCGCAGCCGGCGCTCCAGCTCCTCGCCGTTCCGGGTGGTGATGAAGATCATCGTGACATCCCCCAGCTCCTTCTTGACCGTCTCGGCTCCCTGCACATCCAGGCGCATGATGAGGTCCTTCCCGCTCTTCAGCGCCTCAAGGACCTGGCGGCGCGGGATGCCCTTGTAATCGCCATAGACCACCGCATACTCAAGCAGCTCGTCATTCTCGATCATGCGGGCGAACTCATCCTTGGAGACAAAGAAATAGTCCCGGCCCTCGACCTCTTCCTCCCGTTTGGGGCGCGTTGTGGCGGTGACCACAAAATGGAAGGGCAGGCCGCGTTCCTTCATGAGCCGGACCACCGTGTCCTTCCCGGCGCCCGAAGGCCCGGAGATCACGATGGTCAGCGGCTTCTTATCCAGGAGATCGAATTCAGAATCGGGAGCCATGGCGCAATTGTACCAAACTGTCCTGCCGGGACAGTTTTGACTCGCGCCGCCCTTATCCATTAAAATAGGCGCATGCCCAATTACGATTACGTCTGCCTGGCCTGCCGCCAGCCTTTCGAGGTCTTCCTGACCTACAGCGAATACGGCGTCAAGAAGGTGAAGTGCCTGCACTGCGGCAGCCTGCAAGTGAAGCGCCGCATGCCGCGGGTGCGCCTGCTCAAATCCGATGAAAGCCGCATGGAAAACATGGCCGATGACATGTCCGGGCTGGAGGGCCTGGAGGACGACCCCAAGGCCCTCGGCCAGATGATGCGCAAGATGGGCAGGGAAATGGGAGAGGACCTGCCGCCCGAGTTCGATGATGTGGTGGACCGCCTGGAGGCGGGTCAAAGCCCGGAGGAGATCGAATCCTCCCTGCCGGACAGCGGCGCAGCCCTCGACGACGAATAGGAAATCCCCCGATAAAAAACTTCCCGGCCAGTTGGCCGGGAAGTTCGTCATGGTGATCTGGGACTAATAGTCACGCCGGCGGTTCATGCCGCCACCGCCTCCGCGGTTGCCAAAGCCGCCGCCACGGTTGCCAAACGAGCGGGAGCCTTCCTCACGGGGCCGGGCGATGCTCACGCGCAGATCGCGCCCGCCCATGCTCTGGCCATTCAGCATGCTGATGGCCTTCTGCGCCTCGGCTTCGGTCGCCATTTCCACAAAGGCAAAGCCCTTGGAGCGGCCGGTCTCACGATCCTTGATGATCGCGACCGAGGTCACGGTGCCTGCCTGCCCAAACATCTGGCTCAGTTCCTCTTCGGTGGCTGTGTAGGGCAGATTTCCAACGTACAACTTCGATTCCATGTTTCTCCTGGCAGCAGACCCGTTCTGCGGGTCAGATAATGCAGGCGTCGGACGACCTAAGCAAGAGATCAGCCAAACCCCTGTTGACAACAAACACAGTATATCACAGCGGCTTTTTCTTATGAAGATTTTTCGATGGCCTGGCGGTGCTCCTCGAAGTGCTCGGCGGTATCCCCCAGGATCCAGAGCATGAGGGGGCGTTTCTCAGGGTCATCGTCATGGCGAGGCCGCATGAGCTGCTCGAAGGTCATGGCCTGCAGCCGACCGCGCAGGCGCTCATAGACCGAGCGAAGCTCAGCTGTCACCTCTTCCAGCGAGCGGTGACGGTTGCGCTCAAAAAGATGCGGGTTGATCTTGTCGCTGTCCCAGCCTGCGGTCACTTCCGGGGACACACCCACCGCTTCGTGCGCCGGCTGCCTGTCCATGTGGTAGGCCATCAGGATCTTCATCCATTCGGCCAGGTGCGCCAGGTTGTCCTTGGGCGACCAGCCGCCCTCATCGGGTTTCAGCATCTGTTCGGGGGTGAGGCGTGCGGCCGCTTCCATCAACGCCTCCCATTCCCGGCGGATGCGGTCCAGCAGCTCTTCCTTGCTGGCGGGCAATTCGGGATCACTCATCTCGGCTCCTTTTGTTCGATCCGATTCTCTATGGCTCGATGCGCAGGCCCGGCTGCAACCTTTCTTTTTCGGCATCCTTGCGCAGAAGCCAGGCTTCTCCGCCTGCCAGCCAGGTCTTGCGGCCCTGCACACGGATACAGGCTCCATCGCTCAACATCAGGATGGGGTTGTCATGGAAGAAATGGTAATCCGCCAGCCATTCATCCCGCAGGCTCTGGCCGTAGGCATCCAGGGGATAATGCGCCGAGAAATTGAAGGGGCTGGCATTCAGTCCCTCGAGATGGCTCGTGGCGGGGGCATTCATATCGCGCGAGGTCAGGATGTTCGGCCCGCAAAAAACCGTCCCGGCACTGAACCCCACGACCGGCAGCCCGCCCTGGACCTTTTTCTTCAGATAGGGCATCACGCCGCTGAGGTGCAGCCGGTGGCTGAGCAGGAAGGTGTTCCCGCCGGGGATATAGACCACTGCAGTGGAGCGCAGCACGCCTTCGATCTCCGCCTGGGTCATCAGCTCCGTGTTGACCGTCACCAGGCGCCCCAGGCCCCGGAATTCCTCCCGGGTCTGCTCCTGCCAGCGCTCGGCAAAGAGGGAGGCCAGGGGAAGGTAGGCGACCACATCCCCGGGGTCTTTAAGATAAGGGCGGCAGGCCTCCAGAATGAGATGGATATCGCTCTCGCCGGGGGAGGAAAAAAGATGCAGATCGACCGGCACTACTCCCTCACAAAGGCGCCCAGAAAGCTTTCATGCTCGGTCAGGCCTTCGCAGCGCAGGTCGAGGGCGTTGTATTCCTCGGCATGTTCCCGCCGGAACTGCCGGTAGGCAGCCGCGGAATCCCAGCGGTCCATGCTGACATAACGCTCCGGGGCCTCCTCATCGCGGAGCAGCTCTGTGCCCAGATATCCCTGCATCCGGCCGAAAAAGCGGCTCCATTCCCCGCCCGGGCCGTACACCTGCTCAAATTCGGCCCGCTGCGCCTCCTGGACGATGAACTCCCAGAGCACCAGATACATTCCGCCTACTTCCGGGCGCGGGTCGCCAGCTTGTACACCTGCAGGACGTGCTTATCCGTCCGGTCCCAGGTCTTCAGCTCGGCGCGTACCAGGTCCCTGTGCTTGCGGCTGATATCGCGCAGAGCATTCCCGACGGACCTGCGCACATAATCGCTGGTATCTGTACGCATGGGGCTGAGAAGCTGGATGGCCACCTGCGGATGCTCGTCAAAGTAAGGACGCGCCGTCCAGATGCGAAGCCCTTCGGTGACGGCCCGGCGGGTATTCGGGTTGGAATCGGCCAGCCAGTCGCGGATGATGGGCAGCGCCCGGTCATAACCGATATCCCGGCAGAACTGGTCGAAGGCCTTGGCCAGGATCTCCTGCACGCGCCAGTTCTCATCCTGGCTGACGCGCAGGTGCAAAAAGGCCAGGCTTTCCTTGGAGCGGTAGGCCAGTTTTCCGAAGAGGAAGGTGGCCAGCATGCGCGCCTGGGGGATCCTGGAAGCATAGAGCGAGCGGGCGGTCTCCATCACCGTGTTCGGATCGGGGGTACTGCTGAAGTACTCGTCCGCGGCCTTTTCGATATCGCTAAAACCGTGCTCGGTCTGCTTGACACGCCGGATGAGGGATTGGATCATGACGCCCTCAGCCGTTCCATCACAACACTCCTAAGTTCCTGCTGCACTTTCTGCCACTCCTTTCCGGCATCCAGACACACCCAACGGCCAGGCTGCTGATTCACCAGTTCCAGGTAGCCGAGGCGCACCCGCCGGTGAAATTCGACCGTGTAGGCATCGAGACGGTTCCATTCATCCTTTTTGCGAGCCAGGCCGACCTCCACGTCAAGGTCGAGCAGCACGGTGAAATCGGGGGTCAGCCCGCCTGTGGCATATGCGACCAGGGTGCGCACCTGGGCAAGATCCTGCTGATGGCCGTACCCCTGGTAGGCAATGGTGGAATCAGCGTAGCGGTCCGAGATCACCACCTCGCCCGCCAGCAGCCTCGGACGGATCACCTGCTCCACGATCTGGGCGCGGGCCGCCTGGTAGAGCAGGGTCTCGGTGCGGGGATGCATCTCCACATTTTTCAGGTTGTGGATGACCTCCCGGATCTGCTCGCCGATCATGGTCCCCCCGGGCTCACGGGTGGGGAACACGGTATAGCCCTGTTCCCGCAGGAATTCCACCAAGTGGGGCAGGTGTGAGGTCTTTCCGGAGCCTTCCGGGCCTTCCAAAGTGATGAACATCGCTTGAATCTCTCATTTTCGGGCAGATTTCTGCCCTTTTAAAGTCTAATTATACGTTCATATTAAGAGCATTTGTTTAATTTCGGCGTCATTTTCAGGGACTAAAATCCGGGACTGTAGAAGGAATAACAAGGAGAAAGAATGACCATTAAACGTATCCTGTACCTGCTTTTGGTGGCGGTGGTAGCCGGGTTTGCCGCTCTTTCGGGGGCGGTCGCCGGCGGCGTGGCCGTCTACCGCACCGTAGGCGGGTCCAACAGCCGCGTGGCACTTTCCAACCCGGGCTCACAAAGCAACACCGATCCCGGGCAGACGCTGGTGCTTAACTCCACCGATATCGAGACCAGCATCACCCAGGCAGCCCAGAAGGTGGGGGCCGCGGTGGTGACGGTGGTCGGTACCATCCCGGGCCAGGCGACTTTCTTCGGCCAGTCCGGCGACCAGACGGTCAGTGGAAGCGGCGTTTTCATCTCGGACAAGGGATATGTCCTGACCAACAACCACGTGGTGGACGGCACGAAGGAGGTCAAGATCGTGCTGGCTGACGGCTCCGAGCAGAGCGCCACGATCGTGGGAACCGACCTGTATTCCGATATCGCCGTTCTGAAGACGGATGGGAAGGTCCCGGCGGTCGCCAGCCTGGGCAATTCGGACAAGCTCCAGCCGGGCGAATCAGTGATCGCCATCGGTTCCCCGCTCGGTGACTTCAAGAACACGGTCACGGTGGGCGTGGTGAGCGCCACGGGCCGCTCCATTGACACGGGGCAGGGATACCAGGTGGAGAACCTGATCCAGACCGACGCGGCCATCAACCACGGCAACTCGGGCGGCCCGCTGGTGAACCTGGCCGGCGAGGTGATCGGGATCAACACCCTGATCGTGCGCGACAGCGGCAACGGGGATGTGGCCGAGGGCCTGGGGTTCGCCATCCCGGTCAATACCGCGCAGGCGGTAGCCCAGCAGATTATCCAGAAGGGATATTTTTCCCGGCCCTTCATGGGGGTGAGCTTCCAGCCCATCAACCCGCAGATCGCCGGGCGTTACAGCCTGGGCGCTCAGTGGGGTGCGTACATCACCAAGGTGAGCAGCGGCAGCCCGGCCGACAAGGCCGGCCTGAAAGAGGGAGACATCATCACCCAGGTCGGGGACGTGGCGCTGGATGAGACCCACTCCTACATCAACACGCTCTACAACCACAAGCCGGGTGAAACCATCGGCCTGACGGTGGTGCGCGAGGGCAAGACCCTGCAGCTCCAGATCACGCTGGGCGAAAGCCAGCACAACTGAGAGCGGCCATCCATAAAAAGACGAATGGCGGACGATCGTCCGCCATTCGCTTTTAATGCGCGGGAGAAGTCACTCCCGGAAGATGCGTACGTGCCGGCGCGGTTCCTTCCCGTAGGAATGGCTGATCAGCTCGGCGCCGCGCGCCATCTCATGCTGGAGCCTGCGCACGAGCGAGGGGCCGGGCGGCAGATCGACCCAGCGCTCGCCATTGAGCACCGCGGCGATGGCCTGCTGGGTCTGCTCGCGAACGTTGTCCATCTCGCCGTTGACCACAGGCACATCGGTGGAGAGGTTGAACAGGTCGGTGAGGAACTGCTCGATCTGGATCTGGGTATTGGCCCTCAGCACGTAAATGGGCAGGCCGCGCGTCTCGGCCTCGACGATGGTCTGCTGGCGGTCGCGGTAATAGGAGCGCAGGGTCACGAGGGCATTGGCCTCGGAGGGCTCACGCACCACAAGAGCGGGCACACCCAGACGCTTGGCAGCCTGCATGAGGCGATTGCGCGCCACGCCATAGGGATAGATGCGCACAGGGCGCAGGCTTGAGACGGGCGCCGGACGAGGGGTCTCCAGGAGAGGCGGGCGCTCAAAGGGCTCTTCGGGGGTCCGGGTGCGGCGGGTCGTACGCGTCCCGGTCTCGCGCCGGGCAGAGGGGGCCGGGGCTGCCGGGGAGACCTGCTCGATCTGGATCTCACCCTCGGGGCTGCGCGTGCGGATCTCGGGCGGCAGGGGGAAGCCTCTCAGGAAGGCATCCAC
>CAZSPX010000017.1:0-2966 GCA_964608885.1 uncultured Anaerolineaceae bacterium | reverse complement strand
CCGCGCTCGGCGATGGTGCGTGCCGCCGCGGCCTCGAGCTCGCGGCCGATCTCGTCAATAACGATCACCTCGGGGTTGTGGTTCTCCACGGCCTCGATCATGACCTCATGCTGGAGCATGGGCTCGCTGACCTGCATGCGGCGGGCCTTGCCCACCGCCGGATGAGGCACATCCCCGTCACCGCCGATCTCATTGGAGGTGTCCACGATGACCACGCGCTTGGACTCGGCGAGGATACGGGCCGCCTCGCGCAGGAGGGTCGTCTTGCCAACGCCCGGCCGGCCGAGCAGGAGGACGGATTTGCCCGATTCGATGATGTCCTGGATGATATCGACGGTGCCGTAGACGGCACGGCCGACGCGCAGGGTGAGGCCCACCACCGCGCGGCGCCGGTTGCGGATGGCCGAGATGCGATGCAGGGTGCGCTCAATGCCGGCGCGGTTGTCGGCGTCAAATTCGCCGGTACGCTCATCCACGAAATCGATCTCGGCGCGGGTGATCTCGTTCCTGCTGAGGACCACCTCAGCATCCACGTAACGGGCAGTGGGCACGCGCCCCAGGTCCAGGATGACCTCCAGCAGGTTATCGCTGTCGTTGGCCTCTTCGACCGCGCGGCGGATATTTTCCGGAAGCACCGCAAGCAGGGCTTCCAGGTCGTCTGTGATCTTTAGTTGTGTCATGGGATTGAGCTTGATGTCATCAATTTTCATGGGTCATACACTGGCGGAAGACAGGCGCCTCCCGCGCGTTCTCATTTCAAAGCCATTAAAGGGAAGTCTTCACCATGTTTGCGATACCACCTTTGGCCGGGGGACCGGCGGATTGGAAGCACTTGCATATACAAGCTATGACGAGGGCGATGCCCCGGATAATACTTCTCTCCAGGGCCTGCACCCGTTAATTATAGCAGGGTTGCCTCCCCGCGACGGACGCGGATCACTTCCGGGTGTCCATGCGACTGACCCGGGAGGCCGGGACGCCAACCCCGGCAGGCTGCTTGGCGCGGACAGCCTGCTCATCCTTGACCAGGCGGGCGAGATGCCTCACCATGAGAGCCTGGCGCGGCCCCACCGAGGCACCCAGGTCCACCAGCACATTCTCCAGCCAGGCCTGGTAGGAGCGGACGCAAATGTACACCGGGCGATCGCGCCGGCTGGCCAGGCCGCCGACCAATCCCAGGAGCTTGGCATCCACCTGGCGGGCTTCGGGATGGATGAGCGGGTTGAGGACAATGCCGCGGGCCCCGGAGATATATCCTGAATAGCAGCGGACCTCGGCATTGCACACAAAGCCGGTTGGATAGGCGGGTGCCGGAACCACGGGGTGGATCAGCGGCGGGACGATCTGCTGGTAGAGGCTCTGGATCCCGGGCAGGTGAACCGAGGCGGCCCGCTCCCAGCCCCGGCCATCCACACTGGAGACGAAGGAACTTGCATCCCACATGCGCTGCCAGGCATAGACGGAAAAGCCCGCCTCGCGCAGCGCAGGGAAGGCCTCGCTATCCTCGTCCACCTCGGCCATCACGTGGAAGGCGCCCCAGGCGCCAGCCTCAGCGGCCAGATTCTCCAGCAGGGCGGGCAGCTCGCGGTGGTCCAGCCGGGAGGAGGGCGCAAGGTAGAGCAGGCGGGCGAAGGAAGCCCCATGCCTGTGGTTCACACCCCCCAGCAGGCTGGCGCCGTCCACCTCGGCAATGGCCGCATACAGATCCTGCGAAGGGCTGACCACATGACTCACCAGCCCCAGGCCGGAGAGCGGGCTGCCGCGCGTCAGGGAGCGCGCCGTATCGAAGCCCATCACCTCGTTCCGGTAGCGGTGGAGGGTCGGAAGATCGAGCAGGTCGAGGGCGCGGATGGTCATCAATCAACCAGCGATAAGAAATACTCGTGAAAACGCGAATCGTCCGTCAGCTCAGGATGAAATGAGGTGGCGAGCAGGTGTCCCTGGCGGGCGGCCACGATGCGCCCATCGGGGGCGGAGGCGAGCACACGCGCATCCCCGGACACCGATTCGATGATGGGGGCGCGGATGAAGACGGCGTGATAGGGGGCCGCCCTGCCAACGGCCCGTCCGAGCTCCGGGACATCGAGGTCGGCTTCAAAGGAGTCCACCTGGCGGCCAAAGGCGTTGCGCTGCACCTGGATGTCCATCAGGCCGAGCAGAGGCTGGTCGCGCCGGGCGTCCTTCGAGAGAAAGATAGCGCCGGCGCAGGTTCCCCAGATGGCATGCCGGGCGCCGAACTCGCGCAGCGGCTCCATCAGGCCATAGGCAGCAGCCAGCTTGCCGATGGTGGTCGATTCGCCGCCGGGGATGATGAGCCCATCCAGCCCCTGAAGCTGGGCGGGCAGGCGCACCTCGGCCGTCTCGACGTTCAGCCGCCGCAGCATCTGGATGTGCTCTGCAAAGTCACCCTGCAAAGCCAGGACGCCGATCTTCAAAAGCGAGGATCTCCTACCAGCCCCGGCCGGCGATCTTCTCGGCCTCGGGCATCTGCGAGACGTTGCGGCCGACCATCGGCTCGCCCAGGTTCTTGCTGACCTCGGCCAGGATGCCGGCATCCTGGTAATGGGTGACGGCCTTGACGATAGCGGCGGCGCGCCGGGCAGGGTCGCCGCTCTTGAAGATACCAGAGCCCACGAACACACCGTCCACGCCAAGCTGCATCATCAGGGCGGCATCGGCGGGGGTGGCAACGCCTCCCGCGGCGAAGTTCACGACCGGCATACGGCCCATCTCTTTGGTCTTGCGGACCCACTCGTAGGGGGCGCCGATCTCCTTGGAGTAGCTCATCAGCTCTTCATCGGCCAGGGTGGTCAGGCGGCGGATCTCGCCCAGTACAGTACGGGCATGGCGCACGGCTTCCACGACATCGCCAGTGCCAGCCTCGCCCTTGGTGCGGATCATGGCGGCGCCTTCACCGACGCGGCGCAGGGCCTCGCCCAGGTTGCGGCAGCCGCACACGAACGGCA
>CAZSPX010000016.1:0-24829 GCA_964608885.1 uncultured Anaerolineaceae bacterium | reverse complement strand
CGCGTCGCCGTATGAGTGGGCAAAGCTGTGGCGGTCGCGGTGCGGGTGGGCGTGGAGGGCGGGGGCAGGGTCGCGGTCGGTTGAGGCGTGCGCGTCGCCGTATGTGTGGGCAAAGCCGTTGCCGTCGCAGTGCGAGTGGGTGTCGAGGGCGGAGGCAGGGTCGCAGTCGGCTGAGGGGTATGGGTGGCTGTGCTACTTGGCAAAGCTGTTGCGGTCGCGGTCCGCGTGGGGGTGAAGGTGGGAGGCAGGGTCGCAGTCGGTTGAGGCGTGCGCGTCGCTGTGCTGGTCGGAACCGAGGTGGCAGTGGCCGTCCGGCTCGGCGTGATGGAGGGAGTGAGACTGGCGGTGGGCGTGGAGGACGGACTGGGCGTGAATGTGGGGGTTGGGGTCCGGGAAGGCGTGGAGGTGGCCGTCAGTGTGGGCGTGGGGGTCACTTCCAGGCAGAGAGGAGCCGAATCTGACCGGCCTTCAGCATCCCGCGTGCGATCCAGCTCATCATACAGCTTGACATGGCTGATATACGGAAACTGTTTGAGGGCCGCGGTGAGCGGCTGCGCAATGCTGTACCCGCCGGCATCACCGAGGCACTGCCCGGCGAGGTAGATGCGCAGGATGCCATCCACGAAGTCGGCACGGCGGTAGCCCACGAAGCCGTTCCAGGTGGCGGCCAGGCCCTGGCTCTGTTCTTCGGCGCTGGGGCCGCGGAAATACTCCTCCAGCACGGCGGCGACCGGGTTGGCGGAGGAGGCGATCTGGCGCTTCACGACCGCATCGAAGGGAGGCGTGCCGCTGCGCAAGCGCTGGAGGTCAGTGAAATACAGGTCGATCTGGATGAATTCCGGGGTGGGGGTGTTCGTGGGGGAGGGCGTAAATGAGGCGGTTGGGCTGGGCGTCAGCGTGGGGCTGGGTGTGCTCGAAGGCGTCTGCGTGGAAGTGGGCAGCGGCGTCCAGGTGGCGCTGGGGGTGGATGTGGAGGTTGGCTGCGGGGTGAGGGTAAGGGTGGGCGTAATGGTGGGTGTGAAGGTAGGCGTGCGCGAGGGAGTACTCGTCAGGGTGGGCGGAGGGGTGAAGGTGACGGTCAGACAGTCGGGGGCCGAATCGTTGTTCCCCAGCGGGTCGTGGGTGCGCTCGTACTCATCGTAGAGCTTGACATACTGGATGCCCGGGAACTGCTTGAGGCTGAGGGTGAGCGGCGTGGAGAGGTTGTACTCTGAGCCGCCGGAACGGCAGTAGCCGATCAGATAGACATTCAGGACCCCATCGGCGAATTCGACGCGGCGGTAGCCGATAAAGCCGTTCCAGACCGCGGTCAGGCCGCGGCTCTGCTCGCTGGCATTGGGGCCGGTGAAGTAGGCGTCCAGGACCGCCCCCACCGGGTTGACAGAAGCACTGACCTGCCGCAGGACCGCTTCCTCGTAGGGAGCGGCCCGCTGGGCAAGACGCTGGGCATTGGGGAAGTACACCTTGACCGTGACGGTGGAAGGCGTGAGGGTGACCGTGGGCGAGGCGGTAGCGGTGGCCGTGGCGCTGGGCGTGAGGCTGGGTGTGAGTGTGGGCGTAAGCGTGAACGTGGAGGTGCTGGTGGCCGTCGCGAGGGGCGCGGATTTCAGGCTAAGGGTCGAGGAGGGGATGGGGGATGGGGTCCGCGTGGGCGTGCGCGAGGCGGTGGGCGGGACGGAGCGGGCTGAGGCTGCTGTGGCGCTGGTGGTCCCCGTTGCGGTGGGCAGCGGCCGGGAGGTGGAGGTCCCGGTCGCGGTGGGCAGCGGAGTCCGCGTGAGGGTGGGAGTGGAGGTGGGCTGCGCCGTGAAGGTGGCGCTGGCAAGAGGCGTGCGCGTGGGCGGATCGCCGGTGAGAGTGAAGGTCCCGGAGACCTTCCACTGCGACCCGGCAAAGATGCGCACCTCGTAGGTCCCGGGAAGCCAGTCCTCCGCGGGCTGCTCCCAGCGAGCAAAACTGAGCCCCGTGGCAGCGCCCTCCCAGACCTTGGTCTCGAAATGAACGAGCTGCCCGTCCCGATACCAGACCGCGGTCCACTGTGTGCCGGGGGCCATCTGGTCGTAGGAGAAGACGGCGTGCATCTTCTTGATGGGGTTGCGGAATACGAGGCCGGGGCCCAGCGGCTGCGCGCCGCGCATCTCGGTGGCAAAGCGCAGGGGGCCGATCCTCAGGTCGGCGGCGGGGGTCACGGAGCCCTGGAAGATGGCCTCGATGCTGATGGGGATGGAGGGGGTGGAGGCCGAGGATGGGGTGGGAGTGAAGGGCGGGGTGGAGGTGAGAACGAAGAAGGTGGGAGAAGGAGCCGACGGGCTGGGTGTGACCGGGAGAGCGGAAGCTGTGGAGGTGGGCACCGGTTCCGTGGCGGGTTGCGCGGCGGCAACCGCGGAGGTGGGCGGGAGGGAGGTGGCCGTGGGCTGCGGGAGCAGGGTCGCAGTGGGAACAGGGGCCAGGGGCGCTTCCTGGCGGGTCACCCACACAGCGATCGTAATGATCAGCAGCAGGCCGGTGAACACGAAGGAGCGCCGTCCCCGTGCCAGGGCTTCCTGGCGCAAACGGAAATTGGCCACCCGGCGGCTCGACTGGATGGCACGAATCCCAAAGAAATAACTGAAGGCCGCTCCGAGCAGGAAGAGGACGACGGCAATGAGCGTCACCTGGGGGGACATCGGGGAAAATTATAACATTGAAGAATCCGGAGGGAATCGGGGGAGGAGAAAGGCGGGAAGAAGGAATGCAACCTGATCTGGCGAGGAAAAGTCGAGGCAAGCGAACAGGTTCCACCCAGATCTCCAAAAAGGGATGCCGCGGTACTGAACCGCGCAGGTCACTGGCGGGTCCATCGGGTCTGCCGGGATCCTCACAACTACATGGGCATCCAGTTGGTCATTAATGTGATAGGGAGAATCCCGTCTTTTTCGGATAGCATCCCTGAGGCTGCGGGAGTAAGCTAGGAGCATCGATTTGCATTTTTGTTAGGTCAGGGGAGCGATCAGCTCAAGGATGATGCAATGCTTTCATGTATTCGCATGGCAGGCGGGGATCTCAGGAAGATCAGCGGGGTGAATTTTGACTTCAGCTTTGCGTTCCAGCCGATCGTGAACGCTCTAACGCGCCAGGTGATCGCCTTCGAGGCGCTGGTGCGCGGTCCGGAGGGCGAGCCTTCGGCAGATGTGTTCGCGCGGGTGCCGCGCACCAAGATGTACGGGTTCGACCAGGCCTGCCGGATGAAAGCCATCGCGCTGGCAAGGCAGCTCAACATGCAGACCCGCCTGAACATCAACCTGTTCCCCAACGCGCTGTACCGCACCGCCTTCAGCATCCGCGCCACGCTGCAGGCCTCGCTGGAATTCGGGTTCCCGACCGAGAACATCGTCTTCGAGGTCAGCGAGGCGGAGAAACTGGTGGATTATTCGAGGGTCGTGGACATCTTCGAGGCCTACGAGGGGTTCGGGTTCCGGACGGCGATCGACGACTTCGGGACGGGCTACTCGGGGCTGAAGCTGCTGGTGGAATACCAGCCGCACTATCTGAAGCTGGACCGCAACCTGATCGCCAATATTGAGCGAGACCCGGTCAAGCAGACCATTGTGAAGGGCATCGCGCGCATCTGCAAACAACTGGGGGTGGAGATGATGGGCGAAGGGGTGGAGACTGCGCGTGAATACAACTGGCTGCGGGGCATCGGCACCCACATCTTCCAGGGATACTATTTCGCACGCCCGACCTTCGAGGCCTTAACCGAGGTCTCACCGGCCCTGTTCTAAGGCCTCATCCTGCAATTCATGTAATCAATTCCGGGTGACAGGAGCCGCCCTTCCAAGTGCAGAGGGAGATGGAGGGAGGCGCGCCGCAAGACCCGCTCGCGCAGGGACCCATACACAGGCATTCCGTACCCTGCACAAAGCCGGGAAAGAGGGCACGGGAAAGCAGCTTAAAGGCCCCCGGCAGACCAATTTATGACGAATGTCACCCGATTAACCTGTTAAAATATTCTTACCCAAAACCTGCATAAAACTACATACTTGTATAAGAACATGAAGGGTATATTTGGTCCGGTTAGCCCATCCCCGCTTCAACGGACCGCTCCGAAATGCACATCCTGTGTCTCGGTCTGAACCATACGACCACCCCCATCCAACTGCGTGAACAACTATCCCTGAGCGAGGAGGGGGTGCGCGCCGCCCTCTCCCGGCTGGCCTGCGGGCAGGAACACTCCCCGCTGCGCGAGCTGCTGCTGCTCTCCACCTGCAACCGGATCGAACTGTATGCCGCCTCCACAGACCTGGCCTTCGCCAGCATGGAGGCGTTTTTGTCGGAGGCGCGCGGCGTCCCGCCGGGGCAGTTCAACGCCTTCTGTTACCGGCTGAACGACGCGGGCGCGGCCCAGCACCTTTTCGAGGTGGCGGCAGGTCTGGACTCGCTGGTGCTCGGGGAGCCCCAGATCCTGGGGCAGATCACCCGGGCGCTGGAGCTGGCGCGCGGGCAGAATACGGCCGGCCCGGTGCTGAACCGGCTGTTCCAGGCCGCCATCCATGCCGGGAAGCGGGCGCGCACCGAGACGAGCATCAGCCGCAACCCGGCCTCGGTCTCCAGCCTGGCGGCCAGCGCGGCGGAGGCCTCAGCGGGGGACCTGTCCGCGGCGCGGGTGCTGGTGCTGGGTGCAGGCGAGATGGCCGAACTGACCGTGGAGGCGCTGCGGAAGCGCGGGGTGCGGGATATCTGCGTCATCAACCGGACGATCGAGCGGGCAGAAGCCCTTGCGAAGCGCTGGGAGGCGCGGGCCGCGACCTATGAGTTCCTGGTGGAGCAGATACGCCGCGCCGATATCCTGATCTCCTCCACCGGGGCGCCGCACTTCATCGTCAGCCCGGAGATCGCCAGGGAAGCGCTGAGAGGCCAGGAGGGGCGGCCGGTGCTGATGATCGACATCGCGCTGCCGCGCGATATCGATCCTGAAACCGGGCGCCTGCCGGGCGTGAGGCTGATCGACCTGGACGGGCTGAACTCGCAGCTGGAAGCCTCGCTCTCCGAGCGGATGGGCGAGGTCCCGCAGGTGAGGAGCATCCTGGAGGAGGAGCTGGCCGGGTTCGAGGCTTACCTGCGCTCGCTGGATGTGCTGCCGCTGATCAGCAGCCTGCGCCGCAAAGCGGAGAGCATCCGGGTGGCCGAAATGGAGAAGACCCTGCGCCGCATGCCGGACCTGACGGAGGAGGAGATCCAGCGCATCGACGCCATGTCGCAGGCGCTGGTCAAGAAGCTGCTGGAGACACCCACCCACCGGCTGCGCGAGGCCGGGTTCGCACGCGAGGCCGAGGTCACAAGCGCGGCACGGGCGCTGTTCGACCTGGATGGAAGGCATGGCGATTAGCCCCCTGAAACTGGTCTTCGCCACGCGCCCCTCGGCGCTGGCGCTCTGGCAGACCCGCTGGGTGATGGCAGCCCTCCGGAAGGCCCACCCCGGGCTGGCCTGCGAGGAAAAGATCATCACCACACAGGGGGATCGCATCCTGGACAAGCCGCTGCCGGAGATCGGCGGCAAGGGCCTGTTCACACAGGAGCTGGAAGCGGAGCTGTTCTCCGGGGCGGTCCACTGCGCGGTGCACTCGCTCAAGGACCTGCCGGTGGAGAACCCCGCAGGGCTGGTCATCGGCTGCATCCCAGTGCGGGAAGAGCCGCGCGAGGCGCTGATCTCCCGGAATGGATACAGCCTGCAAACCCTGCCGCAAGGCGCCGTGTGCGGAACCTCCAGCCTGAGGCGGGCCGCCCAGGTGCGGGCGGTGCGCCCCGACCTGAAGATCGAATCGCTGCGGGGCAACGTGGATACGCGCCTCCGCAAGGCGCTGGAAGGCCGGTACGACGCCATTCTGCTGGCCGGGGCAGGGCTGATCCGGCTGGGGCTGGAGAAGCACGTCAGCCAGTGGATCCCCCTGGAGGTGATGCTGCCTGCCCCGGGACAGGGCGCGCTGGCGGTCCAGTGCCGCGCCGCTGACCGGGAAACGCTCCGACTGCTGGGGGCGCTGGAGGATGAGTCCACGCGGCGGGCGGTGGAGGCGGAACGAAGCTTCCTGAGCGGGCTGGGCGCGGGCTGCTCGCTGCCGGTGGCCGCGTATGCACACAGCACAGGCGACAAAGGGATCGAGTTGACCGGGCTTGTGGCGGCTCCGGATGGGAGCCGCAGCGTGAGGGTCTCAGGGGTTGGGGAACACTCGGAAGAGCTGGGCCAAAGGCTGGCGCAGGAGGCCATCTCTCAGAGTGCGCTGGAGATCCTGGGCATGGAGAAGCAGGGATGAAGCGGGTGCTCATCACACGCCCGCGCAAGCAGGCGGATTCGTTCGCGAAACAACTGGAGGCCGCCGGGTTCGAGCCGGTCCATTTCCCGGTAATCGAGATCCAGCCCATGCTGGAAAACCCGGGCCTGGACCAGGCACTGGAGAACATCGGGCATTACGATTGGATCATCTTCACCTCGGTCAACGGGGTGGAGGCGGTCTTTGACCGGGCCTCCAGGCTGGACCGGCTGGAGACCCGGACCTTCCCCCAACTGGCGGCCATTGGACCGAGCACGGCCCAGGCGATACAGGAGCGGGGGTTGAAGGCAGACTTCGTCCCCGAGGAGTTCGTGGCGGAGGCCATCCTGCCGGGGCTCGGGAGGCTGAGCGACAAGTGGGTGCTGCTGCCGCGCGCCGAGATCGCCCGCCAGGCGCTGCCGGAGGCAATCGCCATGCAGGGAGGCATTGCGCACGAGATCGCGGTCTACAAGACCCTGCCGGCAGAAGCCGAGGCTGGAGGACTGGCGGCCCTGCGGGAGGGCGTGTATGCCGTGACGCTCACCAGCCCCTCGGCGGTGCAGAACTTCGTTTCGATCACACGCGCACACGGGCTGGACCCCCTGCAGCTGGCGGGAGACCCCCTGTTCGCCTGCATCGGGCCGATCACGCTGGCGGCGGCGAAGGAAGAGGGCCTGCCGAACCTCTCCTCGGCGCAGGAGTATACGACCCACGGGCTGGCAGAGCACCTGCGCGGCCTGGCAGGGGTCAGGGGACCGGAGGAAGCATGAAATTCATGGATGGAATCGACCCGATCATCACCGGAAGGATGAGCCTCGGAGCCGCACGGCCGCGCAGGCTGCGACTTAACCCTGCCCTGCGGTCCATGCTGCGCGAGACGGAGCTGAACCCGCGGGATCTCATCTACCCGCTGTTCGTGCGGCACGGGAGCGGGCGCAGCGCGATCCGCTCCATGCCGGGGATCTTCCAGCTCTCGGCGGAGGAGGCGGTGCGCGAGGCCGAGGCCGCCGCAGACCTGGGCGTGAAAGCGGTCCTCCTGTTCGGCATCCCGGCCGTGAAAGACCCCATCGGGCTGGAAAACTTCGACAGCAACGGCATCGTCCAGCAGGCCATCCGCGCCATCAAGGCCAACACCCCGGAGATGATCGTGGTCACCGACGTGTGCCTGTGCGAGTACACCGATCACGGTCACTGCGGGATCCTCAACACAGGCGAGCACTATCATGAGCACCTCCCGGAGGGCTACGTCCTCAATGACGAGACCCTGGAGATCCTGGCGAAGACCGCGGTCTCGCATGCAGAGGCGGGAGCGGATATCGTGGCCCCCTCGGGCATGATCGACGGGATGGTGGCGGCGATCCGCGAGGGACTGGACGAGGCCGGGTTCGAACACCTGCCGGTGCTCTCCTACGCGGTCAAGTATGCCTCGGCCTTCTACGGCCCGTTCCGCGAGGCGGCTGAAGGCGCGCCCAAATTCGGGGATCGCAAGACCCATCAGATGGACCCCGCCAACGTGCGCGAAGCGCTGCGCGAGGCCGCGCTGGACGTGGAGGAAGGCGCGGATATGCTGATGGTCAAGCCCGCACTGGCCTACCTGGACGTGATCCACACGGTCAAGGAGGCGTTCCCCGAGATCCCGCTGGCGGCCTACAACGTGAGCGGCGAATACTCGATGATCAAGGCCGCGGCCGCGAACGGCTGGCTGGACGAGGAGAAGACGACGCTGGAAACCCTCACCGCCATCAAGCGGGCGGGCGCCGACCTGATCATCACCTACCATGCGCTGGAAGCCGCGCGCTGGCTGAAATAACCCACTCCCGCACCTGAAGGAAACCGAATGAACACCGCTCCCCACCTTGCTCCGCGCGCCGCCGCGGAGCGCCAGTATCAGGACCAGCGCATGCTGCACGCCGACTTCGACCTGGCGCCCTTTACGATCGCCTGGGAGGTGACGCGCGCCTGCGCGTACTCCTGCGTGCACTGCCGCGCGGACGCCCAGCATCAGCGCGACCCGCGCGAGCTTACCACCCTGGAAGCCAGGAGGCTGATCGGGCAGCTGGCGGGCTTCGGCAACAGCCCGATCCTGATCTTCACGGGCGGCGACCCGATGATGCGCACGGACCTGTTCGAGCTGATCGCGTTTGCCACGGAGAAGGGGCTGCGCTGCTCGCTGACCCCCACGGCCACGGCTCTGCCCACCCTGGAACGGCTCGAGAAGGCGCGCCAGGCGGGCATCCGCAGGATCGCCCTTTCGCTGGATGCGCCGCGACCCGCGATCCATGACGACTTCCGGCAGGTGAAAGGATCGTGGCAGCGGACGCTCGACATTTTGCACCGCGCCCATGCCGCCGGGCTGAGCGTGCAGGTCAATACAACGGTGGCGCGCCATAACGTGGACATCCTGCACGAGATGGTGCCGTTCATCGAGGAGGTCCAGGCGGTGCAGTGGTCGCTGTTCTTCCTGGTGCCGACCGGGCGCGCCATGGCCGCGCAGATGATCTCCGCGCAGCGGCATGAGCAGGTCTTCCACTGGCTGTATGACCTGGCGCAGACCGCCCCGTTCGATATCAAGGCCACGGCGGCGCCCATGTACCGGAGGGTGGCGATCGAGCGCAAGCGGCAGGCCGGGGAACAGCAGGTCAGCTTCCAGGGGGCGGGTTTCCAGTACGCGGATGGGCTCAACCGCCCGACGCGGGGCGTGAACGACGGCAACGGATTCCTGTTCATCTCGCACACCGGGGAGATCCAGCCTTCGGGCTTCCTGCCCATCACCGCGGGAATGGTCCGCGAGCAGGACGTGGTGGAGGTATACCGGAACGCCCCGATCTTCAGGGACCTGCGGGACTTGGAGAAGTACAAGGGGGTTTGCGGCACATGCAGGTACAAGGAGGTCTGCGGCGGCCAGCGAGGCAGAGCCTACGCGCTCACCGGCGACCCGCTGGAGAGCGACCCGGCTTGCATCCTGGTGAGCGGAGAGCACAGCGAATGACACTGAACACCTCGCGCGAGCACGAAACTATCCCGCTGCCGGCGCTGCATGCGCGCTTCCTGAGGGCTTGCCAGCGCCTGCCCACCGATGCCACGCCGGTGTGGTTCATGCGCCAGGCCGGGCGCTACATGCCGGAATACCGCAAGATCCGGGAGAGATACACCCTGCTGGAGATCTGCCGCCAGCCGGAACTGGCCGCAGAGGTCACACTCCAGCCGGTGCGGGCGCTGGGCGTGGATGCCGCCATCCTGTTCGCGGATATCCTGCTGCCGGTCATCCCGCTGGGAGCGGGGCTGGAATTCGCGCCGGGCGAGGGGCCGGTCATCCAGCGGCCGGTCCATACGCTGGAGGATGTGAAACGGCTCAGGCCGGTGAACCCCTCTGAAGACCTGGGCTATGTGATGGACGCCATCCGGATGCTGCGCGGGGAGCTGAAAGAGGTGCCGCTGATCGGCTTCTGCGGCGCGCCCTTCACAGTGGCCTCTTACCTGATCGAGGGCGGGGCCACGCGGGATTTCATCAAGACCAAATCACTGATGTACAGCGACCCGGCTGCATGGGAAGGGTTGATGGACCGGCTGGCCTCCGTGCTGGCGGATTACCTTGTGGCACAGATCGAGGCCGGGGCGCAGGCGGTGCAGGTTTTCGACTCGTGGGTGGGAGCCCTGAGTCCGCAGGATTACGAGCGCTTCGTGCTGCCCTACTCGCAGAGGGTACTGCTGGCCGCGCAGAAGGAGAGAGTGCCGGTCATCCACTTCGGGACCAACACCGCCAACCTGCTGCCGCAAATGAAGCGCGCCGGAGGGGACGTGATCGGGCTGGACTGGCGCATCCCGCTAGATGACGGCTGGAAGGTGCTGGGACGGCACATCGCGGTGCAGGGCAACCTGGACCCGGCGGCGCTCTTTGCCCCGCTGCCGGAGATCAAGGCCAGGGTGCAGGATGTGCTGAGGCGCGCCGGGGGGCGGCATGGGCACATCTTCAACCTGGGGCACGGGGTCCTGCAGAACACACCGGTGGATCACGTGAAGGCGGTCGTGGACCTGGTCCACGGCCTGCCGGTGGCCGCGCAGGAAGACCTGCTCCCCGGCGGCAGGCAGATCCTGGAGGCGCAGCGTTTGGAAGCCGATGCGGAGGAGAATGACTCTTAACCTCACCGGCCCGGCCGCGGCGCTGTGCGCCTTCCTGGGCATCTGGCTGGGGCACAGGGCGGTCCGAAAAGTGGAATCCATTTCGAGGCGCCTGTGGGTTCCGACCCTCCTGTTCGCGGCGGCGGGCTTGGGATTAGAAGCCTTGTCGCTGCGCAGCGCAAGCAACGCGGTCTCGGCGGGTCTGGGCATCCTGGGGATCACGCTCCTGTGGGATGCGCTGGAACTCTGGCGGCAGCAGGAGCGGGTACGCAGGGGACACGCCCCGGCCAACCCGCGCAACCCGCGGCACGCGCGCATCCTGACGGAATCCGCGGCGGCCACCACGGCGAACCCCCTGGACCGCGAGCCGGCCGGAGCGGCATGAACAGCTTTGGACTGCTCGCGGGGATCGCGAGCCTGCTGCTGATCGGGATGGGCTTTCCCCTCATCATCCACGGCGAGCGGAAATTCGGCCGCCTGTGGTGGCCCTATATGCTCGGAGCGGGCGCGGCGCTGGTGATCTTTTCCCTCTTCATCACGGATGACCGCAGGTCGGTGATCGCGGCGGTGCTGGGCGCGACGCTGGCCTGGGGAAGCACCGAGCTGAGGGACCAGGCGGTACGCGCGGAGCTGGGCTGGTTCCCGCACAATCCCCACAAGATCAGGGCTCCCTTCGAACATATCATCAAGAGATGGAAGGCCCCGCGCTTATGAAGATCACGATCATTGGCGGAGGCATCGCGGGGCTCGCGGCGGCATACCACGTATTGAAGCAAGCGCCGGAGGCAGAGCTGACCGTGCTGGAAGCCTCGGACCGCTGGGGAGGCAAGATCCGCACGGAGCGCATTCCGGGGGAGGGAGGCCGGTTCATCGTGGAAGCCGGGCCGGATACCTTCCTGGCCACCAAGCTCTACGCGACCGATCTGTGCCGCGCGCTGGGGCTTGGGGAGCGCCTGCACGGGACCAATCCCGTCCAGCGCAACACGTACGTGCTGAGCCGCGGGCGGCTGCTGCCCCTCCCGGACGGACTGGCCATGATGATCCCGACCAACGTGCAGGCCATCCTGCGCAGCGGGCTGGTCTCGTGGCCCGGGAAAGCGCGCATGGGGCTGGACTTCGTGCTGCCGCCTCACCCGGTCAACGGGGATGAGAGCCTGGGGGCTTTCGTCAGCCGCAGGCTGGGGCGGGAAGCCTACGAGAACCTGATCGAGCCGCTCATGTCGGGGATCTACGCGGGAGACGGGGACCGGCTGAGCCTGGCCTCCACCTTCCCCTACCTGCGGGACCTTGAGCTGAAGCACGGCTCACTGGCGCGCGGCGCGTTGAATATGCGCCGGAAGTCTGCGGGGAAAGCCGTGCAGGGATCACGCTCCGCATTCCTGACCCCCACCACGGGCCTGGCCGAGATCGTGGAGGCGCTGGTCTCGCATCTCGAAAGGGCCGACCTGCGGCTGAACGCCAAGGCTGAAGGAATCGAGAGAGAGGGCGAGGGGTATGCGATCTGGATGAAGTCCGGGGAGCGGCGGTACGCGGACGCGCTGATCGCGGCGACGCCTGCATACGTCACCGCGGGGCTGGTGCAAGGCCTCGACCCGCGGCTCGCTGAGAGCCTCGAGCAGATCCCCTATGCAAGCACGGCAACCGTCTCCCTTGCCTACCGGACCAGGGACCTCCCCTGCGCGCTGGACGGATTTGGATACGTGATCCCGCGGCGGGAGGGGCGCAAGGCACTGGCCTGCACCTGGACCTCCACGAAATTCCCGCACCGGGCGCCAGATGGAACTGCGCTGCTCCGGGTGTTCGTCGGGCGCGCCGGGCAGGAGCTTGCCTGGGACGAGGAGGAGCTTGTGGAACTGGCCCGCGAAGAACTGCGGCTCACGCTGGGGGTCCTGGGGGAGCCGCTGTTCGCCCGCGCTTACCTGTGGGAGAAGGCCATGCCGCAGTACAACCTGGGGCACCCGGCGCTGCTCAAGCAGGTGGAGGCGGCGCTGGAAAGGCAGCCTGCCCTGGCGCTGGCAGGCAATGGCTACCGGGGGATCGGGATCCCGGACTGCATCCATTCCGGGCAGCTGGCCGCCGAGCGGGCGATCGCAGCCATTACCGAGAGGTCAGGAGCTTATTCCTGAGCCAGCCTGCCCACATTTTCTTTGAGAGATGTATATGAACTACACGAAATCCATTGAACTTTTCGAGCAAGCTCAGAAATTACTGCCTGGCGGAGTTGATTCGCCGGTGCGTGCGTTCCGCGCCGTGGGCGGGCAACCGCTTTTCATTGACCACGGCGAAGGTCCCTGGCTGGTGGACGTGGACGGCAACCGCTTCATTGACTACGTGCTTTCCTGGGGACCGCTCATCACTGGGCATGCCCACCCTGCCGTCATCGAGGCCATCCGGTCCGCGGCGCTGAAGGGCACCTCCTACGGCGCCCCCAGCCCGCTGGAGCTCCAACTGGCAGAATCCATCATGCAGTTCATGCCGGCGATCGAGATGATCCGCTTCGTCAATTCGGGGACCGAGGCCACCATGTCCGCGCTGCGGCTGGCGAGGGCCTTCACGCGGCGGGACAAGATCATCAAGTTCGAGGGCTGCTACCACGGTCACGCGGACCTGCTGCTGGTGCAGGCCGGCTCGGGTGTGGCCACGCTGGGACTGCCCGATTCACCGGGGGTGCCCGCCGGGACCGTGCAGGATACGCTGGTGGCGATCTATAACGACCTGGATTCGGTGGAGAGGCTCTTCAAGCAGCTCCCCGGGCAGATCGCGGCGGTCATCGTGGAGCCGGTGGCAGGCAACATGGGCGTCGTCCTGCCTCAGCCGGGCTTCCTGGAGGGCCTGCGCTCCATCACAGAGCGTGAGGAGGCGGTCCTGATCTTCGATGAGGTGATGACGGGGTTCCGCGTCCACCGCGGGGGCGCGCAGACCTTTTATGGGATCCGCCCGGACCTGACCACCCTGGGGAAGGTGATTGGCGGGGGGCTTCCGGTGGGCGCCTACGGCGGTAAAAGAGAGATCATGCAAATGGTCGCGCCAGCAGGGCCCATGTACCAGGCCGGGACGCTGGCGGGCAATCCGCTGGCAATGAGTGCGGGAATCGCGGCGCTGGAACTGATCCGCGGCGGGGAGGTCTGGGAGGAGATGGAGAGCCGCGCCCGCCAATTGGAGAGCGGGATCGCGGCCGCCGCCATGCGCAGGAGCATACCCATCCAGCAACAGCGTCTCGGCACCATGTTCACCACCTTCTTCAGCGAGGTCCCGCCGGTGGATTGGGGGACGGTCAGGCAGGCGGATACGCAGCGCTTCGGAAAATACTTCCGCGGGATGCTGGAACGCGGCGTATATCTCGCGCCCTCGCAGTTCGAGGCAGGGTTCCTGTCAACGGTCCACAACGAGGCGATCATTGCTAAGACCATCGAGGCGGCCGGGCGGGCCTTCGCAGACCTGTAACCTCCCGGGCGGGGGTTATACTGGAGAGGCGCGGAGGAGGCCCGGATGAAAATACTGATCGCCGCAGACATGGAAGGGGTCACAGGAGTGGTCCACTGGGACCAGGTGAACCCGGCCCACCCCGAGTACGCACGCTTCCGCAGGCTGATGACGGAGGACGTCAATGCAGCGGTGCGGGGGGCCTTTGCGGGAGGAGCGGACCGCGTCAGCGTGACCGATGGACACGACCATAACCGCAACCTCCTGCTGGAGGAACTGGATCCAAGGGTGACGCTCAATTCCGGGACGCCCATGCCGCTTTCCATGGTGCAGGGCGTGGACGAGGGGGTGGAGGGGGTCATGTTCGTGGGCTACCACGCGCGCAGCGGGGCAAAGCAGGCCATCCTCGATCACACGTGGTCGGATACCATCGTGGCGAACCTGTGGATTAACGGCAGGTTGACCGGCGAAGCCGGGTTGAACGGCGCCGTGTGTGGACACTTCGGGGTGCCGGTCATCATGCTCTCAGGCGACCAGGCTGCCTGCGCCGAGGGGCGGGAATTCTTCGGCAGCCTCGAAACGGCGGAGGTCAAACGAGCCACCGGGAGGATGTCGGCGGAATGCCTGACCCCGGAGGAGACGCGCGGAAGGATCGAGGCCGCAGCCCGGGAGGCGGTCCGCCGGCTGGCAGACGGGAAAGCCCCCGCCCCATTCAAGGTCGAGGCTCCCATCGAGATGGTGGTGGAATTCACCCAATCCGAGATGGCCGATAAAGCCGTTCTCCTGCCGGGAGCCAGGCGGCTTGAAGACCGAAAGGTGGGCTACTCCGCGGAGGATATGGTCACGATCTACGCCGCGTTCCAGACGCTGACCGCCCTGGCTGGCAGCTGAACTTAAAACAAAAAGACCCCGGAACCGGGGTCTTTATAGTCAGATCAGGGAAGAAAGATCTGCCGTGTAAACGGCTCGACTATACGCAGTATTACTCGGCGTCAGTGCTATGCACCCCGAGCCGGGAGGCCCTGCCGGCCTCCAGTTCCACCCCCATCGCATGAAGCTGGACCAGGTGGGCCTCAACGGCCTTCAGCCGCTGCATGCGTCTGCGGACCTCCTTCATCTTGCTCTCCAACAATTCGATCAGCCGGGCCTCGGGGCACTTGCCCTCGTCCTGCATGCGCAGGACGGCGCGGATATCCGCGACCGACAGGCCGACCAGGCGCGCTCCCACCACCAGGCGGATGCGCTCCACATCTGCAGCGGTGTAGCACCTGTACCCCGAAGCGTCGCGCCCGGGATGCGGGATCAAATGAATGGACTCGTAGTAGCGCAGGATGGATTTGGAGACACAGGTCTGTTCAGCGATCTCACCGATCCTCATGGTTCCACTCCTATTTCCCCTGTATAGATCCGATGTCTTGCTCTTCTGTCTCATTTGCATTCGATGAAGCTTTCATCAAACCAGGACACCCGGCACACCGGAAGCCCCGGGTTCGCCGCGCTGATCGTCCCGGGCAACAGCAGGTCCGGCAACTGGAGGCCGGGGTAATTTGCCCGGAGCGTTTCCCGATACCAATCGAATGCCAGCAGGCCGGAGGCGATCACGGTCAGATCCTGGCGCTGGCGGAGGGCGTAATAAAAATACCAGAGACCGAAGGCGGCGCGGTCCCCCTCCGCGAACACCAGGGCTTGCGGCGGGGCTTCCGCCATGACCTGCCGCCCGAAGCGTTCCGCACGCCCGTCCTGCGAGGCGTTCACCGGCGGGAGGTGGACCCATCCCAGCCAGCCAAAGAACACGACCATGCCAAGCCCGGCGAGGGCTGCCAGCTGCGGGGCCTCAGGCGTGATCACGTCCAGCAGCCCGCCTGCACCGATGCCGATCCAGATCGAGAATGCCAGGAAGGCCGGGATCAGGTACACGTAAGAGTCGAACGAACCGAACCCAATCGCAAATACCGAATAAACCACCAGGGTCCACAGCGTGACCTGGAACAGGCGCGAGCGCGGCTGAAAAAAGAACAGGCTGGCCGCGCCCAGGAAAAGCCCCAGAAGCCCGAACTGCTTGAGCAGCAGCCCGGCCCATGCGCCCAGCCTCTCCCCGGCCTGTGAAAAAGGCACGCTCAGGAGCTGGTCCTGGTAGAGCGCTCCGGAAACCAGCCACCCAAAGCGGGCGGGGGTCACCGCGTTCCCCCAGTTGACCGGGGGATGGGCCGCTGCCCACAGCGGGATGAGCAGGTAGATCAACGCCCCGATCAAGAAAAAGAGCAGCTGCCAGCCCAGGGCAGCCCAATCCAGCCTGCGCCTTTTCCCGGTCTCCTGCGACCGGAAGCTGTTCACCAGGAAAACCACCGGGAGCAGCAGGAGGATCGTCACATGGTTGCCCGAAGCCAGCCCGAGCACCAGACCACGCAGCCCGTCGAGAACTTTTTTACGGCGCTCGGACCGCAGACCGGTCGAAAGAAGGATCACAAGCGCAACCAGGAAGGCCTGCAGCGCATGCACCTCCGTGATGACGGCCTGGGACCAGAGCAGGGGTGCAAGCCCGGCCGCCGCACCCGAGACGAGCCCCGCCGGCCAGCGTCCGGTCTCGCGGCGGACGATGAGATAGACCAACACCGCCGCCCCCACAGCGAAAACCGCTGACATCAGATTGGTACGCCAGGCCAGCGATCCAAGCGGGATCAGTTGAAAAAGGCGGGCCAGCAGCAGATAAAGTGGATACCCCGTAGGATGTGCCACCCCACCGGTCGCGGCAGCCGCGATCAGGTCCCCCCCGTCCGCACCGTCATTCGCCCAGGTCAAGCCCGGGGCCATGGTGAGGAAATAGGCCCCGGCAAGCGTGACCGCCAGGACCAGCGGAGGCAAGACCTGCGGGGAGCGGACTGAGGTGGAAACCTCCATAAATAAACAAGGGAGGATGCCCCCTCATCCTCCACCCACGTCAGAAAAAGGTCAGTTGCTGGCGACCAGGTAATAACCGGACAGGTTCGCCTGGCCGCAAGTGAGAGCCGGTTCTCCCGGATTGGCAGGCCGCCAGGTGCCGGTCGCAGGGTCATACACCTCATAAGTGGTGCGCTGGTGATGCCAATTATGATCCCTCAAGCCATATTCATGAACGATGCCCTGAGGAGTCTGGGGGGCCGCAAAACACGCCGAGACGACGCCCTGCTCGGGATCCTGGATCCCATCGATCTGCTTGCCGTTCTGATAGTAGATGATCCTGCAGGTGCCGGTGCGGAATTTCGGATGGTCATCATCCATCTTCCGGCCATACTGATACCGGGGGATGAACTGAACCGTGAGAGTAATCCCCGGCGCCAGGGATTCAACCCGGACCAGGCAGCCGCCCACGCTGTACGTACCGGGCTGGGTGATGGTGATGTGACCGGGCGGCGGTTTGACGGTCCCCTTGCCATCGGCAGCCGCCTCAGGCGCGGATGAACCGCTGGAAGCGCCGACCGGGGCCGTCTCGGCCCTGGGATTGGCCCAGGCGGTGCCGCTCTGCGCGAG
Source organism: uncultured Anaerolineaceae bacterium (assembly GCA_964608885.1). Taxonomy (GTDB): domain Bacteria; phylum Chloroflexota; class Anaerolineae; order Anaerolineales; family Villigracilaceae; genus JACPVF01. Next base: position 7,496 of record CAZSPX010000016.1, on the reverse strand, counting down.
CACCAGCACGGCGACGACGAAGAGCATAAACACAGCGTAACGAAGGCCGGTTTTCATAAGGTTTCCTCCTGATCTTGCAGGCCGGCTTTTTGCAGCCGCCTGCCTGAGGATATTCTAGCACCCCGCGGGAGGCGGGAAGCTCCGGATTTCATCCGGATTTGGCTGAATGGTGAGCTAACGAAGGGAAAAATCGACTTCCAGGAAGAGGTCCCGCCTCAGGTCGGCGGTAAAGAGAAGGTTGCTTCCCTGGAGGGTGGCCCCCCCCGGAGCGGCTTCCACGCTGGCGCCCGCCGGAAGGTGCAGGCGGATCGTGATCGGGACTGCGACGGTCCCGGGCTGTTTTTTCACGGTCAGGCGGTAGGTCACAAGCCCGGATCCCTCCTCCCGGGCAAGGATGCCGGCGGGGAGCGAATAGCTCATCCCGGTCTGAACCGACCGGCCGCCCGGAACAACCAGCATAGCGCCAAAGGCCTGCAGGCCGGGAATCTCCTCCTCGTCCAGGACGTCCACATGAGCCTTCACGGGGGTGTCCTGGATCATCCAGGCGGCGGGGATATCCTGGGCTTCGGAATCAAGGAGTTCCGCCCCTGCCGGGGTATAGACGCGCATGTAATCCCAGTAACAGTCATCGATGGGGTACTTCTCCTGCCCGGGAACGCGGACCTTGTCCCAATGCTTGCACGCCTCCATGAGGGGGCTGCCATTCTTGTGCACGGTCGTCAGGGAGGCAACCGGAGCCGAGAGATCGGTCAGGTCCACATCATAGATCAGGTCGGTGGACACGACCGCGTTGGTCTTGTTGAACCCGACGTTGGAATCCACCACCAGGAGGAAATCCCCGGCTGCGGGGGTCACGGACCCGTTCCACCCGTATCTCGAGAGGACCTCGGAGAGCTTGGGATCATCCAGCTGGACCAAGAGGTGCTTCTCCTGCAGCATGGAGAGCAGGGTCTTTGCAAGCGCCTGCCAGTCGCTGGATGGGGTTGCATACAGCTTATGCAGGACCGCTGCAGCCAGGTCGCCGAGGAAGGATTTATTCGTCCAATCTTCCGTATAAACCCCATCCGCGGGGCCGAGCGTCTTGGCCTTGCGCATGTAGGCCAGGACGTTGGAGGCGTCCACAAACCCATCCTGTCCCTCCACCTCCACAGAGCCAAGCACCTGCAGCAGCATGACCAGGCTGTGCTGGTCAAAGGCAATGACCCCGTCCACGGAGTGATCGGAGACATAGGAATATAGATACTCGGCATACTCGGCTGCAACCGGGAAATCGGTGAACCAGTTCGAGTCCCGCAGGATCAGCACCGGGCTGTTCATATACTCATCCAGCTGCCAGGGCGCGGGCGGATAGGGCATGGCCCAGTTGTCCAGTGCCCCTGAATCCTTGAAGGCGAGGGACTGAATCTGTCCATCCCGGATCACAAGATTCCCGGCGGCAGTGATGAAGCCCCCGGTAGCCCGCAGCTCATCCTCGTTCTGCGCGAGCAGGAGGTAGGTCTTGGGGCCTTCGCTGGTTGCGCCGAGAAGAGGAGGCAGCGCCAGAGCAGCGTCCAACCCGTCCTGCAGCCTGGGGAGCAGGGGATCCAAGTACTGCTCCAACAGCCCGCGCGTGCGGGGCGATAGCTGCGCTGCCTCCAGCCCGGCGCGCAGGGCCGAGGCGCGGTCCAGGCTCTGGCGCGCTTGTGTCAGCCCGGGCACCGCATCCTTCAACATGGCGACCGCCTCGGGCGGGGTCACCGGCCGGCCGGTCTCCAGGGCCTCCACGAAGGGGGTCAGTGCGGAATAGGCCTGCTCCCCGCCCTGCAAGACCAGATCGGCGGTCTCCACCAGCGTGCCAGCCGAGGCAAGATCCCCGCCATACACGGGAACCCAACGAAGCCAGCGGCCAAGGGGCAGATACGGATCCACCTCGCTCTTCAGCAGGTTGAAATCGCTGCGGAGGAGGGCAAGCGCCGGGCCTGCCTGCTTCAATGTGGAAAGGTCCGTTCCCGCGCCAGCCAAAGCCTTAAGACTGCTGGCGTCCTTCCATACCACCAGGGCCTGAGCATAGACGCGCTTCCCCTCCCTGACCCCCAGCACCGTCCCTGTGATGAGCAGGGCCAGGAGGACGAGCACGAAAGGCCACAACCACCGGGCCTTCAAGCGTGACTTCCTCACAGGGGCAGCGGGATCAGTCCCTGATTCCGTGACAGGCAGGCTTTGGAGGGTCTTCTCGCGCCTTTCGATGGCTGCGGCCAGTTTTTCCGTCCCCTGGCGATGCCAGTCGCTGAGCGTACTTTCTGGCGCGACCTCCGGCTCATTCGCGACCAGAGCATAGCGGAGGCGTTCGGCCTCACCCGCATCCTGGCGGCCATCGAAAACAAAAGACTGGATGGCGGCATCCATGCCATGCCAAGCCTCGCGCAGCGAGACCGGATAGGAGGTCTTGTACCGGAAGGGATAAAAATACCTTGCAGCAAGGAGTCCGAACTGGGCCCAGCGCGTATCCAGCCGCTTTCCCTGCCGCGGCGGGGCAGGCGGAAGCGAATCCTGGAAAACCTGTGCAACCGCCTCTGTCAGCTGCTGCCCGCGGGGACGATCCAGGAGGCCGGGCTGGCGGGAACACTGCTCGCTGACCATGCGGCTGTGGACCCAGGGATGCTGGTCCAACTGCTCAGGGGAATCCAGGTTATCCAAAACCAGCTTAAGGAGCTCAGTGGCGGAAGCCTGAACCTTTGTATCCCCCTGTCGCTGAGCGATGAGGCGCTGGCTGTTCACGGGGTCTGCCCGCCTTCCAGCGGTTCCTCAGCACCGGCGTTCCCGGTCTCAACCGAACTGCCTGTTGAGGCAGCCCGCCGGCAGATCTCTTCAAACCCCTTGTTGACAAGCTCCCTCAGATCCGCAGCGACCTCGGGAAAGGTTTGGCTGTGGTCCCGGACCGGGTCCGGAATATCATAGGCAAGGCCTTCAGCGACCTCTGACAGGAGGAACACACGGTCGCTGACCTCCGGAAACTCGGCCCGGATGGCTTCCCCCTGGCCGTGCTCCATTACCAGGATCAGGTCTGTGCCCACAAGCATCGAATGGGTCACCGGGCGGGAGCGATGGTCCCGGATGGGGACGCCGATCAGCTCCAGCTCACGCAGCAGGGCATACGGCAGCGTGGCGCCGGCCTGTGGCCAGGTGCCTGCGCTGTGAACCTGCCAATCCCCCTCCAGGCCCGCTTCCCTGATCTTTTCACGCAGGAATACGGCGGCCGCGGGCGAGCGGAACTGATTGGCATAACAGACAAACAGAATGGAAGGCATGGGGTATCAGGGGGTGGGGAAGCGGGGGACGAGGAACCAACCGGAGAGGGTGGAACACTCCTGATCAAAGCCGTTATAACGCCGGAGCACCGCATCCTCGACCGAGAGGGCCGCAGCGAGGTCCGTCAAGCGCCGCCCCTGCGCCGACTCGAAATAGGGCTCAAAAGGAGGCAAGCCTTGCAGGTCGGTGACTCCCACAGGGATCACAACCACCCAGTCCACGCGCAGAGGGACGGGGAGCTGGTGATTGGCGGCCAGGATCGCCTCCACCGAGGTCTTATTGTCGGCTGCGAATTTATCCAGATTCTCCCCGGCCAGGACGCGATGGATGATGAAGTCCCTCCCAGCGCGGATGGTCTGCTCCAATTGATATCCACACGAGGGGGCAGCCGGTGACGCCGAGAGCAGGGCGACGGGCTCGCTCCCGGCAGGAGCCAGGGGAGCCGTGGGCGAGGTCGTATCCGTCACAACCGCACCGGTCACAGGACCCGCCTGCTCCACAGGAGGAGGGTCATCGGTGGGTGAGAGCGCGACGGATACCGGGGCAATGTTCAGCTGGAGCCTGCCTGTATTAAGAAGCCAGCCCACCAGGAGGCCGCCCGCCAGCAATGCAAGTAACAGGATGATCAAACCGAGGCCTTGCCCGCGCAGGACTCCGGAGGGGTCCAAAGCAGCATGATAACGGGCCTCTGCCGGAAGGCGGTGTCCGGCATTTTCCTGCAGCATGGGGCACTGGTGGTAGGTCTCGACCTGGCAGCAATTCCTCTGCCAGGCCAGAGCTACCGGGGCGGCAGGCCGCGCCTTATGACAGTAGTTCCAAATGGAGGGAAACCCCAGGGCGGTCTGCGGATCCTCCTGAAGGCCGAGAGAAATACAGCGGTCGATCGGGATGGCGGCTGTCTTTTCCTTGTTGATATCCATGTCGCAGCACCACCTGCCTCAAGATCATTTGGCCTTTTGGTCGGCCTGAACGCTGGGGCGCTGGCCCGACTTGTCCTCGCGATGAGTAGAGAAGAACCTCAGCCCGGAAGGTTTCAGCTCCTCCTGGGCATCGTCCCGGCTGGCGACCTCCCTGGAGGAATAATAACTGTACCCATTATTGTGATAAGGGGAGTAATAGCGATAGCCACCATAATAGTAGAAGCGGTCACGCGGGATGCGATTAAAGATCACACCGATCACGTGAGCGCCGGTTCGCGCGAGCTGTTCGAGCGTGGCCCGGGCCTCATCCACATGGGTATGCCCCGGCTGGACCACCAGCACAACCCCGTCCACCTTGGAGGCCAGGACCTGCACATCCGCCACCAGGGAGGGGGGGCCATCAATGACCATCATATCCCCGCGCTCTCCCAGTTCCTGAAGGATCTGGTCCATGCGGCTCGAGGCAAGGAGTTCCGTGGGATTGGGCGGCAGACTGCCGCTGGTCACAACCGTGACATCCTTGGCCCGGTCGGAGGTCTGCAGGATCATGCTGACAGGAATCGAGCCGCGGAAGATGTCACTGAGACCCACGCGGTTGGAAACCCCCAGGAAGCGGTGGACCTGGGGTTTACGCATGTCCGCGTCCAGAAGGATGACACGTTTCCCTCCCTGGGCCATGATGGCCGCGAGGTTGGCAGCGATGGTGGTCTTGCCATCGTTCGGGCTCGGACTGGTCACCAATAAACGGCGCAGCGGCTTGTCCACGCTTGAGAACTCAAGGTTGGTACGCAGGGAGCGGAAAGCTTCTGCCACCGGGGAGCGCGGCTGGCGGACAACATACAGCCGTTCATCGCTGTCGGAACTATACTGCATTTTCGCGATGTAGCCGACGACCGGCAGTTGCAGCACCTGCTCCACATCATCCACCGACTTGATCGTATCGTCAAGATATTCAATGAGGAATACAATCCCGGCGGCAAGCATCAAGCCCAGCGCGGCAGCGAGCAGGGTATTCTGTACAGGCTTCGGACGGATGGGATCGGAGGGGAGCGCGGCGGCCTCGATCTGGACCACATTGGGGGTGTTCTGCAGGCGGGCCAGCCGGACCGATTCTATGCTGGTCAGCAGATTGATATAGATCTCCTGGTACAGGCTGAGCATCTTCTCAAGCTGGGAGAGGCGCGTGGAATTGACCGGCTCGCCCTCCACAGGTTTTCCCAGCACTACCAGGTTGGTATAGATCTGCTGGTAGAGCGCCAGAACAGGCTCCAACTGAGCCAACTCTGCCTGTTTGGCGGCCAGACTGGCCTTGTTTGCTTCATTCTGATAAGAGCGCTTAAGCTTGGCAATCTCATCCTGCAGCGCCAAAACTTGCGCCTGCAGTGTATCGATCTGGGTCTGGACCTGGGTTAGCTGGTCCTTGACCTCCTCAGAGGAGACATTGGTGATCTGGGCCTGCAAATTATTGATCTGCGATTGCACCTGGTCAATCTGGGCTTGCAAGCTCTCCTCGGTGCTGGCATAGCGCCCGGATTGAAGGGTTTCGTTCTGGTCAATGAGCGCCTGGATCAAGGCATTGGCAATATTGGTAGTGCGGGCGGGATCTTGATCCTCGACAATCAGCTGGATGACCTGGGTGCTGCCGATCTGCTGGACACGAAGCTGGCTCTTATGGATGGGATATCCCAGCACGGCAGCGGCCTGCTCAAGGACAGGCTGGGTGGTCAGGAGCTGGATATAGGTCTGGGCCAACTGCTGGTCATTAAGATAAGCAAGGTCGGAGGTGGCTGACTGGGCCGCAGCGCGCGTGACAAGCAGACGCGTGCTGGCCTGGTACACGGGCGTCTGGTAATAGCTGACGGCAAACCCGCCCGCCGCACCCAGGACCAATCCCAGGACCAGGAGCCAGGCCCAGCGCCTGACAATTGCCAGATATTGTTTTAACTCCATGATATTCGCTCCTGCATCAGATCGTGCCAAACGGCATCAGATCGAAAGGTTTTCAAGAGATTCCTTGACGGCTTCTACCACCAGATGTACCTGCTCACCCGTCATGGCCGGGAATAGGGGCAGGGTCACCTGGCGGCGGCCCACCTCTTCGGTGACCGGCAGATCCCGGTTCTGCCGGGTAAACTGCTCACGGTAGATCATGAAATGATGGACCGGCGGATAATGATTGCTGGTCTGTATGCCCCTGGCCTTCATGGACTCCTGGAAGGCATCCCGGTCAATCCCGAGGGGAAGGAGCACCGGAAGGATGTGGAAACAGGAGGTGCCGCGCGGCTCTGCAAACGGCATCCGTACCTGTGGGACGAGCTCCATGAGCAGCTCACGATAGAGAGCCGTCAGCTGAAGGCGGCGGGCATTTCCGGCCGGCAGCTTGCGAAGCTGGACCCTGCCGATGGCCGAACGCATTTCATCGATACGATAGTTATAGCCCAGCTCCACCACATCATACGCGTGGGCATGGCCCTGGTGGCGGTCCCAGCTCAGGGTGGTCATCCCGTGCGAACGAAGCAGGCGCAACCGCTCAGCCAGCACCGGATCCTGGGTCGCGAGCATCCCACCTTCGCCGGTGGTCATATTCTTGTTCGAAAAGAAGCTGTAGCAGCCCACGCTCCCCCAGGTGCCAAGTGAGCGGCCATCCAACTTCGAACCAATCGCGTGGGCCGAGTCCTCCAGCACGACCAGCTCGTGTTTGCGGGCGATCTCCATAATGGCCGGCATATCGCAGGCATAACCGCCATAATGCATTACCAGGATGGCGCGCGTCCTGCCGGTGACGCAGGCTTCGATGGAGGCGGGAGAGATGGTCAGAGAGTCAAGACTCTCAATATCGGCGAAGACCGGAACAGCCCCCGTATAGCGAACGGCATTGGCAGTGGCCACAAAAGTGAGCGAAGGGACGATCACTTCATCCCCCGGGCCAACCCCCGCCGCAAGACAAGCCATATGCAGGGCAGCTGTCGCGTTGGTCACTGCAATGGCATACCTGGAACCTATGAAGTCCGCGAACTCCTGCTCGAACTGCCCGGTAACGGCGCCCATGCTCAGCCAGCCGCTCCGGACGACACCGGTCACAGCCTGCTCTTCCTGCTCACCAAAATCGATGTCGGCCAGGGGCACGCGCCAATCCATGCTAGTCCTCGCGGATGAACTGCGGCTTCATCGCATCGAAATCCTGGGTGGCCTGAACATAATCATCCGGCCTTCCGAGGTCCATCCAGTACCCATCGAAGGGGAAGGAAATGACCTTCTCTCCAGCGTCGATCAGCTTCAGAACCTGAT
>CAZSPX010000015.1:0-24844 GCA_964608885.1 uncultured Anaerolineaceae bacterium | reverse complement strand
GAAGGCGAGGAGGATTTTCTGGATGCCATTAATCCCGACTCGATGAAGATCCTCTGGGGATATGTAGAGCCCCTGCTGGGTTCCACCCGGCCCGGAGACCGTTTCCAGTTCGAGCGCCAGGGTTATTTCTGCACCGATCTCGATTCCGCTCCAGGCGGGCTGGTATTCAACCTGACCGTGACCCTTAAGGACACCTGGGCGAAGATTGAGAAGTCACAGAAGTCGTAATAGCCGCAAGAGTTTATAAGGTCTGACAGGTCCGACAGGTCGAATAAGTCTGACAGGTCCAATTCATCGGACCTATCCTCCAAGTCTGGGGATCCGGGAATGGTGATCTGGCCGGCAGCAAGGATGATTTTGTCAGGAGGGAAGCATGACAACCATCAAGGGCTTTGAAGATCTGCACTGCTGGCAGACATCTCGTGAACTGGTGAATCTGATCTATGAGGCTACGCGCTTATCCCATTTTGACAGGGATTATGGCCTGAAGGACCAGATTAGACGAGCTGCGGTATCGGTAATGAGCAACATTGCCGAGGGTTTCGGCGCAGGATCAGATTCCGAATTCTTAAAGTTCCTCGGGTATTCGCGGCGCTCTGTCTGTGAGGTCCAGTCTCAATCCTACACCGCACGCGATCAGGGTTATCTTGACGAGAGATCGTTTCAAGATATTTATCAAAAAGCGAATCAGGCCGAGAGACAGATTAACAGCCTGATAGCTTATCTGGCAAAATCAAAAAAGCGTCACGCCGTGGGCGAGGAACCCCTTCCTTATCATATTGACAACATAGATCAGGCATAAAATCAGTACAACTTCTCCTTTGGATTAGCGGTACTCGTAGTTGCTTCGACCTGTAAGACAGCTTAGACTTGTCAGACCTGTCAGACGTTATCTAAGATCTCTACTGCCCTTTTAATTCGTTCCAAGACCTTCTCCCGCCCGATGATCTCCATACTTTCAAAAAGCGGCGGGCTGACCTTTTGGCCCGTTGTGGCTACGCGCAGAATGCCAAATACCTGGTTCGCGCTGAGGCCCGAGGCCTCCACATACGCTCGCATCGGCGGCTCCGCGGCCGCGTGGGTGATCTCAGGCAGCCCGGCTAGGATTTCATAAGATTTGCGTGCCGCCTCTGCAGATTGTTTTGCGTCCAATCCCTTTGCGATCAGTTCCTGCGGGTCAGGGTTCACTTCGGGTTTAAAGAAGAAGGCTGCGAAGGGCAGGCAGTCGTCCAGCGTGACCAGCCGCTCCCGAATCAGCGGCACCACCTTTAGCAGCCTGTCCTCCTGTACCTCCAGCCCCTCCCGAAGGAGGTACGGCTTGATGCGTGCTGCCAGGTCCTTGATTTGGAGCAACCGGATGTGCGCGCCGTTGAAGTGGTCCAGCTTCTGGTAGTTGATCGCCGCCGGCGAAGGCGTCAGGCTGTCGATCGAAAAGCGCTCGATCATCTGGTCCATGGTCATCACGTCATCTTCGGGGACGCCCCACCCCATCAGCGCGGTCCAGTTGTTCACGCCTTCAGGGATGAAGCCCAACTCATGCAGGTCCTTCACAAAGAATGAATTCCCGTCTTTCACGGCCTCCGCAACGTCCCTCTTGCTCATTTTCCCTTTTCCGCTCGGCTTGAGGAAAAGCGACAGGTGAACCCAGACCGGTTCCTTCCACCCGAACGCCCGCACAATATTGACATGCAACGGAAATGTCGGCAGCCACTCCGACCCGCGGAAGACATGCGTGATGCCCATCTCGTGGTCATCCACCATCGCCGCAAGGTGATACGTGGGAAACCCATCCGTCTTCAGCAGTACATAATCATTGAGCTGGCTGTTCTCGGTTGTGATATCCCCGCGCAAATGGTCATGCGCAACGGTGGATCCCTCGCCCGGCATCTTGAACCGGATCGTGTGCGGCTCTCCTGCCGCAACCCGTCGCTTCGCCTCCTCCGGCGGGATCAGCCGGCAGGTCCCGTCATAATGCGGGTTCTCCTTGCGCTTCATTTGCTCCTGGCGCACCTGCTCCAACCGCTGGGGCGTGCAGAAACAGGGAAAAGCATGCCCGCCCTCGACGAGGATTCCGGCATGCTTCTGGTATATCTCACGGCGTTCGGTCTGGCGGTAAGGGCCGTAAGGCCCTCCAATATCCGGCCCCTCGTCGTACTGGAGCCCCAGCCAGCGCAGGCCGTCCATGATCTCCTGCTCCGCTCCCGGGACAGTTCGCTTCTGGTCGGTATCCTCGATGCGCAGGATGAACTGTCCACCGGTCTTCCTGGCCAGCAGGTAGTCATACAGGGCGGTGCGCGCGGTTCCCAGGTGCATGTGACCGGTTGGAGAAGGTGCGACGCGCGTGCGGGCGGGTTGGATGGACAATGGTTTTCCTCGTCAGAACTGGAGTTCCTGGTGGCGCATGGCCACGCTCTCTACAAGCCCGATACAGATCATCAAAGACATGAGACCCGAACCGCCATAACTGATGAAAGGCAGCGGCAGCCCCGAGACCGGGATCAGGTTCATATTCACGGCGATATTTGCCGCGCCCTGGAAGAAAAGCAGCGCCGCCACGCCGAACGCGATCATGGCACCTGAGAGGTCGCGTGCTTTCTGTGCCGCACGGATGCACCGCCACACGATGAATCCCAGGATGATGATGATCAGCACCCCGCCGATCATCCCGAATTCCTCCGAGGTCGCCGAAAAGATGAAGTCGGTATGGCGCACTTTGAGGAACCGGAGCTGGGTTTGGGTGCCGTGGCCGTATCCTTCCCCGAACAATCCACCTGAACCGATGGCGATCAGCGCCTGCTGGACGTTATAGGTGGCGCCGTAACTGGCGTTCGGGTCCGGCAGCAGGAAGTTGATGATGCGGTCCTGCTGGTAACCTTGCAGGAAGGGGAAGGCGATTCCCACCGCCAGGACCGCTGCCAGGCCCATCCAGGCGATCTGCTTGAGCTCGATGCCGTTCATCCAGACCATGAAGACCCAGATGACCATGGTAACGATTACATTGCTCAAGTTGGGCTGTAGAAGGATCCAGATCACCAGTCCCCACACCCAGGCCAGGCTTTTCAAAAGCCACTTGAGGTCGCGCGGCTGGTCCTGGCTCTTCTCGAAGTAGCGCGCCAGGATCAGGATGACGGAGATCTTTGCAAACTCGGTCGGCTGCAGGAAGAGCACGCCCACGGTGAACCAGCGCTGGGCGCCAAAAGCCGCCTGTCCCAGGCTTGAAAGGGAGATCAGCAGCCCCATGGTAATGACATAGACAGGCAGGTAGAGCGCCAGCCAGTACCGGTAATCAATACTCGCGAGCAGGAAGATCACCGCGATTCCGATCGCCGCGAAATAGATCTGGCGGGTTGCCAGGGGGAGCAGTTCTTCGTTGCCTGCAATGGCCGAGCGGATCATGGTGATGCCGAAAGCCGAGGCCATCACCACCGCGCCGAGCAGCAGGAAGTCGAAGTTGCGCCAGGAAAGGCCGCGCAGCATTCTTACCCTGTCCGGCGGCGAGCCACACTCCGGAGTGGGATATCCGCTACCAGTCTTTGCTCACGGCCATCGCGCTCAAGCGCGATCTGGACCGCGTCCGGATCGATCTCAATATGCTTGGAAATCGTCTTCAACAGGTCGTCCTTTAATTCGTCCAATTCGGCGGGAGTAAGGTCCATGCGATCGTGGACCAACACCAACTGTAAACGTTCCTTCGCGCTCTGGGCGCTTTTCTTGCGCCCGAATATCCGATCAAAAAAGCCTGCCATGGTTATTTCTTCCCTCCGGTCATGCGCGCCAGCCGGTCCCACAGGCTGCCCTGCTTGTCCAGATCCATGAGTGGGACCTCATATCCCTGCAGGCGCCTGGCGATGTTCCGGAACGCCATGCCGGCTTTGCTCTTCGGATCCGTTGCCACCGGAGCACCCCGGTTGCTTCCCACGATGACTCCGCCGTCCTCCGGAACGATCCCAATGAGCTTGATCCCGAGCAGGTCCAGCACGTCATCCGCGGAGAGCATATCGTGGTTCTTGACCATGGCCGGGTTCAGCCGGTTGAGGATGAGCGCCGGGGAGTATTTCTCCTCCGCCTCCAGGATGCCCACCACCCGGTCGGCATCCCGCACCGCCGAGACCTCCGGGTTGGTCACCACCAGCACCCGGTCCGCGGCCGCAATGGCGTTCCGGAAGCCGCGCTCAATGCCAGCCGGTGAATCGATCAGGATGAAATCATGATCCGGGCGCAGCTCCTCGCACACCCTCACCATGTCACTGGGAGAGACCGCGTTCTTGTCCCGGGTCTGCGCTGCAGGGATAAGGTACAGGTCCTGCAGATGTTTGTCGCGGATCATCGCCTGCCGCATCCGGCAGCGCCCCTCGATGACATCCACAATATCGTAAACAATGCGATTCTCCAGCCCCATGACCACGTCCAGGTTCCGCAGGCCGATGTCGCCATCAATGCAAACAACCTTCTTCCCGTCCATGGCCAGGGCCACGGCCAGGTTGGCAACGGCCGTGGTTTTTCCCACTCCGCCTTTTCCAGATGTGATCGTAACGACTTGTCCGGTCATGAACGCTTCCTGTTGAAAAGGTTAGCCCGCCTGCCAGGGCTCGGATTGCAGCCTGCCATCCGCGCTGATTCTTGCGATCTCCGGCCTGGGGTTCTTTTGCGGCTTAAGCGCTGCCGAGATCTGGTCCGCGATCCGCAGCTGCGTTGCGGAAAGGTCCAACGCGCAGATGATGGATTTGCGGTTCCCTTTGGACCCGGCATGCACCATACCCCGCACCCGCCCCCAGACGATGACATTGCCCTCGGCAATGATCTCGGCTCCGGGGTTTACATCCCCCAGAACCACTACGTGGCCGCCAAATTCGACCCGCGTTCCCGAACGAAGGGTCTTGGTCAGGAACAGGGCTGTCTCATCGCCCAGGTCTTCGACCGCGAATTTTCGGCTCTCTTCAGGCCGGGGTTTGGAGATCCGCGTCGCCATTCCCAGCAGCTGGGCGCTCTTCTCGGTCTTGGGAGATTCGCTTAGCACCGCCCAGAGCGACACGCTTCGCTCCGAGAGAAGGTCGCGCAGATCAGCCATTTCATTGACGCCCAGGGCCAGCGCCCCTATATCCAGTGCCAGGCGCGCACCATGAAAAAAGCTCGCCCGCTCATCGATCTGCGAAAGCAGCAGATCACGCTGGTTTTCCCAGGTCTCTCCGCTGAGAGTGACCAGGAGCCCGTCGCGCATACCCTTTATTTGGATCGCGGGAGAGGTATTTTCCATGACACCCATGCCAATACTGGCGTGATTATACTGCCTCTTTATCCTGATACCGCCTTCCGACAGGGAAAAATCAGGGATTTACCGGGCTGCCCTGCGCGAGATCGATGGATTTCAGTTCGAAATAACCCTTGAGCACCCGCGCCACGATCGGGGCTGCCACGGTCGCACCCTCGCCGCCGTTGTAGGCGAACGCCATGACGATGATCTCCGGGTCCTCGTAGGGAGCATAGGCCAGGGTCCATGAATGAGTCGGCCATGACCCGAATTGGCATCGATTGGCAGCCCGCGCCACATCATCGCAGTATTCGGCGGTCCCCGTCTTCCCTGCCACCGCGATCGGCAAAGGATAGGTGTCTGTGAACATCCTGTGCAGCGTTCCGCTCGGGTCTGTCACCGCGGTGCGCGTCCCCAGGCGCACGGCCGCCACCGTAGCCGGATTGACCACCTTGAACTGTCCGGTCTTGTCGCAGTATCCCTGGTCGCAGCTGTACCCCTCGATAAGCGGGGTGGTGGTGATGTCCCATTTGACATTCGGGGTGAAGGGCGAGATCTGGTAGCTTCCTTCCGGCGGGCTGGTACGGCGCGAACCCGGCACGGCCGGATCACTCCATTCCTTTTCCTGGTTGCCTTCCGAATCCGTGACCGTTCGCGCATACCATACCGTAAAATCCGCAGGATTGAACCAGACTTCCCTGGGATTCCCATCCTCATCCGTCACCTCATGGACAATGGTGGGCTGCATCAGTTTCCCATTGTTGGCGATCGTCGCTCCCGACATCAATACCTGTAACGGTGTCGCCAGCACATATCCTTGCCCTACACTGGCAATATACGTATCGCCGGTCGACCAGTTCTCAGTGGTGGTGATCCGTTTCCAGTCCGGGTCGGGGATCAGCCCGTCTGCCTCGCCCAGCAATTCTATGCCCGAGCGCCGGTCATACCCCAACGCGCGCGCGTACTCTCCCAGCCGGACAATCCCCAATCCTTCCGGGATCTCATTCTCGAACCCACCTCCCAGCTTGTAGAAGCACACGTTACTGGAGTAGGCAATGCAGTGCAGGAAGTCGATCTGGCCAAAACCTTCAGGACGCGTATCATAGATCCAGTCGCGAAATGGACGTACGCGGTTTCCTGAACAGGTGTCGGTCTGGAGAAATTTCTCGCACAGCTCCAGCTGGCCCGGCGCAAAAATGATCTTGTTGAGGTCCACCACGCCTTCATTAAATGCCCCGGTTGCGGTCGAAAGCTTGAATACGGAGCCGGGCGGGTATTCTGCTGAAATGGCATTATTCAACAGCGGATGCCGCGGGTCTTCGCTCAGCTGCTGGTAATAGTAGGCCGGGATGATCTTGGCCAGGCGGTTGTTTTCATACGTCGGGAAGGAAACCATCGCCAGGATCTCACCGGTCTTGGGGTTCATGGCAATGACCACGCCGCTGGAAATGCGGATCTTGCCGAACCACGCATTCCAGTAATTGATCTCCTGCATGAGAGAGGCTTCGGCGATGGCTTGCAGGCGTGTATCGATCGTCAGTGTGATGTTATCGCCCGGGGTGGGCGCCAACGGCGGTTCCAGGTTGCGCAGTTCCTTGCCTGCCACATCCACCTGGATGATCCGCTCGCCGTTCTGACCGGCCAGGATGTCCTGCAGAGAGGCCTCGACGCCTGAATACCCGACCTTGTCACGGTTGGGCTCAAAATTCCGGGCGCGGAATTCTGCTTCACGCGCCGCCGGGATTGGACCGAGGAATCCCACCACCGCAGCGGTCAGGGATCCGGTGGGATATTCACGCACCGGCTCGACCGCCACCGAGGCTCCTGGCAGATCCATCTGGCGCTCCTGCACCAGACGGGCAACCTCCTCGCTCACATTGCACTTGATCTTTACCGCGCTGTAAGGGGCCAGCGAATCTCCCAGCGCCACCATGTCCGAGATGCTCGGTCCTTCCACGCAGGCCGAGAAAAGCTTGGCCTGCGCAAGCGACTCGTCCGTGACGGGTCCCCCTACGGGAACGCCGGTGATGGACGAGAGTTCGCGATAAATGCGTTGGATGTCGGCCTCATCGTCCGGGAGATTGGCGGGTGTGATCACGACATCATAGGAGGCCACATTGCGAGCCAGGATCGATCCATTCCGATCATAGAGAATGCCGCGCGCCGCAGGCAGGCTGAGGGACTTGGTGTAGTTCTCCACCGCCTGTTCTTGCCAGTCCGAGCCGCCCACCACCTGCAGCACGACCAACCGTCCCAGCAGAACTGCCAGCACGACAAACACGATCGCATATACCATGATAAGTCGCCAGGTTTCGAACCGCGAGGCTCGAGGGGTTGCTGAAGAACTCATTGTATCTCCTCGCCCGGGTAGACCCAGCGCGCTAGATCGCGCATCAGGGCGTACACGGGGATGGCAAAAAGCAGGTTAAGCAGCAGGCTTGGCAGCGTGACCATGCTGGCTGCCTCGGTGAAGGGAAGGAAATTGCCCTCTACCCCAAGCGCGCCATACGTGAGCAGGTGGGTACCCAGGGTTCCCACGACGGTCACCGTGAGCATGGCCACCAGCGGAGCCTGCCAGACCCGCTTGCGCAGCAGGATGGCCGCCAGGACCACGGTAAAGTAACCCAATCCCACCGCCAGCCAGGGGACTCGTGTGACGAATCCTACCAGGAGGCTGGTCAGGAAGGCCCACTGCCACCCTGAATCAACTTGTGGCTGGATCGCCCAGGCTGCCAGCATGACCAGGGGCAGGTCGGCAAACCCTGAGAGGAGGGTGATGTGACTCAACACCGACGACTGGAGCATGACCGCCAGTCCAAGCAGTGGCAGCGCGACAAGATTCCTCATTCGATGTCAGGGGGTGACTGTAGGTACCAGTGGTGAGATGTCCACCGGCCGGAAGTTGGTGATTACAAGAACGATCTCAAGACGGGAGAAATCCACAGCCGACTGGACCGTGGCCTGTTGGAACAATTCCACATCCACGCTCCGGGTGGAGACCACCTGGCCGATGATCAGATCCGGAGGGAAACCGCCTCCCAGCCCCGAGGTCAGGATCAGGTCTCCCGGCTCCACCGTCACATCCTGCGAGATCATATCCAGGTTGACATCCCCGGTAACGGATCCGTTCAAGACCGCATCCGTGTCAGCATTCTGCAGGCGGACATTAATGCTGGAGGCCGGATCAGTGATGAGCTGCACCCGGGCAGCATCCGCGATGGCTGCATCCACACGCCCGATCAAGCCCTGGTTGTTAACCACCGCCATCCCGCGCCGGATCCCATCGTTGGAGCCCCGGTTGATGACCACGTAATGCAGGAAGGGGCTCGGGTCCTGCCCGATGACGGCTGCCGCTCGATAGGTGCTCTCCGGGTTGCTGCGGGAAAAGTCCACCAGCGCCGCCAGGATGTCGGTCTGGTTGACGCGCTGCTGCAGCTCAATGACCCGCGCCTGCAGCTGCGCCACCTCTGCTTCAAGCTCGGCATTGCGCGTGCGCAGCGATGCGATATCGCGAGGCGCGGTCAGGAAATCCTGGATGGCCAGGACACGGGTCGAGATCCAGGTCTGTACCCCCACCAGAGATGCCGTGAACCGGTTGGATGCGCTGCTGAAAAAGCCCCCCAGTGCCAGCGCCAGGATCCCCCCTACAACCAGGAAAATGACCGCCGTTTGTAATGATCTGGAAAAGAGGTTTTTCATTCCTTCTTGCAGCAGAAGCGCCTCGAAAGGCGTTCCGGATGGTTAACGGGTGTGGCGCGTGCTGCCGCGCTCTAGCCCTACGAGGTGCCGGCTGGATGCATCGAAATCCTCGAAGATCATGGCCGCGCCGCGTGCCACACAGGTGAGCGGGTCTTCCGCCACCCACACGCGCAGCTTCAGCTCGTCCGTCAGGCGCTCGGCCAACCCCTGCAGGAGCGCCCCTCCGCCTGCCAGGCAGATGCCGATGTCCATAAGATCAGCTACGATCTCGGGCGGAACTTCATCCAGGGCATCCCGCACGGTGTCGAGGATCACCTGGACGGAACCAGCCAGTGCCTCCCGGATCTCGATGGACGACACCTCGACAGATTCAGGCAAGCCAGTCACCAGGTTGCGGCCTCGCACCTGCATCGTCTTCTCGGGCTGTAGTGAATAGGCCGAGCCGATGCGCCATTTTACCTGTTCGGCGTTGCCTTCACCGACCAGCAGATTATACTTGTTTCGGAGATACTGGATGATATCCTGATCCATTTCATCTCCGGCTACACGCAAGGAACGAGAGAGCACCACACCGCTCATGGACATCACCGCTACCTCGGTCGTGCCGCCCCCAATATCCACCACCATAGAGCCTTTCACATCCCCGATCGGCAGTCCCGCCCCCAGGGCCGCCGCAATCGGCTCTTCGATCAGAAATGCCTGTCGTGCCCCCGAGGCCATGACGGCATCATAGACTGCCCGCTTTTCCACCTCGGTCACTCCGGTGGGAATCCCCACCACAACCCGCGGCCTCGGCAGGGGTACAACACTCTGCTCGTGTACTTTTCCGATGAAATATTCCAGCATCACCCGGGTAACGTCAAACTCCGAGATCACCCCATCCCGGATCGGCCGGATCACCGCTACGTTGGCGGCAGTCCGCCCGACCATCTCCTTGGCCTCCAGACCGATTGCCAGGGGCTGGCGGAGCCGCTTGTCAATTGTTACCCAGGAAGGTTCATTGATGACGATCCCCTTTCCGCGTACGTGGACAAGTGTATTTGCCGTTCCCAGATCGATGGCTATGTCCAGCGAAAACAGGCCTAGCAGCCAGTTCAGGGGGTTGAAGGCCAATTCAGGCTCCTCGGTGAAGATCTTTAGGACAGACTTACGCGAAATATTATACCATGAGCATTAGAAAGCCTGTTCTTGCAACGTTTTCACAGGATCGGGGTTTTATATGGGCATAATCCAGTTTCGGGAGGCATTATGTCCAAAATCGCTTTTGTTACCGACAGCACTTCCTATATTCCAGAAAGATTCTGCCGCGAGCTCAACATCCACATCGTCCCCCAGGTCGTGATATGGGGCGGGGAGACCTATGAAGATGGGGTCGATATTCTTCCAGACGAATTCTATGCGAAGCTTAGCAAGGCCAGGGTCATGCCTTCCACCTCCCAGGTCTCGGTTCCGAACATGCAGAAGGCCTTTCAGGGATTGGTGGAGCAGGGTTTCGATGTAGTGGGCATCTTCCTTTCTGCCAAGCTTTCCGGCACGATGCAGTCCGCGATCCAGGGCCGCGAGGAAATCGGCGCCGCAGGGGACAAGGTGACCCTGATCGACAGCAACTCCACGGCCATGGCCCTGGGATTCCAGGTTCTGACCGCCGCGCGCGCCGCCCGGGATGGCGCTTCCCTGTCCGAGACGGTGGCGCTCGCCGAAAAGTCCCGGGATTACACGGGCGTTTTCTTCGCCGTGGACACCCTGGAATTCCTGCACCGCGGCGGGCGCATCGGCGGTGCCCAGCGCTTCATCGGCACCGCCTTGAACATGAAACCGGTCCTCCAGCTCAGGGATGGCCGTGTGGAGGCCATTGAGCGCATCCGCACCCGCGGGAAAGCGCTGGAGCGGGTGATCCAGCTCGTGGAAGAGCAGACCCATGGAAAATCCCCGGTGCGTCTTGCCACCCTCCACGCGAATGCCGAGGCTGAAGCCGTCCGGATGTTGGAGGAGGCTGGTTCACGGATGCATCCTGACGAGAGCCTGTTAACCGCGGTCAGCCCGGCGGTGGGAGTGCATGCCGGCCCGGGGACGATCGGCCTGGCCTATATGGCCGGGATGTGAGATGTGTCGTTGCGAGCCGGCGGTGGATGGCGGGTCCATCCGCCGCCGGCGAAGCAACCCCTCCCTTACTGGCTCCGGACCCCTCCCGGAGCTATTTTATTAACAGGTATAATTCGGCGCATGACAAACGTCGCGCCGGTTGTGATCGGGATTGCCGGAGGCTCAGGATCGGGAAAGACCACGGTAGTCCAGCAGATCCTGGACCGGGTCGGTGCGGACCATATCGCCTTCCTTCAGCACGATTTCTATTACAAAGACCTGAGCGGCCTCCCCCCCACACAGCGGGCGGAGGTCAATTTCGACCATCCCGACTCGCTGGAAACGGAACTGCTCATCGCCAATATCCAGGAACTGCGCGCCGGCCGGCCCGTGCAGGTCCCCATCTACGATTTCGCCCACGATACCCGCACATCCGAGACCTTCACAGTCCAGCCACGCCATGTGATCATCGTGGAGGGCATCCTGATCTTCGCCGAGCCCGAGCTGCGCAGGCTCTTCGATGTGAAGATTTTCGTGGATACCGACCCCGACCTGCGGCTCATCCGCCGCCTGCAGCGGGACATCAGCGAGCGCGGCCGCACCGCCGAATCTGTGATCAAGCGCTATATGGCCACGGTCCGGCCCATGCACCTTGAGTTCGTAGAGCCGTCCAAACGCTATGCCGACATCATCATCCCCGAGGGCGGCTTTAACAAAGCCGCCCTCGATATGGTGGTGGCACGCATCAACGCCCTGTTGAGGGCATAAAAAGGAGAGAACTTAATGACCAAAAAGTGGAATACCCCGCCCGCCATGCAGATCGACCCCAAGAAGAAGTACAAGGCCCGGATGGAGACCGATAAGGGCACAATGGTGATCGAGCTCTTTGCGGATAAGGCTCCCATGACCGTGAACAACTTCGTGTTCCTCGCCCGCGAAGGCTTTTATGACGGCATCATCTTTCACCGCGTCATCGCCGATTTCATGGCGCAGGGCGGCGACCCCACCGGCTCGGGCTCTGGCGGCCCCGGCTATAAGTTTGGGGATGAGTTCCATCCCAGCCTCAAACATGACAAGGCCGGCATCCTTTCCATGGCCAACGCCGGACCCGGCACGAACGGCTCCCAGTTCTTCATCACCCATGTCCCCACGCCCTGGCTGAATGGCAAGCACAGCATCTTCGGGCAGGTGGTCGAGGGCATGGATGTCCTCATGTCCATCCCCCCGCGCGATCCCGCTCGCCCCGAATATCCCGGCGTGAAGATCCTCCGTGTCGATATCGAAGAAAGCTGAGCCGGCCGCCGCGCCGCGCCCGGGCCTGCCCGGCTGGGCGCTCGCCGTTGCGCGCATTTTGGCGGTCCTGGTCGTCATTGCGATCAGCGTATTCGTCTTCAGCATCCGCGACCGAGTGCAGGAATTCGCTGCCTGGGGATACCCGGGCATCTTCCTGATCACGTTGCTCGCAAATGCAACGGTCTTTCTCCCCGCACCTGGCGTGGCGGTGGTCTTCGCCATGGGCCATATCTTCAATCCCTGGCTGGTGGGCCTCGCCGCCGGGACGGGCGGCGCGCTTGGAGAGCTCTCCGGTTTCCTGGCTGGCTTTGGGGGTCAGGCTGTGGTCGAGCGCACCGCGATCTACAACCGCATCCTCCCCTGGGTGAATAAATACGGCGGATGGGCAATCCTGGTCCTTTCGGCGATCCCCAACCCTTTTTTCGATCTGGCCGGTCTGGCTGCGGGTGTCAGCAAGATGAGCGTGGCCCGCTTCCTGCTCTTCTGCTGGATCGGACAATGTATCAAGATGACCGCCTTCGCGTTTGCGGGGGCGTATTCGCTGGGCTGGATCCTGGAACTTGTGAAATAGGAGACGCATATGTCTGATCACTCCCGCCTGGATGCTTATCTTGAATCGCACCTCGATGAGAGCCTTGGCGAGCTGGCCCGTCTCGTCGCCCAGCCCAGCATATCGGCCCAGAAGATCGGCCTGAATGAATGTGCTGCGCTGGTCGCGGAAATGCTCCAGAAGCGGGGTTTCACCGCGCAGATCCACCAGACCGCCGGCTCCCCCATTGTCACCGCTGAGCGCAGGGGCCGCGGCCCGAAGACCCTGCTCATCTACAATCACTACGACGTCCAGCCTCCCGAGCCGCTGGAGCTCTGGGTGACCCCGGCGTTTCAGCCCAGCCGCCGGGATGGGAAAATGTTTGGCCGCGGCGTCAGTGATGACAAGGGACATATCAGCGCCCGCCTTGCCGCCATCGATGCCGTCCTTGCCGAGCAGGGAGAATTGCCCTGCACTATTAAATTCATCATCGAAGGGGAGGAGGAGACCGCCAGCGTCCACCTTGTGGAGTTCGTTCAAACCCACAAGGACCTCCTGGCCGCAGATGCCTGCCTCTGGGAGTTCGGCGGCGTGGACCATACCGACACCCCGATGCAGTATCTCGGCTTGCGCGGCATCTGCTACGTGGAGCTTTCCATCGATCTGCTTTCCACGGATGTCCATTCAGGGTTGGGCGGCAGCATCTTCCCCAACGCTGCCTGGCGGCTGGTATGGGCTCTGAACTCATTGAAAGGCCCGGATGAGCGCATCCTGATACCAGGCTTCTATGACAATATTAAACCGCCCTCCGCCCGCGATCGCGAGCTGATGTCTGCCCTCCCGGATGTCGCCGATGAATACAAGACCCGCTACGGCGTTCCCTACTTTCTCAAAGGGCTGACTGGCGGCGTGGATCTCGAGATCGAGCAGGTATTCTCCCCCACCTGCACCATCTGCGGCCTGACGAGCGGCTACCAGGGGCCGGGCTCCAAGACAGTCCTCCCGGCGCGCGCTTCTGCCAAGGTGGATTTCCGTCTTATTCCCGATCAGGATCCTGCGGACATTCTCCGCAAGCTGCGCCTGCACCTTGACGCGCAGGGCTTTACCGATGTGCAGATCACCGATCTCGGCGGAGACGCCCCCGCCCGCACCGACCCTGACGACCCCTTCATCCAGATGGTGGCGGAAACCGCCCGCGAGGTCTTTGGTGTTCCCATGATGCTCGTCCCCCTCACCGGGGGCTCCGGGCCTAGCCATCCCTTCGTGCATGACCTGGGCCTTCCCGTCGCCACTGGCGGGATGGGTTACCCCGATGCCCGCATCCATGCCCCCAACGAGAACATTCGCGTGGACCTGTACCTCAAGCATGCCCGGCACGTCGCCCGCATAATCAGCGTATTTGGGAGTTGATTTCCCCGGGTGATATCCTTCCTGTCGGATTTGTGACAAATAAAATCGGAATTAGGTCTATAATCCGCTTGTAACCGTTTTCACAATACCCGCAAGGAGTCTGCCATGCTCGTCGGTGAAAGAATGTCCCGCCCCGTCATTTCGGTCCAGCCTGACATGCCTGTCCAGGATGCGCTTGCCCTGTTCCGCAAGGAGCATATCCGCCGCGCCCCCGTCATCAAGGACGGGAAAATGGTGGGCATCGTTTCAGATAAGGACCTTCTCAACGCCTCGCCTTCCCCGGTCACCAGCCTCAGTGTCTGGGAGATCAACTACCTGATCAGCAAAATCAAGGTCTCCGAGGTGATGACCCGCAAGGTCATCACGGTGAAGACCGATACCCCCATTGAAGAGGCCGCCCGGGTCATGGCTGACAACAAGTTCGGCGGTCTTCCCGTGGTCGATGGCGGACATGTGGTCGGGATCATCACTGAGACCGATCTCTTCAAGATCTTCCTGGAGCTGATGGGTGCACGCGAACCCGGCATCCGTGTCACCGCCCAGGTCGCCGATACCCCCGGCGAGCTTGCCAAACTAACCAAGGCCATCGCCGATATCGGCGGCAACTTCATCGCTTTCGGCCAGTTCACAGGTCCGGATACCGGTACCCGCCTGGTCACCTTCAAGGTCGCAGGCAACAAGAAGGATGCGGTCAAGAAGGCCGTGGAAGGCGTCGTTCAGAAGTTCTGGGACATCCGCCAGAGCTGATCCAGTTCCCTGAGATGCAGCAGGCCGGCAGTTACCTGCCGGCCTGTCTTTTTTCACCTCTGAGGCTCGACACCTCTTCTTGGGTCAGGTGCCGCCACTGTCTGGGCTTGAGGTTCCCCAGCCGCAGCGCCCCGATCCTGACCCGGATGATCCGCACGACTGGCAGCCCCAGCAGCATGCCGATCTCCCGGATCTGCCGCTTCCGCCCTTCTCCCATGACCACCCTTACCCAGGCGCCCTTGCCCGAGGTCGATTCGAATCGCACCTCGGCCGGGGCGGTCTTGTAACCATCCTCCAGCACCACCCCGCGCCGCCACGTCGCCAGCTGCGACTCGTCCGGGCGCCGCGCCAGCAGGACCCGGTACTCTTTCTGATGCCCGTAGCGAGGGTGCGTCAGCCGGTTGGTGAGGTCCCCGTCATTCGTCAGGAGGATCAGACCCTCGCTCTCGAAATCCAGCCGGCCCACCGGGTAGAGATGTCCCTCCAGCGGGATCAGGCTTCTCACGGTCTGGCGGTCGTCTCCCGGCTCCGGCTCCACCGTGGATAGCACATTACGCGGTTTGTTCAGCGCAATGTAGACCAGCGATTCCGCGGCCGCCAGCGGCTTCCCATCGATCATGATCTTATCGCGAAGCGGGTCGGCCTTCTGGCCAAGGATGGCGGTCTGGCCGTTGACCCTCACACGCCCGGCCTGGATGATGACCTCGCAGGCCCGGCGTGACCCATACCCGGCCTGCGCCAGGATCTTCTGTAGACGTTCTTCCATAGGGCGCTATTATAATGTACCCCCAACCTCCTTCCTGCAAGATACAAAAGGAGCCTGCTCCGATGGAAGCAGGCTCCTGATGCAAAGTTTTAATCCGCAGGCTTGACGCTTCCCGCGCCCGAAATATTCTTCTGCACGGCGGGTGAGCCGAAGTAGTTCACCGAGCCGGCCCCGGTGATGAAGGCATTCAGGTTGTTCTTCACACGCACGGTGGCATCCCCGGCCCCGCTGATATGGACCTCCGCCGTCAGGGTGGCGAGATCACCGCCCTCAAATCCGCCGAAACCGCTGATGCCGATCTTGAGTGCATCCGCCGCGCCATCCGCGTGGATGCTCCCGGCCCCGCTCAAGGTCCCGTCCAGGGACTTGAGCTTCAGGTTGTTCAGCGTGATGTCGCCCGCGCCGCTCAGGACCACCTTCAGGCGCTGCCCCTCCAGCGACTCCACCTGCACCTTCCCCGCGCTGGAGAAATCGATCTTCTCCAGGTCCTTCACGGTGATGGTGACCTTGACCGGCCTGGTGGGGTTGACGCGCGCCGCCCAATCCTGCTGCTTGCTGTCGAACTCCAGGGTGCCGCCACGGACCTCCGTGGTGAGCTGTGGGAGCAGGTTATCCTCCGCCTCGATCACCACAGAGACGGCCTCGCCCTGGCGGATCAGGACCTCCGCAGGGTATTGAATGGCAATGGTGTTAAAATCTCCCACCTTCCTGACCTCGTTGGTTACATTCCCGGAGCCTTGCACACCGCCTCCAAAGTCGAGATTAAGGTTCCACAGGTCCGCCTTGTTCCAGCCGAGCTGCGGGGCGAAGATGACGGCTGCGATCGCCGCGACCAGCACCAGCCCGGAAAGGAGCTGCCCGGCCACGGGCCATTGGCTGCGCACCAGGAGCGCCGCTCCAAAGCCCATCAGCGCATAGGGGATGAACTTCACCAGCGCCCACAGGTTCGAGGACGGGATGACACGCAGGCTGGCCAGCAGCCACAGGACCCCGATGGTGATGAGCAGGAACGGGCCGAAGAAGGAGCGGTTTTTCATCTCTCACTCTCCTTCTTTCTTCGGTAGCTCGATGGGCGTTTCCACGCTCTCCGTGCTGCTCTTGAAGACGCCCGACCGGGCAAGGACCAGGTACAGGCCCAGCAGGATCAGCGCGGCCGGGAACAGGTATCTGGAGAAGGGGGTGGAGTTGAAAAACATCTCGAAGAACCCGCCGAAGATGAGGAACAGGACGGCTCCCACCTTCATGAGGCTGATCCCGCTCTTGCGCTGGGCTTCGCTCCCGGCATACCAGCCCATGATGAAGATCCCCAGGCCAACCGCGATCAGGATCACGGTCCAGCCATAGGACCAGCTTTCCCAGTAGCCGGTGATGTTCTGGAAGAAAAGCATCAGGCCAATGGCGGCGATGATCGTCCCCGGGATGGCCAGCCCGGCCATGGACTTTCCACCCGCGAACATCCCGACAAAGAACAGCGCTCCCAGGCCGATGATAAAGAAGGGCCAGATGATCCCCCAGAAGCCAAGCTGGCCGAAGAACTGGCCCGCCAGGCTCATCAGGCCGATCGCGATCAGGACAGCCCCACCGACCAGGGGCCCGACATTGGATCGATTTGCAGACATGTACATTCTCCTTCCGTGGGATTTCTACCCTTTCCTACGCATTTTTCCGTGGAAAGTTGCAGAATTCCGGCCCCGGTCAGAGATTCCCCTGGATATTTCAAATCTCAACGGAGGAGCTCGGCGCCTCAGTCACGAGGTCCTCGTCCGGGTGCGCCTCCAGGGTTTTCATCGCCCGCATCTCCGGGAAGAAGCGGGCGATCGCCATCACCACGATCAGGGTGCCGATGCCGCCTACGACCACCGAGGGCACCGCGCCTATCAGCGAGGCCACCGCACCGGATTCAAACCCGCCCAGCTCATTGGAGGCGCCGATGAAGATGCTGTTCACTGCCGAGGCCCGGCCGCGCATCTCATCGGGGACGCGCGTCAGCATCAGGGTATGCCGGATGACCACGCTGATGTTATCCAGCCCGCCCAAAGTCCCCAGCATCAGCACCGAAAGCAGGAAGTTGCGCGAGAGGCCGAACACGATGGTCGCCACCCCGAAGCCCGCCACCGCCAGGAGCAGGGTCCTCCCGGCCCGGCGGAAGGGCGGGAGGTGCGTGAGGGAGAAGGCCACCAGGATCGCACCGATGGAGGGCGCGGCTCGCAGGACACCCAGGCCGGTGGCGCCCACCTTCAAGATATCGGTGGCATACACCGGCAGGAGCGTGACTGCCCCTCCGAACAGGACGGCGAACATATCCAGCGTGATGGCCGCTAATATGACACGCGTCCCGCGGATGAAGCGCCAGCCTTCCATAAGCGAATCGAGGGTCGCGGTGCGGGGCGCCAGCGCCAGCTTCCGGCCGCGGATCAGGGTGACGAGCAACATGAAGGTAAGTGCAAAAAAAGCATCCAGGATGTAGATGATGGTCACCCTCCCCAACAGCGCGGCGATGATCCCGGCGACGGCAGGCCCGACGATGGCGGCGAACTGCCAGGCGCTGCTCGACCAGGTCGCCGCGTTGGTGAAGACCTGCGGAGGGACGGTCTGCGGCAGAAGCGTGGAGGCGGCCGGGTCATAGAAGGCGCGCGCGATGCCGATCCCCAGCAGGCAGAGGTAGATCAGGAGGATGGGTCCCGTGGTGAATGACAGGTAGGCCAGCCCCAGCGAACAGATCGCCAGCAGGACTTGCATGACCAGGACGATCCGCTTGCGGTTGAACTGGTCGGCGATGTGACCGCCGGGAAGCGAGAGCAAGATGACCGGCACGACCTGCACCAATCCCACCATCCCCAGTGCAAAGGTGCTGCGGGTCCTCAGCCAGAGCTCCCAGCCAATGGCAAAGGACAGCATCTGCCCGCCAAAGGTGGTGATGAGCCGCCCCGCGAAAAGCAGGCGGAAATCGCGGTGGCGGAAGGCAGCGTAGGGGTCGCGCCGGCTTGGAAGTTCGCTCAATGTGACTCCAATAGATTAAAGTGTGATCCGCTCGACCTTGAAAGGCGTCCCATCGCTGGCGGGCTCATCGAATTCACGCGCCGCCAGGTGCCCGGAGAAGACCGCCTGGGCGATCAGGCCGGGGGCTTCGGCATCCCCGATCAGCCTGAGCGAGTCCAGCCGGCCCTCCTGCAGGGCAGGCAGCAGCGCGTGGTAGAGGGAATCGTTGGGGAGACGGTCGGTGACCAGCACAACACCCCCCGCGGGCAGGTCCACAAGGTCACCCGTGAGGGTGCTTTGGAGCGAGCACGAGTCCGGGCCGATGGAAGCCAGCACATGGTCGGGGAGCAAGTCCACCTTCAGGCCGCGCAGCCGCCTCAGGATGCGCTTCTGCTCGAGGGTGAACTGCGTCCAGTAGGACACGCCCGGAGCGGGCGTCGCCAGGGTCACGCGGCAGCCATTTTCCGCCAGCCATTCGGCCAGCAAGCCGCCCATGCAGTAATGGTCATCGTCGTAGATCAGGACCTGCCTGCCCTGTGTCCCTGGCCAGAGGGCGGAGACCGAGTCCTTCCCGCTAGCGATCAGCCCGGTTAGATTATCCGGCGTGCGGACGTGGTCACGCTCACAGCCGGGCACGGGCCTCCGCAGGGCCCTCCCGAGGCCGTCGCGGCGGTAGGCAGAGCCCGTCGCGATCACCACATCCCGGCACCCTGAGGCCAGCACATCCTGCGCCTCCATCGGGCTTTCCGGATAGAAGCGCACCTCCGCGAGCTTGCGGAGCTGCGTCAGGCGCCAATCCGCCACGCGCCGCCATTCGCCCAGGCCGGGCAGGGAGGCCTCCAGGCGCAGGCGGCCGCCTGCCTCCCGGTTCTTTTCCACCAGGGAGACGCGGTAGCCGCGCTGGCCCAGCGCGCGCGCCGCCTCCAGACCGGCCGGACCCGCGCCGACCACCAGGATCTCCTTCGCGGTTTTCGCCGGGGGGATGTTCTCGGGATGCCAGCCGCGCCGCCACTCCTCCCCGCTGGTGGGATTCTGCGTGCAGCGCAGCGGGACGAAGCGGGTATCGGAGCTGACGCAGATATTGCAGCCGATGCACTCGCGGATATCCTCGATGCGGCCTTCACGGATCTTGGTCGGGAGAAAGGGGTCTGCAATGGAAGGCCGGGCCGCGCCGACCAGGTCCAGGATGCCGCGCTGGAGCGCGGAGAGCATGGCCTCCGGGTCGGTGTAGCGCCCCACGCCCACCACCGGCCTGGAGGTGAGGCCCTTGACGAAGGAGATGTATTTCTCCTGGAAGCCCTGCTTCTCGAAGCGGGAGGTGGCCGAGTCCCGGCTCCAATCGTTGACATTCACGTCCCACAGGTCCGGCAGCTCGGCGAGGAGACCGAGGATCTCCTGCGCTTCGCTCGCGACCTCGGACTCACCGGCGGCCCCCGGCGCGGCGACAGCCAGCCGGACCGCGACGGCGCATTTGTCGCCTACGGCCTCTTTCGTATCCTCGATCAGCTCGCGCAGGAAGCGGGCCCGGTTCTCCAGCGACCCGCCGTACTCGTCGCTGCGGTCGTTCCAGGGGGCCAGCAGCTGGATGGCCAGGCTCAGGCCGTGGCCCGCATAGGCATAGATGATGTCGAAGCCCGCCTTCCGGGCGCGCAGGGCCGCCTGCCTGTGCCACTTGCGCACCTGCCGCAGGTCTTCACGCGTGGCAGCCCGCGTCTGCCCCGGCTCGTAGCCGCTCCCCCCGCTGATGCCAATGGAGAACGGGCCAAAGGCCGGCGTCCGCGAGTACAGGTTGGAGGCCTCGAAGCTGTTATACGTCAGCTCGATGCCCGCCAGCGCCCCGTGGGCATGGATCGCATCCGCCAGCAGCGCCAGCGCGGGGATGTCCGCATCCTCCCACAGCCGGCCCTCGATGAAGGGCGCCAGGTCGGTGCTGTGATGGATCTCCACCTCCTCGGTGCAGACCACGCCCCAGCCGCCCTCGGCCTTCATGCCGCTCATCGCCGCGTGGCCGCGCGGCATCCTCCAGCCGAAGCCATTGCAGTGCGGCACCTGGTAGAAGCGGTTCGGGGCGCGCACCGGCCCGATATGGATGGGTTGAAAGAGCGGTGAGAAGTCCGGCATGAGGTCACCCTTGGGCTCGATTGGATTCCCCCATTGTATCCCCACACTGGTAGTCACGGCTTTAGCCGTGGATTTGGTCTGCTAGTATGAGAACGGAAAATTAACGGTTTGCCTGCACAGTTCACTGGAATATCATCCCCCCCCGTCCCCCAAGCCTGGCTCTCGCTAGTTCCCCGGCTTGGGCTAACATAAGAACGGGCACAACATTCGGGAGCAGGTCATGACCGCTTCCTAAAAAGGTTGCTTGGGAAGACATCTCTCAGTTTGTATCAGGATGCGGCATTAAAAAGTGTTATGGAAGCATTGGAGGTTTTGATCTCCAAATTGACGGAGGCAAGTTCCAAAGATGATTGGAGAACAGAATGGGAATTTGTAAATCATCTGAGCAAAACTTTTGGCGGATATGTTGGGAATGAATTAGGGCAAAATCTAATTCAACTCTTTGATATTCTTTGGAGAGATGTTTTGGATTCCTACAGCGAAGCAAAAGAGTAAGGCTCTCGCTAGGCGTGGGTCTCGCGCGCAGCGTCCCAGAGCAATAGCGGAGGGAGACCCCGCCGCCGCGCGACCGAAGGTCTCCCGACTTATTTTTCTTTCATCCCTCCCTTGCGGCAGGAGCCGGGGCTGTCTCACCCCTTCAGCAGTTCCCCCGGGTGGCTCGTGTCCACCTCCGGCACCGCCAGCGGCGGCATTTCCCCGAGGGAGTTGATGCCGAAATGCTGCAGGAACACCGGGGAGGTGGTATAGAGGATCGGCCGCCCGGGGCCATCCGTGCGGCCCGCCTCCTGGATCAGCCCCTTGCCGAGCAGGCTTTTCATCATCGCATCCGAGTTCACCCCGCGGATCGCATCGATCTGCGGGCGCGTCACCGGCTGCTGGTAGGCGACGATGGCCAGCGTCTCGAGGGCTGCCCGGCTGAGGTGCGCGATGGCCTCCAGCCCCAGGAAGTGCTCGATGATCTCCGCCAGCTCTGCCGCGGTGGTTAGCTGGACCCGCCCGGCGTGGCGCTGCAGGCGGACCCCGCGCCCGGCGAGAGAGTCTTCCAGCTCGCGCAGGCCGCGCTCGATAACGGAGATGGTCACATCCAGGGCCGCGGCCAGCTGCGCCAGGGTCACCGGCTCGGCGGCGACGAACAACATGGCCTCCAGGTTCACGGCCAATGGCAGGTCAGAAGGGGCTGATTCGCTCATGCTATAATTGCTCCCGGCTTACGAATTTTAGTCCAAGTTGCGCGCATGAAAAAACTCGCATTTCCCGTATTTCTGTTGGTGCTGG
Organism: uncultured Anaerolineaceae bacterium; assembly: GCA_964608885.1. Taxonomy (GTDB): domain Bacteria; phylum Chloroflexota; class Anaerolineae; order Anaerolineales; family Villigracilaceae; genus JACPVF01. The sequence goes on along the minus strand of CAZSPX010000015.1, from coordinate 2,695 downwards.
CATTTGCGTCACTCGCCTGCACGCTGTTCGTGGGTGGGCCCGACTATCCCGCTGATCCCGTCCTGGTCTCGCCGGAGGCGGCCCAGAGCCTGCGTGACCAGGTGAAGCAGGCCATCGAATCCGGTGTGCTGGGGGAGCCGGTAACCTTCCAGTTCAATGAATCGCAGCTCACCTCCCTGCTTGCCGCCCGGCTGGCCCAGGATGGGAACACCTTCCTGACCGAGCCCAAGGTGCTGCTGCGTGATGGGCAGGTGCAGGTGTATGGCAAATTCAAGCAGGGCGTCTTCACCGCCAACGGCGCCGTGATCCTGAGCGCCGGCGTGGACCCGCAGGGGCAGCCGAAGATCGAGGTCATCTCCGCCGATTTCGGTCCCCTGCCCGCCCCGCATGCCTTGAACAGCCTGGTCAGCTCCTTCATTTCGGAAGCCTACACCGGCGCCCTCGGCCCGGCGGCTACCGGCTTCCGGCTGGAGAACATCACGATCACGAACGGCATCATGAGCCTCACCGGCCGGGTCAAATAGCGGCTGGATTATACCGCAGCCATGCATCGCACCCACCCGCCCCTCCCTCTGCTGCTGACCATCCTTGCGGGACTCCTCGTGTTGGCGGGGTGCCGCTCGCCGCAGTTCAGCGGGGGGATCACCGTCTCGATCACCGCAGAGGGGCTCACCCGCCAGGTGCAGGTTGACTCGGGGAGCACTGTGCTGCAGGCGCTCCAGCAGGCCGGGCTGGCCCCGGGGGAGCTGGACCAGGCGGATCCGCCCTTCTACACCGTGCTTTCGGACGGGGATTCCATCAAGCTCACGCGGGTGAAGGAGGACTTCCAGACCGAGATTGTGACGGTCCCGTATGAGCACCAGGTGATCCGCAATGAAACCATGCCAGAGGGAGAGACGCGGCTGGTGCAGGCCGGGGTGAACGGGCAAACCGAGATGACCTACCGCCTGATCCTGGAGGACGGCGTCGAGACCGGCCGGACGGTGGTCAAGGCGGAGGTGATACAGGAGGCCTCGCCCGAGATCGTGATGATCGGCGCGCAGGCCTCCTTCACGCCCCTGACGATCCCCGGCAGCCTGGCGTACCTGGCGGCGGGCAACGCCTGGCTGATGGACGGGTCCACGGCCAACCGCCGCTTGATCGTGGGCACCGGGGACCTGGACGGGCGGGTCTTCAAGCTCTCACCGAACGGCGAGTACCTGATCTTTACCCGCAAATCCAAAAAGCCCGCCTCCGAGGAGATCAACACCCTGTGGGTGGTGCGCGTGGGCAACACCACGCCCAAGCCGCAGTATCTGAACGCGAAGAACGTCGTCCACTACGCGGAATGGATCCCCGGGACCAACTCGGTGGCCTATTCCACGGTCGAGCCGCGCGAGGCCGCTCCCGGCTGGCAGGCCAACAATGACCTCTGGCGGGTGAGCATCACCGGCGGCTCGCCTCGCAAGATGCTGGACGCCAGCAGCGGCGGGGTCTATGGATGGTGGGGCAGCTCGTTCACCTACTCGGCGGATGGCCGCCTCGCCTATGCGCGCCCGGATGGGATCGGGCTGGTGGACCAGGATGGCGGGTACCTGAAGCCCCTGCTGAGCATCACGCCGCTCAACACCCACAGCGACTGGGCCTGGATCCCCGGGCTGGCCTGGGGCGCAGACGGCAAGACCCTCTACCTGGCTTCGCACGCCCCCGCTCCCGCGCCCATCACCGATGAAGAATCGCCATACTTCGATCTCACCGCCCTTTCGCTCGATAACAACGCAGTCGTCCCTCTGGCCCGGCAGACCGGGATGTTCGCCTACCCGGTCTCCTCACCGGTGCGCCAGAACGGGACCGAGAAGGCGTACCAGATGGCCTTCCTGCAGGCCATCTTCCCTGACCAGAGCGAGACCAGCCGCTACCGCCTGATGGTGATGGACCGAGACGGCTCGAACCGGCGCAGCCTGTTCCCCCCGCCGGATGTCGGCGGCCTCGAGCCACAGTCGCCGGCCTGGGCGCCCGAGCCAATAGCAGGACAAACCGGGGATTTCCTGGGGGTCGTATATCAGGGTAACCTCTGGCTGATCGACAGCCTGGGCGGCCAGGCCTACCAGGTGACGGGCGACAGCCTGATCAGCCGGATCGATTGGAAATAGGGTGGCAAAGTGAAGACCCTTTCAATTATCATTCAGGACAAGGAGAGGTAAAAATGCGTATCTTGATTACGGGCGCGGCCGGTTTTTTGGGCTCCCATCTTTGCGACCGCCTGCTTTCCGAGGGGCATGAGGTCATCGGGCTGGATAATTTCATCACGGGGCGGCCGGAGAACATCGCCCACCTGATGGGCAACCCGAAGTTCTCCTTCCAGCGGCATGATGTGTCCAACTTCATCTTCGTGCAGGGCAAGGTGGATGCGGTGCTCCATTTCGCCTCGCCCGCCAGCCCGAACCCCCAATCGCCCTCGGGTTATTTCAACCTCCCCATCCAGACGATGAAAGCCGGGGCGCTCGGCACGCACAACTGCCTGGGCGTGGCACGCGCTTACAAGGCCCGCTTCCTGCTGGCCTCGACCAGTGAGATCTATGGCGACCCGGCGGTCCACCCCCAGCCTGAGAGCTATTCCGGCAACGTGGACCCGGCAGGGACACGGGCGGTCTATGACGAGGCCAAGCGCTTCGCCGAGTCGCTGACCATGGCCTACCACCGCGCGCACGGCATC
>CAZSPX010000014.1:17073-25657 GCA_964608885.1 uncultured Anaerolineaceae bacterium | reverse complement strand
CCGCCCTCGCCGGGGATGGGCTCGATCTGCTCATTGCCGTTCAGGTCGGTGCCCTCCAGGACCTCATCGGCGAGCGCCACGGCCTGGCGGACGAGCGGCTCGGAGTCCGGCCCGATCTGCGCCTGCAGGATCTGCTTGAGCAGGTCACGCAGCTGCGGGGCCCACTGCTCCAGGTTCTGCGCGCAGGTCTCGACATGCGTCCCGTGGACGATCATGTTCTGGGTGGCATCGGGGGCGGAGGCGGCATAGCTGGCATGGTCGGAGGAGCCCTCGATATAGCCGGGGCTGTCACCGTTGAGCAGCAGCCCGAAGCCATCGCTGGCATCGAGGACCGAGCCGTCATTGTCCCAGTCGCGGTGCTCTTCACTCTGGCCGCCCACCAGCAGATTGAGCATGGACTCGGCATTCTTGCGCACCCCGGCAGAATCGTTGCTGGCCTGGGCGGATAGCATGTCCCGGGCGAGGTTGTCGAGCAGGGTGGAGGTCTCCAGGAGACCGGTCACCAGGCCGTTGTTGGCAGGGGTGGCGGGAAATGCGACCAGCAGATGGCGGACATGGGCCAGCGAATCCGCAGGCAGGGTGAGACGGTAGGCGATCGAATCGGAAGGGTTGGGATTGGGATCGGGGGACGGCTCGAGCGTCAGCTCGAGGGTATCGTAACGCTCCAAAAGGTTGCGCCCCTGGTCATCCACAAAGGTGAGCTTGCCCTTCCCATCGGCATCGAGCGCCAGCACGCCGATACTGCGGCGTGATTCACTGCTCTGGCCCACCAGCCAGGCCTCATACTGCTGTCCCTGCGGAGGCACAGGCAGGCCCATGGCGGTGACAGTGACCTCATCCACGAGGGCAGCGCCGTCCTGGAAGCGCAGCAAAGCCACAGGCTGCCCGGGGGGCATGACGGTTGCCGTGCTGGCCTCGGTAGGCTGGCTCACCTGTGCAACAGGGGCCTGCGAGGCCGCGGCAGTGGGGGGGACGGGGATATCGGGTGTGGGCCGTCCCAGCCAGAGGAAGACGGCCGCCAGGGCAAGCAGGCCCACCCCGGCAAGAATGGGCCACAGGCCGATCCTCGAGGCGGATTTACCGCCAGAAGCCGCGCCGCTCCGCATTGAGGGGGAGGGCAGCATGGTGGGGGAGTCTGAGACTTTTTGCAGCGCGGATTCGAGGGAGCGTGCCAACTCCAGGGGGGTCTGGTAGCGGTCGGCGGGGTCCTTGGCAAGGGCGCGGTCAATGACCTGCTGGAGGGCCGGATTGAGATCGGGAATCGGCGCAGGCGGATCGCTGATCTGCTTCATCAACACGCCCATGGTGGAATCGGCCTCGAAAGGCACGCGTCCCGCCAGGATCTCGTACAGGACGATGCCGAGCGAATAGATATCGGTGCGGGCGTCGGTCGGGTCGCCGCGGGCCTGCTCAGGGCTCATATAGGCGGGGGTGCCGGCGATCTCGCCGGTGCGCGTCTGGGAGGCGGTGTTCAACAGGCGCACCAGGCCGAAGTCGGTGAGGAAGGGCTGGACATCCAGGGGCAGGGGCTTGCCGCTTTCCACCGGGCGCGAGCGCGAGTTGAGCAGGATGTTCCCAGGCTTGACATCGCGGTGGATCACGCCGTTCTCGTGCGCGTACTGGAGGGCGTGGGCGATGATGGCGATCAGCCGGCTGAGCGTATGGTATTCCATCAGCTGGCCGCGCTCGTGCAGGTCGTGCAGGTGGGTGGAGAGCGAGACGCCCGGCACGTATTCCATGACGAGGTACGGCTGGCCCTGGAAGGTGTCGAAATCAAAGACCTGCACGATGTTCGGGTGACGCAGCATGGCGACCACGCGGGCTTCGCGCTGGAAGCGGGCGAGCAGGTCGGGCTCGTCCAGGTAGGGATGCCGCAGAAGCTTGACCGCCACCGGGCGCTGGAGAGTGGTATGCATGCCGAGATAGACCTCCGCCATGCCGCCGCGCGCCAGCAGATGGTCAATGCGCACCTTGCCGAGAGTCTTGCCGACCCAATCAGACATCGTGCGTCCAATTATAAAACAATCGGACAGGAAACGGCCGAGGTATCTCCTGGCAAGGCAGATAATGTTAGAATCGCAAAAATCTTTAGAAGTTCGCACAGGAGGAGAGCATGTCATTCCAGGCTTATCTGGACAAGGTGGAAGAGCTGACCGGCAAAGCTCCCAAGGAGTTCGTTGCGGAAGCCAGGAAGAAGAAGCTGACCAAACATGCGGAGATCATTGCCTGGCTCAAGCAGGATTACGGGTTGGGCCTCGGCCACGCCCGCGCCATTGCCTACGTGATCCTGAATGGGCCCGAGTTCACGGTGAAACAGACCAGCGGTCCACACCGCGATGCCTCCGGGACGCTTAACCTGGAGGGCAGTGGCGCTGCCACGAAGAAGACCTCCAAAAAGAGGCCAGCTTGATCGAGAGCTTCGCAGAGGGCAGGGGGTTTTTAAGGAATCCCCCCGTGTATAATGGACGCTTGAGGAGTCCCATTGGAGAATCGTCTCGAGTCACAGATCGGTGAGATCCTGCGCGGGCGTGGGTTGAAGATCGCCACGGCCGAATCATGTACCGGCGGCCTGATCGCTGACCGCCTCACGGATGTGCCCGGGTCATCGGACTACTTCCTGGGTGGTGTGGTGTCCTACGCGTACGAGGCCAAGGTTGGGGTGCTGGGGGTCTCGTGGGATACGCTGCATGCCTACGGGGCGGTAAGCCGCGAAACGGTGCTGGAGATGGCGCGCGGCGCCTGCCGCCTCCTGCAGGCAGACCTGGCGGTGAGTGTGAGCGGCATTGCCGGACCCGGCGGCGGGCTGCCGGAGAAGCCGGTAGGCACCACCTGGATCGGGCTGGTGGCGCCGGATGGAGAGTGGGCGCGCAGGTTCATCTGGGACAGTGACCGGCGCGGCAACAAGGTGCTCTCGGTGGACGCGGCGCTGGAATTCATCCTGGAATACCTGCGAGGCGGGCTGAAGTGAAGACCGTGGTCGTCATCTCGGCCAATGCCGAGTGGCGGGCGGCCAGGGAACTCCTCCCCGGACTGGTTATAAAGGAATCACCTTTTGGCGAATACGCCGCCCTGCAGACCGGGGCGGGCGAGGTCACATTGTTCCACGGGGGGTGGGGGAAGATCGCCGCGGCGGCCAGCGCGCAATACGTGATCGATCAGTTCAGGCCGGACCTGCTGCTCAACCTGGGAACCTGCGGCGGCTTTGCCGGACGGATCGAGACCGGGACGACCCTGCTCGTGGAGCGCACGCTGGTCTATGACATCCTGGAGCAGATGGGGGATGGAGCCGAGGCCCTGGCTCATTATTCGACGGAGATCGACCTGGGCTGGCTGCCCGCGGACCTTCCGCACCCTGCGCAGCGCGGGCTGCTGGTCTCCGCGGACCGCGACCTGCTGGCCGGGGATATCCCCATGCTGGTGGAAAAATTTTCCGCGTCTGCGGGCGACTGGGAATCAGGGGCGATCGCCTGGGTGGCCAAACGAAATGGGATCCGCTGCCTGATCCTGCGGGGGGTGAGCGACCTGGTCGGGGCCGAGGGGGGCGAGGCCTACGGTAATCTTGAGCTCTTCCATGCGCGCACGCGCGCGGTCATGCGCGGTCTGCTGGAGCAGCTTCCGGACTGGCTGCGGGCGGCATCCGCTTAACCTCAGTCCTGTTCACGCTCCAGTCGCTTCGTGAGGGCGAGCAGGGCCACAGAGACGGCGATCAACACCACCGACAGAGCCAGCGCCACCCCGAGGTTGCGCTCGAAGCCCAGATAAATGGCCATCGGCATGGTCTGGGTCACACCCTCCAGGTTGCCCGCGAAGAGGATGGTGGCGCCGAATTCACCCAGGGCGCGTGTCCAGGTGAGGATGGCGCCGCTCAGGAGGGCGCGGCCTGCAAGGGGGAACATCACCTCGGAGAAAAGCTGCCACTGGTTGGCACCTTCGGCGCGCGCCGATTCCTCCAGCTGGATGTCTATATGGGCGAAGCCCAGCCGGGCCGAGCGGACAAACAGAGGCCCCGCCACGAATACCTGCGCCAGGATGACGGCCGCGGTCGTGAATGGAAGGCTGATGCCCAGCGACTCGAGGGCAGGCCCGAAGGGCCCGCGGCGGCCAAAGGCGATGAGCAGCGCCAAGCCCGCCACGGAAGGGGGCAGTACCACCGGCAGGTCAAGCACCATCTCCAGCCAGGCCTTATAACGGAACTTCCAACGCGCCAGCACGTAGGCCAAAGGCGTTCCAAGGAGACCTGCCAGCAGGGTGGATATGCTGCTAGTGATCAGGCTTAACCGCAGAGCCTGAAAGCCCTGCGCCGAGAGGGCGTTATCCAAAAAGTCCAGACCCAGCGAACGCTGGATCAGCACCAGCAGCGGGATGGCCAGGAACGCCAGCAGCAGGGCAGAGGGGAGGATAAACATCCACCTGGACCAGCCCTCGCCCGAGGGCTCACGAAAGAAGGGATGAGGCTTGTTCATAAAAAAGACCGCGAGGCGATCCGCGGGTAGTTGAGATTGATCTCATGGAATGGGGCCAAAGCCCCACTTCCTCAGCACAGCCTGCGCCTGCGCGGAGAGGATATATTCCGAAAACTGCGCGGCGAGGTCCGCGTTGGGAGCGCTGCTGAGCGGAGCGATGGGATAGATCGCGACGACATTCAGGTCCGCCGGGATCTCGACGGTCTTCAAACCGGGAGCGGCAACCGCGTCCGAGGCATAGACGATGGCCGCATCGGCCTCGCCCAATTGTACCTTGGCGACCACCTGCCGGACGTTATCCTCATTGGAGACAACATTGGCAAGGACCTTGTCCATAAAGCCTGCACCAAAGGCTGTATCCATCTGTCCGAGCGCCTGCCGGGCGTATTGGCCCACAGGCACCTCTTCCGCAGCCAGCACCAGCTTGAGGCCGCTTTTAGCCAGATCTTCCGCGTTTGCGAGACCTGCCGGGTTGCCAGGGGCTGCGATGATCACCAGCCTGTTGCTCAGGAAGATCTTCGGCACATCCTTCCCCACATGACCTCCTGCCACCAGCGTATCCATTTCCTTCGTATTGGCGGAGGCGAACACGTCCGCCGGGGCGCCTTCTTCGATCTGAGTGCGCAGGGCCTGCGATCCGGAAAAGTTGAACCTGACCATGATGCCGGGATGGGCCGCCTCAAAGGATCTGCCGATCTCAGTGAAGGCATCGGTCAGGGAGGCCGCCGCGAAGACGGTGAGAGTGTGCGGCCCTGGCGCCGGTGTGACCGCAGTGCTGCAGGCGGCCGCGAGCACCGTCAGGAGCAGGCAGTATGGGAGCAGGCATTTCATGCAGGGCTCCGTCCCAGGATAAGCCTTTGCCTGCTTTCCTTCACCCACTGCCGGATGAGGAGCATCTGGCGCAGGCGGAGATCGAGGCTGAGGCGGTTATAGGGTTGATCCGGCGGCAAGCCTTCCAGGAGGCTTTCCAGCCGGGCAATGATCTGTTCGATCTTGTCCACCTGGATTGAATAGATATCGTCCAGGCTTTCAGGGGCGAGGGTCTGCGAAAAGTACAGGCGGGTGAGGAACTCAAGGCGGATGGAACGCGCATTCTCTCCACAGCCATCCACGAGCCAGGCCATGAAGCGCCTGCGTCCAGCCGGGGTGATGCGAAGCCGCTGGCGGGCGGGCAGCCCGGGTTGTTCCAGCCGCTCGGCGGAAATGTCCCCCCGGGCTTCCAGACGCTTGAGGATGGCATAAGCCTGGCTCTGGCTCAGGTGCCAGATGCTTCCAAGCTCGGTCGTGAACCTTTGGTGGAGGTCATAGCCATGGTCCGGCCCGGCCATCAAGAACCCCAGGAGTGCAAATTCGGGAGAGAGCGTGCCGCTGCGCCGGCTGTGGGAGGGTTTTCTACTCACCCGGTGAGTATATCATGGCCCTTTGAACGGCCATCCTGTTCCTGCAACATTTCGTATTCATACTAATATAGTCTTATTCATCTATTTAACATATAATGGGGCTTATAGAGTTGGGAATGCATCATTCCATTGCAGGGACGGGAAAGAAGAATTGGCCATAAGTGCATAATCCTGATCCTGGAAGACACGATACCCCAAGAGTCCTGCTGGTCACTGACCGGACAGAGAACGACCCAGTCTGGGATCATATCCTGCGGCAGCAAGGGTTGATCGCACTGCTCGAACGCCCGAACGCCGGGGCCCTGAAACGCTGGGCCCCGGAAGGTTTCGATGTGGTCGTGGTGGATGCCGGGAAAACGGCGCGTGCAACCCTGCGCCTGGGCCGGGCAGTCAAGGAGCATACTGCCAGCCCGCTCATCCTTTGCCTGCCGGCTTTCCATGAACAAAACATCCTGGATGCGTATGCAGCGGGGATCCAGGAGGTGGTCTTTCATCCTTTGAACCCGCCGATCCTGCTGGCGAAGATCCTGGCCTGGGCGCGGCACGGCGGAAATGGATACAGGGACGGGAGAAAGCCGCTCAGGGTGGGCAGGCACAGCCTGAACGCGAACCGGCGCTGTCTGATCGATCCGGGCGGGAAAGAAATCCTGCTGACCAGCCTTGAATTCCGCCTGTTGCAGCTGCTGATGAGCCGCCCAGGACATATTTTCAAGGTGGAGGTGATCGTGCGCTCCATCTGGGGCGGGCACGGACAGAATGACCAGGTACTGTTGAAAAACGTTGTTTATCGTCTCCGGCGAAAGATCGAAACAGACCCGCGCCGGCCGGCACTGGTGCATACCTGGCCGGAGGGCTATTCTTTCCAGGGGTGAGCCTCGCTCCCGATGCGGCGTTAAGAGTTTCATAAGATTATTGCGACTGCATGCGACCCCTGGGGGAGTAATATGTAAATCTATTAATTAATTATTATTTAGCGTTTAGGAGAATGCCATCGCAATGAACCGGGTTTTATCGGTTTCCCTGCCCCGGTCTGAAGTCGGGAATCGGACCAGATCCAAATTTTTGCGCGCTTGCAGGGCAGGCGTGTTTTATTTTAATCAACCGCTGGCTCAGCTCCACACGATGGGGATCAAAGCACCTGGAGGTCAGGATGAATAGGCATCGCAGAATTTCAGGATGGAACGCTCTCCTCATACTTATGCTGCTGCTCGCGCTGCCGGGAACCGCGCTGGCGCGTGCGGTCCTGGACGCAGCCCCGACCATCGTCTCAGATCTGCCCGATTATCCTCCCGGCGGGACGGTCACCCTGACCGGAGCAGGCTGGCAGACCGATGAGAGCGTACAGCTATTCATCAATGATGATATTTTCCAGTCCTGGAGCCACAGCGCGGATGTGACCGCCTCCCCGGCGGGAAATTTCACTTATGTATTCCAGCTGCCCAGTTGGTTCGTTGCCACCTACAAGGTGACCGCCACCGGCAGTCTCTCGGGAACGGTGACGACCAGCTTCACGGATGCAAACCCCTCGGCCAAGCCGGAACAGTGCGCCAATGGATCGCTCAGCTCACCCAATTCTCCCGCCTGTGATCCCAATGAATGGATCACCGGCAACCTGGGCGCAAACAAGGCCCACTACTTCGAAGGTGATTCCGTCCCCTACCGGATGCTTTTTGACAACTTGAGCCTGGCCTCGCACACGGTCACATTCTCATGGGATACCACCAAGTCGGGCAAGCACGCCCTTGATTACCTTACCAGCTTTGACCGGACCGTGACCACCGCGAACCCCTGTACCGGGGTGAGTGGGTGCAGCCTCGGCACATTTACGACTTTCCCCATTCCGGCCGATCCCCAGGTCACCGGCGCGGGAGTCACCCCCATCGCCGGGGTGTTTACCCTGTTCGGAGGGACCATTACAGCGGTGAGTGCCTATTCCTACCCGGATGGCGCGGGATTCCTGGGAGACAAATCGGCGGCCATTACGATCACCTTTACTGCCGACGTCGACAATCCTGTGCTGGCCTGGGGCGGGCACATTTCCACGCGGGCCGATTGGGGAGCCAATAACGCTGCGGTCGCGATCCCGGGATCTCCTTACCATGTCAGCCTGGTGGACCTGGATGGCGGGGGCGGCAATCAGGACCTGTCCCTCTCCGTGGATGCGGTGATATTCCCCGGCTCCATCACGATCATCAAGCAGGCGACGCCCGAAGGCCCGACCTCATTTACCTTCACGGCCTCCCCTGCACCGCTCTCCAACTTCAACCTCGTGGATGATGGCAGCTCGAGCAATACGCAGGTGTTTTCCAGCCTCATCGATTTCCAGACCTATACGGTAAATGAGACGCCCATCCCGGCGGGCTGGGACTTTAATTCGATCCAATGCTCGGTCACGAGCCCGAATGGTGGATCTGCAACGCCCAGCAGCAGCTCGGTCTCGATCGACCTTAAAGAAGGGGAGAATTGGACCTGCACATACACCGATACTCAGCAGAGCACTCCGACCCCCACCGCGTCCAATACTCCGACCAACACTGCCACCCCTACACCCACAGATACCCCGACCCCCACGGCAACCGATACGGCCACTCCAACGCCCACGGACACAGCGACTCCGACAGACACTCCAACCAACACTGCTACCAATACACCGACAGATACTCCCACCCCGACGCCCACCAATACGGCGACGCCTACACCGACGGATACACCGACCAACAC
>CAZSPX010000014.1:16682-16973 GCA_964608885.1 uncultured Anaerolineaceae bacterium | reverse complement strand
CCCCGACGCCCACCAATACGGCGACGCCTACACCGACGGATACACCGACCAACACGCCTACCAACACGCCGACGGACACTCCCACCCCGACGCCCACCAATACGGCGACGCCTACACCGACGGATACACCGACCAACACGCCTACCAACACGCCGACGGACACTCCCACCCCGACGCCCACAAATACGGCGACAGCCACACCGACGGATACGCCGACCAACACACCTACCAACACACCGACGGACACTCCCACCCCGACGCCCACAAATACGGCGACAGCCACACCGACGG
>CAZSPX010000014.1:13299-16582 GCA_964608885.1 uncultured Anaerolineaceae bacterium | reverse complement strand
ATACTCCCACTCCGACGGCGACCAACACACCGACCGATACTCCCACCCCGACGCCCACCAATACGGCGACCGCCACACCGACGGATACTCCCACCAATACACCTACCAACACGCCTACCAACACACCTACAAATACTCCTACCAACACGCCTACCAATACACCCACCAACACCCCGACAAACACTCCCACGCCCACGCCTGAAACGGGGTTGATCAAGGTGTGCAAGGTGGCGGGTAAGGGCGTGACCGTTGGGCAGGTCTTCACCTTCGATGTGGGCGGAACCTCCGTCTCGGTTCCGGCTGGACCAGGCGATGGCGGTTACTGCCGGCTGGCCGGATACTTCCCACTGCAATCCAAGATCACGGTTCAGGAGACCATCCCCACCGGATATATGGTGAGCCGCATTGTGGTGAAACCGGACCGGGCCGTAAGCAAGTCCGTTTCACAGGGCAAGGTCGTGGTGAAGGTTGGGACCGGCGTGACCGAGATCATCTTCACCAACAAGGCGCTTACGGCCAGCCCGACCCCGACCAAGACCGCGGCGGCCACAGCCACCAAGCCGCCGACCAGGACGCCGACCTCCACGCCAGCCTGCGGCACGGACTGCACCCCCACGCCCACGCCGGTACCACGCGGCCGGCTCCAGATCTGCAAGGAATCGGATGGGACCGGTGTGACCGGAAGCTTCAGCTTCAAATTCAACACCAAGACGGTCACGATCCCGGTGGATACCTGCAGCAGCCTGCTGTATGTGGACGCCGGCACCCTCACGATCACCGAGGTGGCGCGCAGCGGCTACGCGGTGAGCGAGATCCACACCCTGCCAGCGGACAGGCTGATCAGCGCGGACCTGAGCAACCGGACGGCGGTCGTGACGATCGTGCAGGGCAATGCCTCCACGCAGACCATTGTGGTCTTCCGCAACCGGTCCACCGTGACCACCTCCCTTACAACGACCGGTGAACCGCAGGTGCGCCTGTGGGAACTTTGGGAGCGGTTCTGGAACCAGCTGGGTGAAGGGGCCCGCACGACTGCCAGCCTGCAATAGCGGCGAACCCCCGGGATGAGGAAACCCGGTGCGAGCCGCCTGCCTTAAGAATGCTTTGAAAGGGGAAAAGAAAAGAGCCGCCCGTCACGGGCGGCTCTTTGTTATGGGTGGCCCAGGCGACCCCGTTCTTCCTCGATCAGGCTTTCATCCAGCTTCTTGAACAGCGGCCCAGGCTGGTTCAGCCGGGTCCCGGGTTTGAGCTGGCTGGGCTTCCACTGGAAGTCCCCGGCCTCCACGGGTTTGTACCGCAGCGCGGCGTGGCTGCCGAGGGAATCGTTCTCCTGCTCGATGTACTGCTCACCGAACAGCGGGACCTCATATCCGAAAAAGCCGTGCAGGCGCTGCGAGGTGAACGGCAGGAAGGGCGCAAAGATCAGCTTGAGGGAGTCGATGGCGCGCAGGGCGGTGTATATGGTGAGGGCCGCGCCTTCACGGTCGGTTTTTATGGCCGACCAGGGCGCCATCTGGTCCAGGTACTGGTTGACGGCGGTCGCCAGCTTCATGGCCTCGCTCAAAGCCTGGCGCAGCCGCACCGCCTCAAGCTGGCTGCCGACCGCTTCGAATCCCTGTTCGATCTGGTCCAGCAGGAGACGGTCTGCGCTACGAAGGCGGCTCTCCTCCAGGTCGGGGACATGCCCCTCCCAGTGCTTGTAGCAGAAGGAAAGAACCCGGTTGGCAAGGTTTCCCCAGGTGGCGACCAGCTCGTTGTTGTTGCGCGCCACGAACTCAGCCCAATCCCAGTCGCTGTCCTTGTTCTCGGGCATGTTGACCGTGAGATAGTAGCGCAGGGCATCCGGGTCATAGCGGGTAAGGGCGTCCAACCCCCACACGGCCCAGTTGCGTGAGCCGCTGATCTTCTGGTTTTCCAGGTTCATGAACTGGTTGGCAGGGACGTCATAGGGAAGGGTGAGGGGGGCTTCCTCCTGTGCGAAGATCTGCATGAAGGCGCTGCCTGTGCCCATCAACTGGGCGGGCCACAGGGAGGTATGGAAGAAGATATTGTCCTTGCCGATGAAGTAGTACTGGCGCGCCTCGGGATTCACCCACCACTGGCGCCAGGCCTCCGGGTCGGGCTGGAGACGTCCCCACTCAATGGCTGCCGAAAGGTAGCCGATGACGGCCTCGAACCAGACGTACAGCTTCTTGGTCTCCCAACCGGATTCCTCCACAGGGACCGGGATGCCCCAGTCCAGGTCGCGGGTGATGGGCCGCGGCTTCAGGCCTTCCGCCTCGATCTTGCCCAGCGACTCGCCCAGCACGGTCTCGCGCATATGGTCGGAGCGGGCGCGCAGGAAAGCCTTGACCTCCGGCTCCAGTTTGGAGAGGTCAAGGTAATAGTGCTCGGTCTCGCGCAGCTCCAGCCCGCCCGCAACCTTCGAGCGCGGGTTGATGAGCTTCTCGGGTTCCAGCACATTGCCGCAGTTATCGCACTGGTCCGAGCGGGCGTTCTCGAACCCGCAGATATAGCAGGTGCCTTCCACGTAGCGGTCGGGCAGGAAGCGCCCGGTGGAAGGGGAGAACCACTGCTTTGAGCTTTGCTTGAACAGGTAGCCGTTCCGCTGGAGTGCCAGGAAGATGGCCTGCGAGACCTTGAAGTGATTCTCTGTATGGGTGGAGGTGAACAGGTCATAAGTGATGCCGTAGCCCTTGAAGACCTCCAGGAAGCCCTCGTGGAAGCGGCGCCAGACCTCCTCCACGGGTTTCCCCTCGGCATCCGCGCGCAAGGTGACGGGTGTGCCGTGCGCATCCGTGCCGCTGACCACCAGGACGTGATTCCCTTTCAGGCGGTGGTAGCGCGCGACGATATCCCCGGGCAGATGCGAACCCGTGATATTTCCCACGTGGATCTCGGCATTGGCATAGGGCCAGGCGATGGCGATCAGGATGTGCTCAGGCATTCGTTTCTCCCTCTTCTGAGGCGACCCTGGTGAGTTCCTCCCAGAATTTTCGGTGAAAATCGGCCCATTGTTGCTCGGTTATGCTGTCATCTGTCTCTGTTTTGCCGGTAAGGTATCTATAGAATTCATTGATCCAATCCTTGAACGCCTGAAGGCTTTCATCCCTGGGCCGGGCGAGAAGGGGTGGTTTGCTCGTGGTTAACATGGTATCCATCCTTTTATGATGGCAGGGTTATTCCTGCAGAGAAGATCCGATCAGGCCTCGCCGGAGCGTGGCACGCAAATAAAAAGGGCTGCCCGCGTCTGTGGACAGCCCGATCGGATGGTCTGCGTTGT
>CAZSPX010000014.1:0-13199 GCA_964608885.1 uncultured Anaerolineaceae bacterium | reverse complement strand
AAATAAAAAGGGCTGCCCGCGTCTGTGGACAGCCCGATCGGATGGTCTGCGTTGTCCTAACGTCCATCCTCCGATACTGCCCAGGCGCGGCAAGACATCAACATGGGCATGTCCATAGGCAGGGGCAGGAGGCGGAAGGAGGATTGCATGGGCGATAGTTTAAGCTTTCCTGAAGGGATTGTCAATGGAGGCTCAGCCTTTAAGCAGGGCGAGCAGGATGGTGGGGGAGCCGGTGATCTGGTTGGCGCCGGCGTCCTCGGCCAAGTCGAACATCTCCTCAGCCTGCCGGGGGGTGGTGAAGATATAGACCGGGAGATCCTCTTTCATTTCACGGATGGACCTGACCAGCTCTATGCCGGGCGGCGACCCGGTGCTGATGCCGTTGGGATGGTGGATATCCGTCACGACCTTGTCGAAGTGCATGGCGCGCAGCTTGCCGAGCCCCTCCCGGGAGGAGGAAGCCGTGGTCACCTCCAGGCCTGCATCCGCCAGGTTCTGGAGCATGACCGCATTGCCAAGCGGCCGGTCGCCGACCCATAAGATGGCTTTCCGGCGGGGCGGAGCCTGGAGGGAGTAATCGGGAACGGCGGCCGCGGCCGGCTGCCCGTCTTCACGCGCGGTCTTGCGGCTCTCCTCCATGGCTTTCTTCATCTCCACCATCTGGTTCTGCAGATCCTTGATCAGCTCGCTCTGCTGGCGATTGTATTCCTCCATCGAGAGCTCCATCTCGCCGACCCTGACCGAGAATTTCCGGCTGCGGGCCGAATCGATGAGGGAACGGATGCTGCCCCGGAAGGCGAACAGCAGGATGATGACGATGAGCGGCCAGAGCAGGGTGGCAATGGCCCGGATGAGGTCAGGGATGGTTTCCATGCTGTCTGGCTCCCCTTACAGGTATTCCTTCAACTGGCGTGAGCGGCGCGGCTGGCGGAGCTGGCGCAGGGCGCGCCCTTCGATCTGGCGGATGCGCTCGCGCGTGAGGCCGAACTTCCGGCCCACCTCCTCGAGGGTGTAGGCATTTCCGTCATCCAGGCCGAAGCGCAGCCGCAAGACCCGGGCCTCGCGCGGGGTGAGCGAGGAAAGCACTTCCTCGAGCTTCTCCTTCAACATGGACTCATAAGCGCTTTGCAGCGGGCTGGGGGTGAGCATGTCCTCCACGAAATACCCCAGCTCCGAATCCTCCTCATCCCCCACAGGGCTTTCCAGCGAGAGCGGGAGCCAGGACACCTTCATGATCCACTGGACCTTGCGGGGATCCAGGTTCATTTCGCAGGCGATCTCCTCGATGGTGGCCTGGCGTCCCAGCTTCTGCTCGAGGTCCCGGCCCGCCTTGTAGAACTGGCGGATGCGGTCGGTCATGTGAACCGGCACGCGGATGGTGCGGGCCTGGTCGGCGATGGCGCGAGTGATGGTCTGCCGGATCCACCAGGTGGCGTAGGTGGAGAAGCGGAAGCCGCGGTGGTGGTCAAATTTTTCCACGGCCTTCATCAGGCCCAGGTTGCCCTCCTGGATCAGATCCAGGAAGCTGACGCCGTTGCCCATGTAGCGCTTGGCAATGCTGACCACCAGGCGGGTATTGGCTTTGATCAGGTGCTCGCGGGCCTGGCTGGCGTCCTTGATGGCAGAGTCCAGCCGGCGGCGCGTGGAGGCAGGCTGGCGGCCGGCCAGGCTCATCAGCTCAAGGCGGGCGCGCTGGCCCTTCTCGATGCGCACGGCCAGGTCAAGCTCCTCCTGGATGGAGAGCAGGGGAACGCGCGACATCTCCTTGAGGTAGAGGCCAATGGTGTCATCATCCACGAGAGAATCAGCCGGGAAGGTCCCCATCTCAGGAACGGAGGTGCCTTCGGCGGCGAATGGTTCGGAGGGCTCCTCTTCCGAATCCAGCACTTCCACTCCCTGGTGGCGCAGCGCAAGGAGAAGGGAGTCCAGGCGTTCGTTCTCAGCCGGGGGGACAACCTCCAGCAGGTCCTCGGAGGTCAGGTACCCCTGGATGCCTGCCTTTTCCATCAGAAGCTCCATCTGAGCACGGTATTTTTTGGGTTTCACGGGCGGTCCTTTTCGGAGAGGATCAGAGCAGGTCCTTCAGTTTCGAAAAAGGTGAATCATCCGGGGCGGGGCGGTGACCGCAGTCCCTCTCATTGAGGTTTTCTCCGCAGACGGGGCAAAGGCCCTTGCAGTCTTCGCGGCAGAGGGGCTTGATGGGGATCTCGAGCAGGGCATATTCACGCAGGAGGGGCTGCAGCTCGATGTGGGCATCCTCGGGGAGCAGCAGGCCCGAGTCGGTGACGGATTTTTTGGTGAAGGCATACAGCTCGGTGAATTCCCAATGCAGGGGCTGCCAGAAACGGGTAAGGCAGCGAACACACTCGAGCTCCGCCTGCGCGGAGAAATCGCCCTGGGCGAGCAGTCCCTGCGGGGTACGGGTGATCTGAGCGGCGCCGTGGAAGCTGCGCAGCTCAAGGTCATCTGCAAGCTGGATTGAGTCGAAATCGAAAGGGAACTGGTGGGTGTAGCCGACCTCTTCACTTACGATGAAGCCGACATTGATTCGAAAAGGTTTTCTGGGATTAGCCATGAGGCTGCCCCGGCGATGGATTCGGGCTTTCGTATAAGAAAACCCGTGCAATCATTTTAGCACGGGGAGAGGAGGTAGTCAAGCATTTTGCGCATAGTCATTCATTTGAATTATCCCCCAACTCGAAAACTTATCTTCTCTGGCCGAAAAACCAGTTAAAAACTGCGGTCCACGATGTATTTTGCGAGGTTCTCGAGCGCTTCGCGTTCCACACAGGCGGGCTGCTGCTCCAGGTGTGCGAGCGCCCGGTCCACATAGGCCGAGGCCTCCTGCATGGAGCGGTGGATGGCATCGGTGAGGCGGATCTTCTCGATCAGGCGGGACATGTTCTCGGAATTGGCCCAGCCCCCATGAGGCAGGGAAAGGATATCCGGGTCCTCCGGGTGGGATTCAGCATAGTAGATGGCCGGAAGGGTCACCAACCCATTCAGCAGATCGGAGCCGAGCGGCTTGCCGACCGCGCTCTGGTCACCGGTGAAGTCCAGGATATCATCCACGATCTGGAAGGCCATCCCCAACTGGTAGCCGAAATCGCGCATGGTTTCGACCCGGGTCTCATCCACCGGGCTGACCATGGCTGCGGCACGGGTCGTCATCTCGAACAGCGAGGCGGTCTTGGCATATATGCGCTTGTAGTAGTTCTGGCGGTCCACGATGCCGCGGCTGTCGAACATTTGCGCCAGCTCACCGTTGACGATGATGGCCAGGGTCTCGGAAAAGTGCTTCATCAGCGCCAGGTGATCGGCTTCGGCGGCCAGCTTGGCGGCACGTGCAAAGAGAAAATCGCCGGTGAGGACGGTGGCAGGAGGCGACCAGCGGGCGTTGAGGGTGGGGAGGCCGCGGCGCAGGAGGGCGCCGTCGATCAGGTCATCGTGCACAAGGGTGGCGGTATGCAGCATCTCGAGGGCGGCGCTGAGGGTGATCAGGCGGGCTTCGTCGCCGCCGAGCATGTTGCCTACCAGCAGGCAGAGGGTGGGACGGACGCGCTTCCCGCCGGCCGCCAGCAGGTGCTCCAGGGCAGCGCGCAGGTCGGGGTGGCTCTCCGAAGCCTGGGAACGCATGCGCTCTTCAACGAGCTTGACTTGCTCTTGTACAGGTGAAAGGAAGGATACCGCGCTCAAATCAATCTCCCCAGGCGAAAAGCCGCGATGCGTTGTCGGACGTGATCTCGGCGATCTCCGCAGGGTGTTTGGAATGGATTTCTGCTATTTTATCAGCAATATGAGCCACATAGGCAGGTTCATTTCGTTTGCCGCGCTGAGGCACCGGTGAAAGGAAAGGCGCGTCCGTCTCGATCAACAGCCGGTCCAGGGGGATCTGGCGGATGACCTGGCGTTTCTGCTCCGCGTTCTTGTAGGTGACGGGGCCGGTAACACCTATGAAGAAGCCGAGGGTGAGGGCCTTTTCAGCGGTCTCCAGCGTGCCGTTAAAGGAGTGCAGGACCCCGGGCCGTGCGGCAAGGGGAGAGCCAGTTTGCACCAACTCCGCCTGCCAATCTGTGAGGATCGCCAGAAGATCGGAGGAGGCATTCCCGTACCAGGCATCATTTTCTTCGCGCATGTGGAGGATGGCAGGTTTCCCCAGCTCCATGGCCAGGCGAAGCTGCTTTATCAGCACCTCGCGCTGGTGAGCCTGTTTCTCAGGCTCCTTTACCCAGTAATAGTCCAGTCCGATCTCACCGATGGCAACGATCCTTGAAGGGTTGGGATCCCCGGCGATCAGAGTGCGCAGGTGTGACAGCGAATCGGGCTGCCACTTGCCCGCGTCCGTCGGGTGAAAGCCCAGCGCGGCGAAAAGCATGGGATTTGAGCGCGCAAGCTGGAGGACCGCCAGGCCGGTCTCCGGGTCCAGGGCGGGGATGAGGATCTTCTCCACCCCGGCCTGCACGGCGCGCTCAATGACGGCCTCACGGTCCCCGTCGAATTTATTGAAATTCAGGTGGCAATGCGTGTCGGTCAGTCTCATGGGAGGCAGGGGGATTATATCAGCGCACGAAGAGATGCTGCGACTTGACGAGCGGTCTGCCTCTCAGTATAGTGAAGGCATCCAATTTGTGAGGTTAATATGAAGCGGATGACAAGATTTCTCTCCATCCTCGGGATCGTCTTCAGCCTCCTTTATTACCGGCCGGCGCGCGCAGACATCGCGCCGCCCGAGGCCCCACCCGGCTCCACCCTCTGGCCGGGCAGCGAGACAACCCAGGTGCGCATGCTCGCCGAGACCGTGACCCTGACCGTCTCCGTGGATCCGGCAGATAACCAGAAGGCCATCGCACGAACAACCGCTCTCTTCACCATGCGCAACCTGGGAACGCAGGCCGAGCAGATGCAGGCGCGCTTCCCTCTGCGATTCATGATGTGGAATGATGAGACCTACCCTGAGATCGCCGACCTGCGCGTCAAGGTGAACGGCCGGGGTGTCTCCACCCAGAGACAGCTGCTGACCTACACCGAGGTTCGCGACCTGTGGAGCCAGGATGTGGAGATCCCCTGGAGCGTGTTCGATGTGACCTTCCCGCCCGGGGAGGATGTTTCGATCGAGGTGACTTACTCCGTGCACGGGTTTGGATACCAGCCCTGGCAGGCGTTCCGCTATATCCTTGAGACGGGTGCGGGTTGGAAGGACAGCATCGGCTCGGCGGATATCATCGTCAGGCTGCCCTACGAGGCAAACAAGTACAACGTCTGGCTGGACGCACAGACAGGCTTCTCCACGACCACGCCCGGGGCGCAGCTGGCGGGAAGCGAGGTGAAGTGGCACTTCGAGAATTTTGAGCCGACCTTCAAGGATAATATCGAGGTCTCACTGGTCACTCCCAGCCTGTGGCAAAAGGCGTTGACGGAGCAGTCCAATATTGCCCGCAATCCCAACGATGGAGAAGCCTGGGGACGGCTGGCCAAGGCCTACAAGGAAATGACCCGCGAGGCCAAGGGGTATCCGCGAAGTGACCCGACGGGGCAGGAACTGTTCCAGATGAGCATGGAAGCCTATGAAAAATGCCTCTCGATCCTGCCTGAGGATTCACTCTGGCATACGGGCTATGCCGACCTGCTGTGGTCGCATTATTATTTCCTTGAACACTTCTCAGAGAAGACCGGCTCAGAGTGGATGCTGCTGCAGGCTCTCACTCACCTGGGCAGGGCGGTGGAACTGGACCCGGGGAACCAACTGGCCCGCGACCTGCTGGACGAGATCTCTTACAGCATGCCGGAGGCCGTGGTGAAGACCAACTCGGGATACGACCTGCTGGGGCTCACGGTCACGCCGGCCTCTTCCGCCTCCCTGAACCAGGGGACGAGCACGCCTGGCGCAACGGAACCGGCGACCGCGACCACCGTGCCGGCCACGCCGACCGCGGCGGCTGCAACGGAGACCCCCCAGCCCACTGAAGCACCCGCGTCCGGGAGCCCCCTGCCTCTCTGTGGAGGCGCGGGGATCATCCTTCCACTGGGAGGCGCGGTGCTGCGGCAAAGACGGACGAGAAAGCTGTGTTAAATGATCACCGCCAGGGGGATCCTGGCGGTGGAGGGGGTCAGTTCGCAACGTCTGCGATCTTCAGGCCATCCTGCAGGATGGCCTGAACCTTGTCCTTGTGGCGCGTCTCACAGTAGACGCGGATGATCGGCTCGGTGCCGCTGAAGCGGATCAGCAGCCAGCCGCCGTCCTCCAGCTTGTACTGGAAGCCGTCCACGGTGACCAATTCCTTGACCTTGAGGCCACCGATCGTCTGCGGGTTGGCGTTGAGAATGATCTGCTCGCGGGTGGCCCGGTCGCCTTTGAAGGGGCTGTCGACGCGGTCATAGAAATATTCGCCGCCGACCTTGTCGAAGAGGTCCTTGAGCAGCTCGGTGGGTTTTTTGCCGGTCTTGACCATGAAATCAAGAATAAAGAGGCCGGCCAGGATGCCATCGCGCTCGGGGACGTTGCCACGGAAGGCGTAGCCGCCGCTTTCCTCTCCGCCGATCAAAGCGTTGGTCTCGGTCATCTTGGGGGCCACATACTTGAAGCCCACCCCGGTCTCATGCACGGGCACACCGTAGATCTCGCCCAGCTTGTTGAGCATGTTGGTGGTGGAGAGCGTCTTGACGATATCGCCGCGTTCGCCGCGGATCTCGAGCAGGTAGTAGGCCAGCAGGGCATAGACGCGCAGCTGGTTGATGAACTTCCCATTCTCATCGCCGATGCCGCAGCGGTCAGCATCGCCGTCGGTGATGAGCAGCACATCGGCGTGGTTGTCCACCGTGGCCTGGAGGCCCACATCGATGTTGGGCTGGATGGGCTCGGGGCGCTTCATCTCCGGGAAGGAAGGATTGCGTTCGTTGTGGATCTCGATGACCCTGGTCTTGCCGCCGGAGAGCAGGCGGGTGAACCAGCCTGCGCCGTTGCCCCACATGGGGTCAACCATGACCGTGAAACCGGCATCCTTGAGGGGCTGGAGATCGATGAGGCCATCGCGGGTAAGGTGTTCGATGTAGGGAGTGGCGGCGTCGAACTTGACGATCTGCCCGGAGGAGAGGGCCGTGGCAAAGGGCATGCGCTTGACATCTTCCACGGAATCGGGGATGCCGCTTTCGATCTGCTCGAGGCCTTCGGGGTCGATCGCTCCGCCGGTCTCATTGCGGACCTTGAAGCCATTATCGGCGGGAGGGTTGTGAGAGGCGGTGATGTTGACCGCGCCGGCGGCCTTCTTATCGACCACGGCATAGGCGATCACCGGGGTGGGGGTGGCGCCATCCGTCAGATGGACTTTAAAGCCGTTGCCGGCGAGTACCTCCGCCGCGGCAGCGGCGAAATTCTCGCTGGCAAACCGCTTGTCGTGGCCGACTACGATCCATTGTCCCTGTTTCCCAAGGGAAAGCATGTAGCTGGCATAGCCCTGCGCAGCCCGGCGCACGTTGTCGAAAGTGTAGTCTTCTGCGATGGTACCGCGCCAGCCGTCGGTGCCGAACTTGATCTTGAAGGTCATGTGTCCACCTCGGTGTGCATGAATGGGGGGATTATAACATCCGGCATAAAGGCTCTCAAAGAGAGGGAAGGATCAGGATCTTTTTTGCCCGGCGAGCTCCACCACCATGCCGCCCAGCCGCTCCAGGGCGCGCTCGATGGGCAGGCTCCAGGCGGCCGCGTTCAGCCGGATGAAGTTATAGAACTGGTTGGTGGGCGAGAAGAGGTAGCCGGGGGTGAGGGAAATGTTCCCTTTCAGTGCCCGGGCATAGAGCTCGAGCGAGTCAACGCTCTCAGGGAGCTGTGCCCAGAGCACAAAGCCGCCCGAAGGCCGTGTGACGCGCGTCCCCTCCGGAAAGTAGCGGGGGATGGCCTGCAGGAAGGCAGCCACGTTGTGGGCATACTCGCGCCGGACGCGCCGCAGATGGCGCTCATAGGCTCCGCTCTCCAGGAGCTCGGCAATGGCCATCTGGGGAATGGTGGCAGTGGTGGCGCTTTTGGTGAATTTAAGCCACTCGATCTCGTGCTGGAAGCTTCCCGGCACCACCCAGCCCACGCGCAGTGAGGGACTGATCGTCTTGGAGAAGGAGCAGCACAACATGACCAGCCCTTTGCGGTCATAGGCCTTGGTGACGAAAGGCTGTTTCTCGCCGAAATAGAGATCCCCGAGGGCGTTGTTATCGATCAGGGGGATGTCATAGCGCTCGAGCAGCTCAACCAGTTCCTTTTTCTTCTCATCAGGGAGCAGGCTGCCCAGTGGATTACTAAAATTTGAATTCGTCAGTACTGCCTTGATAGGGTTATGCTCGATGGCGAACTGCAGTGCCTCCAGGCTGATCCCGTCACGCGGGTTGGTAGGGATCTCCAGGGCGCGAAGACCGTGGACCTCGATCAATTGAAGCGCCCCAAAATACATGGGGGCTTCGATGGCAACGATATCCCCGGGGCGGCAGGCGGCCTCCAGGCAGAGGTCCAGCGCCTCTGTCCCGCCCGAGGTGACGACCACCTCGTTGGGGGAGATCCTGCACCCGGAATTCACCGCCTGCTGGGCGATCTGAATACGCAGGGCATCCAGTCCGGGAGGGATGAGGTAATCATGTGACTCCCGATCCCCGCGCTTGACGAGGCGGGCAAGAATGCGGTCGAGCTTTTCGACGGGCAGCAGCTCAAGATTTGGGTTGGCTGCGCCCAGGTGCGCCAGGGAGGGGTTGTTGGCATCGCGCATGACCATCATGACCAGGTCGTGAACGTTCACCTGGAGGGGATTCAGCCCTGCGGTAGAGACCCCCGGTTCGGGGAGAGGGAAGCCCCCGGCTTTTCGAACGTAGTAACCGGATTGCGGGCGGGCCTCGATCAACCCGCGACCTTCCAATAGTACATACGCTTGCAGGATCGAGCTGATGCTGATGCCCCGCTGCTGGCTCATCTTCCGGACGGAGGGGAGGCGGTCACCGGGCTGGTACGTTCCCTGCTCGATGAGGCCTGCCAACTCGTCTGCCAGCTGCTCGTAGCGGAAGGGACCTGCTCTGCTGCTTTTTGGGAGTTCAGCCATTTCTCATTCCCAGGATCGTGAAAAACAGTTTTATTGGTTTTTGATGAGTACAGTTTATCATATGTAAAACTGTTATGGTTACAATTAATAAGTTTTGCATCTGTACTTATTGCCGGTTTTATAGAACAATGTGAATAAGGAATTTGCCGGAGGAAAAATGAGCCTATTGCATAAACACCAACCAAAAATTACCCTCCAACTCCGCACGCACTGCTTTCATCGTTTGAGCGAGGTCGAGCCAGGGATGACGGTCACCTGTGAGAAGGGCCTGCTGTGGGTCACCCAGAGCGGCAATTTGCAGGATTACACCCTGAAGCCCGGGCAGCGAGTGACGCTCGAAAGCAAAGGCAAGGTGCTGATCGAGGCGGTGTCGGAGTCTGATCTGAGCATCCTCTATCCGAACTAGGATAGAAGATCTTATTCCTCCGTTACGCAGCGGACACCGGTGGGGGCAACGGCGTCCGTTGCGCATTAATGGGGCCTCGCTGCGCCTGTTATAATCCCCGCGATGATCTATCTTGATTATGCCGCCACCACTCCCGTGGACGCACGCGTACGGGAGGCCATGGCTCCTTATTTCAGCGAGACCTTCGGCAACCCGTCCTCGATCCACATGCAGGGGCAGCGGGCAGAGGCGGCGGTCGAGACTGCCCGGGAGGTGACCGCAGCCGCCCTCCACTGCCGGGCCTCCGAGATCGTATTCACCTCCTGCGGATCGGAATCCGACAACCTGGCCCTGCGCGGCGCCGCGCTGGCAAGGCGCGAGAAGGACGGGGCGGACCACATCCTGACGGCACGCGCCGAGCATCACGCCGTGAGCAAGACCGCCGAGCAATTGGAAAAGCACCATGGCTTTCACGTGGACTGGCTGGAGGTGGATGCCACCGGGACCGTGACGGCGGCAGCTCTGGAAAAAGCCATCACCCCGCAGACCGCGCTGGTCTCGGTGATGTACGCCAATAACGAGATCGGGACGATCAATCCGATCGCGGAGCTGGCAGCCGTCTGCCGGAGGCATGGCGTCCTCTTCCATACAGATGCGGTGCAGGCAGCCGCGTACCTGCCGGTGGATGTGGAGAGCCTGGGAGTGGACATGCTCTCGCTGGGCGGGCATAAATTCTACGGGCCCAAGGGAGTGGGGGCGCTGTACATCCGCAAAGGGACGGCCCTGATCCCCCACCTGACCGGCGGGAGCCAGGAGAACGGCCTGCGGGCCGGCACACACAACGTACCCTATATTGCCGGGTTCGCGGAAGCGCTGCGCCTGGCCCAGGAGGAGCGCTCCATGCGGACCGCGCACGTCAATCCGCTGCGTGAGCGGATCATCGGGCGGGTGCTGGAGGAGATCCCCGAGGCCCGGCTGACAGGTCACCCTGGGATGCGGCTGCCGAACCACGCCTCTTTCGTGTTCAAGTCCGTGGACGGCAACTTCCTGCTGCAGCTCCTGGACTCGGCGGGCTTTGCCTGCTCCTCCGGCTCAGCCTGCAAGACAGGCAGCCCGGAGCCGAGCGAAGTGATCACCGCCCTTGGCCTGCCCCGCGAGTGGGCGCTTGGCTCGCTGCGCGTGACCCTGGGCATGCAGACCACACCCGCCGAGGTGGAGAGCTTCCTTGGGGCGCTGCCGGAGCTGGTGGAGCGGGCCCGGGCGGTGCAGGGTTAGCCTCATGACGAAGGTTGTGGTCGCAATGTCTGGAGGGGTGGACTCCTCTGTGGCCGCGGCCCTGCTGAAGCAGCAGGGTTATGAGGTGACCGGCATGATGCTGCGGCTGTGGTCGGAGCCGGGCAGGGAGGATTCCAACCGCTGCTGCACGCCGGACTCGATGGCACTGGCGCGCCGGGTCGCGGCGAAACTGGAGATCCCTTTCTATGTGGTGGATGCCCGGGAGGTGTTCCACGATACGGTGGTGAAGTACTTCCTGGAGGGATACGCAGCCGGCGGAACGCCCAACCCATGCCTGGCCTGCAACCGGATGATCCGCTGGGAGTACCTGCTTGACCACGCGCTGGCAATGGGCGCGGAGTACATGGCTACCGGTCATTACGTGCGGACGGAAAGGTCGGAGGACGGGCGCGTGCGGATGTTAAAAGCCGTGGATGCCGCCAAGGACCAGTCCTATGTACTGCATGTGCTGACCCAGGAAAAACTGCGGCGGGCGCTCTTCCCCGTGGGCGAGCATCCCAAGCAGGAGATCCGGTCCATGGCTGAGGCGCTGGGACTTCCCACCGCGAGGCGAAAGGACAGCCAGGACCTGTGCTTCCTGGCAGGGGAGGATTACCGGGAGTTCCTCCAGCGCCACGCCGCAGAGATGCTGAGGCCCGGAGAGATCGTCTTGAGCGATGGAAGCGTGGTGGGCAGGCACTCCGGCCTGGCGCGCTATACCATCGGCCAACGCAAGGGATTGGGGCTGGCTTCGCCCCTGCCGCTGTATGTCCTGCGCAAGGAGCCGGAGGCGAACCGGCTTGTGGTCGGTACAGAAATGGAACTGGGCCGGAGCGAAATGCACGTGGAAGGCATCCACTGGCTGGGAGAGCCGCCTGCCTTCCCGCTGCAGGCGGAGATCAAGACCCGTTACACCGCGCGTCCCGCCGCGGGCACGGTCACGCCTCTCGCAGATGGGAAGGAGGCGCAGGTCCACTTTGATGCGCCGGTGCGGGATGTAACCGCCGGGCAGGCGGCGGTCTTCTATGACGGAGACGAGGTGTTGGGCGGAGGCCTGATCGTCTAATAAAGGCCCCATACGGGACGCAGGCGGCAGCACCTGGATCGTGAGGCAAACCAATGACACTTCCGGCGCTCCTGTTCGGCTGGCTGGCAGCAAGCCTGATCGCTTCCATTTATCACCTGGCGCGGGGCGGAGCCGCCTGGCGCCTGCTGATGTACCTGGTTCTTTCCTGGGCGGGATTCGCGGCCGGACAATGGCTGGGGGATTGGTTCGGGTGGAACTTCCTCTCGCTGGGTCCGTTGAACCTGGGACCGGCAGCCCTGGGAAGCTTGATCCTGCTTGCCCTTGGGGACTGGCTGAGCCACCGCGAGACCCCCCGTTGATACCATTCGATCCCTTTTGAAGGAGGCTGGCCCGGCAAGTCGGGTATAATCTGCGCCTGCCATCCTTACTTTTGGGAGACACATGGATACCATCCGCTTTCTGATCGACCTTTTTTTGCACCTGGATACCTACCTGAGCCAGATCATCTCGCAGTACGGGACCTGGACCTACGCGATCCTGTTCTTCGTGATCTTCATGGAGACCGGCTTCGTCGTCACGCCTTTCCTGCCGGGGGATTCCCTGCTCTTTGCGGCGGGGACCTTTGCCGCGCTGGGCGCCCTGAACATCTGGGCGCTGCTGGGCCTGCTCATGGTCGCGGCGGTGCTGGGAGATACCGTCAATTACTGGATCGGCCATACCCTGGGCGAGCGCGCCTACAACATCAAATGGATCAAACGGGAATATCTTGACCAGACGCACGCCTTCTTCGAAAAGCACGGCGGCAAGACGATCTTCCTGGCGCGCTTCGTCCCGATCGTGCGCACCTTCGCACCGTTCGTGGCGGGCATCGGGAAGATGTCGTATGGCTATTTCATTACCTATAACCTGGTGGGCGGGGTCGTGTGGGTACTGGTCTTCACCCTGACGGGCTACCTGTTCGGGAACATCCCATTTGTGAAACACAACTTTGAATTCGTGATCCTGGCCATCCTGTTGATCTCTGTGGTGCCGATCTTTTATGAATGGTGGAAGGCTCGCCGTGAATCGGCGGCTTCACGGTCGGCACGGGAAGCGAAAACAGCCGGGTAAATCGAACGGGCCCTCCGAAGAGGGCCCGTTTTTTTCTTAGGCGGGAGGAGCTCAGGGAACCAGCCGCAGATGGTCGCCGGTGTCTGTATCCACAGCCTCCCGTGACCAGAACATGGGATAGTACTGGAGATTGGCCCACATGGGAGCCATGTCCGCGTAATGGGGGCTGTAGGCATGGCCGGACTGCCCGGTGGTATGGACGGTGAGCGAGTTGTTCAAATCGCCCAGGTCCACGATCATGCGCATGGACGGGAGCCAGTTGGTCTCGTACCCGTCTATCACGCTCCAACCGGTGGCATTGACCATGGCCTCACCGCCGCCCACCGGGAAG
>CAZSPX010000013.1:0-25690 GCA_964608885.1 uncultured Anaerolineaceae bacterium | reverse complement strand
GGGCAAGACCACCATCATCAACCTGCTGCCGCGCTTCTATGATGTGACCCACGGCTCCGTCAAGATCGATGGCATCGACGTGCGCGGCGTGACCACCGAATCCCTTCGAAGACAGATCGGCATCGTCCTGCAGGATACCTTCCTTTTCAGCACCACCGTCATGGAGAACATTCGCTTTGGCCGCCCGGATGCCACCGATGAGGAAGTGAAAGCCGCCGCCCGCCTGGCCAACGCCGACACTTTCATTGAGCGCCTGCCCGAAAAATACGGCACCGTTCTGGGCGAGCGCGGCTCCGGCCTCTCTCAGGGGCAGCGCCAGCTGCTCTCCATCGCCCGCGCCGCCCTGGCAGACCCGCGCATCCTGATCCTGGACGAGGCCACCTCCAGCGTGGACACCCGCACCGAGCGCCTGATCCAGAAGGCCTTTGACCAGCTGCTCCGGGGCCGCACCTCCTTTGTCATCGCCCACCGTCTCTCGACCATTCGCAACGCCGACCAGATCCTGGTGCTGAAAGGCGGGAAGATCGTGGAGCGCGGCCGCCATGATGAGCTGTTGGACAAGCGCGGCGCCTACTACGACCTGTACATGAGCCAGTTCAAGAAGCAGGAGGAAGTGGAAGAGGCGGTGAGCCCCTCCGCAGACTAAGCACAAACACCCCTGCCAGGCGGCAGGGGTGTTTTTTTACCTGATGGGTGGTGTGGGTTCCTTTATTTATTCTCCCCGGGTTGGACAGCGGAGAGGCGCTGAAGGTGTGCTGCAGTCCTGGAAGAGCCTCACTCCCCCACGGTGGGCAGCATCATCCGGTTGGTTTCGGGGGCCTCTGTCTCCGCCTCCTGCTGCACAAGCGGGGTCAAAATCTGAATGGCTGCATGCGCCACCTGCGGATCGAACTGGGTCCCCGAGCAATCTTCCAGTTCCTGGATGATGCTCTGCACGGACAGCTTTTTCCGGTACGGCCTGTCCGAGTTCATGGTCTCGATCGCGTCGCAGGCCGCGATGATCCGCGCTTCCAGGGGGATATCCCTGCCCTTTAATCCGTTCGGGTAGCCCTTGCCGTCATAGCGTTCGTGATGACCCCCGATGATC
Organism: uncultured Anaerolineaceae bacterium; assembly: GCA_964608885.1. Taxonomy (GTDB): domain Bacteria; phylum Chloroflexota; class Anaerolineae; order Anaerolineales; family Villigracilaceae; genus JACPVF01. Next base: position 24,603 of record CAZSPX010000013.1, on the reverse strand, counting down.
GGGGCCAGCGGCCGCAGCGACGGGCTTTTCTCCAGCAGGGCAAAGCCCAGGGTGACATGCTTCTTTACGGTTTCATATTCTTCCAGGGTCAGTTTGGAAGGCTTGGAAAGGATCAGGGGGGAGATGCCCAGCTTGCCGATATCATGCAGCATGCTGGCGCTGCGGATCAGTTCGATCTGCTTTTTATGCAGGCCCAGGCGGGTGGCGATCTTCTCAGCCAGTTCCGCCACCCGTATCGAGTGCCCCAGCACGTACGGGTCGCCCAGGTCGATCACTTCCGCCAGGGTGTCGAGCAGGCCGTTGTTGAGGGCGCGGATCTCCCCTGCCGTCCTTTCGAGCGTTCGCTGTTTCTCGTGCAGCTCGTTGACCATGGTGCGCGTGCGGTCCACATACTGTTTCTGGCTCATGCGCAGGAGCACAAGCGGGACCACCATCAGGGTCATGCCGACCAGGTGACCGTACTTGTAGCCGAAGATCAGCGAGTAGGCGATGAAGCCCATGCCGATATACGAGGTGGCCAGCCAGCCATATTGCTCCTTCCAGACCTGCAGCATGGGCTGGTGCAGGTCGAGGCTCACCCCAACTGACACGAGAGCCGTGGTCGTCAGGTAGACGAGGAAGGAAGCGCCGAGGCAGACCAACAGCTGGAACAGCAGGCTCTCCCCTTGAAGGTTGCGCCCGCTCAGCCCGATCAGCCCCGTGTATAGCATGGCGGCGATCATCTGGTTGCCGAAGTTGAACAGCAGGCGGCTGAATGGGCTGCGGTATTTGACGAACGCCGTGATCGCAAAGGTCGCGCTCAGGACCAGCGCACCCAGCGGCCCGAACAGCAGCGTCCCGGTCAGGATGGGTACCGCGGAGGTGGAGACGGTTGTGTGCTTGACATACAATTCGATGGCCAGCCATTCGGCCAGGACGACAAAGACCGCGCAGGCCGCCAGGGTGAGCCAGTCGACAGGCTCGAATGCATCCCATAGGACGGGTCTCAGCCTCAGGACAAGTGCGAGCAGGAACAGGGAGGCGACCACAACGATCCCAATGTAGAGGTTGACCAGGACCGGGTTGCCTTCTTCATGAGAGGGGGCCGGAGCGGTCGCGGTCTCGGCTTCCTCCGTTGGGTCATCCGGTCTGGAATCGGCAGGCGGCACCAGCGTCGCTTCCGCGGCCCGGTAATCCTCCACCGCCACCACCTCAAGCCCGGAGACCGGCTCTTCAGAATCGGCGGGGACAATATGCATGCCGTCCGCAGGCTGGCCGGGTTGGAAGGAGGCATAGGCCTGGTTCGCGCAGATGTAGGTCCGGTTCCGGCCTTTCAGCTTGGAGTGGTACAGCGCGGTATCCGCGTTGTGGATGATCTCCTGCGCCGGTTCGTCAAAGCGCTCGCGGCCAGCGATCCCGATGCTGATCGTGACCTTGATGGGGGTGACGCTGGTGGGGATGACGAAGGCGGTCTGCTCGATCGTCTGGCGGATGGCCTCAGCGCGTTCGAAGGCTGCCGGGGCATCGGTCTCGGGCATCAGGATGGCGAATTCCTCCCCGCCGAAACGCGCCACGATATCATATTCACGGACGGCCTGCTTGAGGATTGATGCGATCTTGATCAGCACCTCATCCCCGGCCAGGTGACCGTAGGTGTTGTTGATGTTTCGCAGGAGGTCCAGGTCGGCCATGATGATCGAGACCGGACGGTCGAAGCGGCTGGCCCGGCGCAGCTCATTCTCCACCTGCTGCATGAAATAGCCGTGGTTGAACAACCCGGTCTTCGAGTCGGTTTCCGTCTGCCGCTCCAGTGCGGGCACGCGCAGGGTGCTGTAAATGAGATAGAGCGGCAGGAGGAACAGGATAAGCCCGTAGGGGTTCTGGTGCCAGACGATGACCAGGCTGGCGCCGAGGCTCATCAGTGTCATGTCGATCATCAACGGCAGAAATTCGAAGACGCCGGATTTGCGGAAGTTCTCCCCGCGCGCAAACCACACGATAAGCCCCACCATCACATGGTTCAGGAGCGTGAACATCGCCATGGCCGCCAGGATGGCCACGATCTCCAGGACCGGTCTGGGATCCCTCGGCGGTCCGATCCACATATAGACCAGGCTGGCCGCGTACATCACGATGATGTAACAGGCCACATTGAAGGTCTGGATGTACCATTTGGTGCGATGCCAGACCCCCTCGACAACGCTGGCTGCCGCAATGACGACCAGCGCCGCGGGCGTGCCCAGCAGCCCGAAGGTGAAGCCGTACACCAGGAAGTTGATGGAATAATGCGAGCGGATGGTGGCTCCATCCACCTTGTAGATGGAAGCCAGGGAGCCCGCTGCGCAGAGCAGCAGCAGGATGAGGGGGTCGGCCAGCTTCAGCTTTGTCAACTGCCAGATGAAAATCGCCGCGCCCGCCGCGTATACGGCGAACATGTAAGCCTTGGCTTTGGAGGATAGGTCTTTCATGTCAGGCCCCTTGCGAAACGATGGCTTTCGGCTTCCATCCCGTCCCTGAATTTTGTCTCACGCCGGAGGTGCGAAGATTCTGAGTCCCCGGCCCTCGCATACTGCAAGCTTACCATCTTTTTCCCCGCGGGGATCAAACAGCAAGCATATTGACATGGATGATGAGGATTCTCCACTGGACCAAATTCCTCCGGCGAAAAGACGGGGCTTGCAGGTTCATTCCGGCCGCCCCGCTATCATTATGGCAGAGCACCGGGAAGGAGGAAATAAGTAGTTTTACGTATTCCATGCGCGAGGATGCACACATTTATGTAAGGAAAAAAAGAGGCGGGTCCCCGGGAACCGCACCCGAAGGACCCGCCTGGGAAGCGCCAGGCTTTTAGCCGTGCCAGCCAACGCTGGGGCAGAAGCTGCGCGGCATCCAGAGCTGCCTTGCGGCGAACCCCATCTCCCGCAGCCACTCGCGTGCCAGCCTGACGAGGATCCATTGTCTCCAAACAGCGTTCATCAGGTATCCCTCCCTGTCCTTCACGGTGTAGGAGCTCACTCGCCCCAGTAATCTGTGTTCCACCCAACGGTATTCCATCCGACGGTGTTCCAGCCGACCGTGTTCCAACCCACCGTGTTCCAACCAACGGTGTTCCAGCCCACTGAATTCCAGCCGGTACCATACCAGACGACCGGATCGGTCCCGGTGGTGAGCATCTGGCTCGCCATGATCCCGGTGTTCGCCGATTCCGTGGTCGTCCCGTTCACCGCCGCCGGGATGCTCAGATAGCCGGCGCCTGCGCGGGCCGGATCATATCCGGGCCAGGACTTGTTGGCCGTCGCCATCAGGCGGTACTTCACCTGGTCGGGGGTCAGGCCTGGCTCATCCTGGAGCAGGAGGGCGACCCCGCCGCTGACCATTGGCGCCGAAACCGAGGTCCCGGACATCTTGAAGTAGGTCATATCCACGCGGTTGGCCGGGTGGGCCACCCCCATGGTCAGCTTGTCGTTATCGGGCAGCAGGCCGATGATCAGGCGTCCGGGTGTGACCAGGTCGGGTTTCGGGAAACCGTCCTCGGTGACGCCATAGGCGGAGAAGTTCGCCACCGCGTCATCTTCGGTTCCAGGGGTGGAATGGTCATCCGTTGCACCTACCGTGATGACAAAGGGATCGTTCGCCGGCGGATAGAGGCTGGCGGCCCCGTTGTTGCCCGCCGACACAACGACCACAACGCCGTTGAACCACAGGATCTCCACCGCCGCATCCAGCGGGCTGGTGTGGTAGGACTGGGGTATGGACGAGTTGAGCGAGATGTTGACAACCCGGATGTCGTGCGCGTCCTTGTTCTCGTAGATCCACTGCAGGGAAGCGATCACATCCGACTCGAGCACCCTCCCCTCGTCATCGGCCACGCGCACATTGACCAGCGTGGATTTGGGAGCCACCCCGATGTATTTCCCGGAGGAGTGCTTCCCGTTCCCGGCGATGATTCCCGCTACGAAGGTCCCGTGACCATAGCGGTCGTTCCCGTCGTGAAAGGCCGGGCTGAAGTTCACATGCATCCGGACGCGGCCCTTGAGGTCGCTGGTCCGGATGATGCCGCTGTCCACCACTGCCACGGTGATTTGCCTGCCCTGCAGCCAGGGCTTCGAGCCATTGTTCCAGACCTGCGTGGACCCGATCACCTGGTTGTACACGTTGACCTGGGTGGTCCCGTCCATGATCGAGTTGGTCACGGTCTCGGTGGGGAGAGTCTCCAGGCTGGTATCGGTCCCCGGTTCGCTGGTGATGCGCAGGCCGACCGCGTCATAGAAGAACTTGTTGGTGGGCAGGAACCCGGCCTGCTCGATATACAGTTCGAAGTCGTTGTAGAAGTCCGCCCACTGCCATTGACGCGTGGCTGTGATATCCACGATCACCGGACCGGCGTTCACCGCCCCGACCATGCCCGCGAAGACAGAGGTGTCGATCCTCACTTCCGGCTGGGGGGTGTAGTCGAGAAATGCCTTGACGATCAGATCCCGCGAGAAGGCTGAATTGGCATAGCCATGCAGGACCACTTCCACTCTGGTAATGGCGTTGCCCGGGATGGCTTCCACGTTGAAGCCCCCAAAAACACCCTTGGCCCAACCCGCTCTCCGGCCGTAGGTGCCGTTGGGACCCAGCCCCGAGCCATCCACAATGTTTTCCTCATTGACGAAGGTGGTGGTCACCGCCGTACCGATGGTCGTGGCCCAGGTTGTGGACACCTCGGGGGCGTCTGCAGAGAGCATTGGCCCATCGGGGGAGATCCAGCGCACGTTCGGGTTTTTCGCCAGCCGGGCGATCTCCGCCCCGCTGACCTCCGCAGAGAAAGCGGAGATCATGGACAGGTGCTTCCTGATCACGCCCTGGCCGTTGACCACCTGCTCTTCGGGGTCCTGTCCGGAGGTCGCGGCGGCTGTGCCGGTCCTCTGCACGATGATCGCGAACCTCTCCTCCGGGCGGCCCTGGACATACTGGAGGAATCCGGGGTCGATCGAAAGGGCGGGGCGGCCGGCTGCAGCCGGGAGGGGAGGCACCGCGCCGGGCAGCCCCGCCATCAGAAGGATGGCAATGATCAATGAGCAGAGCGTGCGGGTCTTCATAAATCCTCCTTCAGACACAACCGGTACCTCCATGACATTATTCCCCCGAAGGCCCTCAGTGACCATCCGTACAACTACGTATTTCTAACCCAAAAAATAAGCCCCCCGGGAAACCGGAGGGCCTGTGGATTTTCGTTTTGCCGCTCTAGTGCCAGCCGACGCTTTGAAGGAACCGGGGCGTCCCGGCTTTGCTGAGCTTCAGCCCGATGAGCATCATCAGCAGGGTGGCAAGACCCATGAGGAGTGCCTGGATGATCAATGGATCAAACATATGGTATCCCTTGTTTACTGATCTGTCAGCGCACTGTCTGCGATCAGGTGTTCCATCCGATGCTGTATGGCTGGATCGTGCCGGGCCCGGCGAAATACGCGACCGGTTCAGCCTCGGGCGCCTCCCAGGAGACCCCCGTGTTCCAACCGACATTCGGCATGGGGAACGGCGGCAGCACGATCCAGGCCACCGGGACCGCCTCCGGCATTTCCCGGGAGACCCCCGTGTTCCAGCCGACCAGGGGCTGCACACCCGGCAGGACTCCCTTGCTGATCAATGGAACCGTGCCGAGGATGAGGACGGCCATGAGCATTACGAGCAATGAAACCCGGATGATTTTTTTCATTATATTTCTCCCTTCAATTGGCTTGAATGCCTCCTGGTCTCATTATCCCGCCTCCCCCACGTGCCCGCAATACGTACATGTACGTATCTTGGCCGCCCGGTACCAACGCCCTGGAACAGCCTGCTCAGTTCTCTACGGACAGGATGCCGCGCTTGACCGCATATTTCACCAGCTCGGTCTGATTATGGACCCCCAGTTTATCCATCACCCGGCCGCGATGCACCTCCGCGGTTCGGGGGCTGATGCTGAGCGCGCGGGCGATCTCGGAGGCTGTCTTCCCTTCCGCCGCCATCTGGAAGACCTGCCGCTCCCTCTCGGTCAGGCTCTCATAGGCATCGGGGGACACATCCCGGATCTCCTCGAAGGGCGATTCTGTCAGCCGGTCGGAGAGCCTGGGACTGAGATACGTCCTGTCCTGCAGGGATTCCCGGATGGCATGGATCACCTCCCCCGGTGCCCCGTCCTTCAGCACGTAGCCCGTGGCGCCGGCCTTGAATGCTTCCACGACATAAGGATCGGCCCTTTGCATCGAGAGTACGATCATGCGCGTCTGCGGCATGCGGTGCCGGACCGTGCGGATCACTTCCAGACCGTTCAGGTTCGGCATCATCAGATCGACGACCATGACATCCGGATGGAATTTTTCGGCCATCTGGAGCACCTGGAGCCCGTCTTCTGCCTCGCCTGCCACCACAAGATCAGGCTCCGACTCCAGCAGGTTCCGCAGCCCGCGGCGGACCAGTGGATGGTCATCGGCGATCAACACGGTCACGGTCATGTTTCCTCCGCTCGAGTACCTGGCCTTTCAGGGGAAGGGCCGCGCTGACCCGGGTGCCCTGGCCCGGGCTGGAAGCCAGGGTCAGGTAGCCTCCCACCAGGCTGGCCCGTTCGTGCATGCCGCCCAACCCGGTGGTCGGTTTCTCGTATTCCTTCGTGGCGTCAAAACCTTTTCCTGTATCCGCCACATCCAGCCACAGGATATCGTTTTCCACATTCACCTTCACGGACACTTCCTCCACGCCGGCATACCGGGCGGTATTGGTGAGCGCCTCCTGGACGATCCGGTAGGCCGCGGTCTCGATCTCGGGCGGGCAGCGCCCGGCAGGCTCATTGGTCTGGAAATTCACCCGGATCCCGGTCTGCCGGGTGTAAGACTCCATGTGCCAGCGCAGCGTGGGCAGCAGGCCGAGATCGTCCAGCATGCCGGGGCGCAGCCGGAGCGACATGGCCCGGGTCTGTTCCATGATCTCCCCGACGTAATGCTGGATCTCTTCCAGGTCGGTCCTTTGAGAACCCTCCGAATGGCTCTTCGCGCCCTCCAGCAGGAACTGCAGGCCGGTGAGCGACTGCCCGAGCTGGTCATGCAGTTCCCGGGCCACGTGCCGGCGTTCGGATTCCTGGACCTCCACCAGGCTTTTTGCCAGCAGCCGCTGGCGTTCCCGCCCGGTGCGGACCTGCTCGAACAGCTCCGCATTTTGGATCGCACTGGAGACCTGGTCCGCCAATGCGGTCAGCAGGCTGATGTCATCCTCGGTGATGGAAGGGTGGTCCCCTCCGAATACGGAGATCAGTGTGCCCATCAGATCGTCCCGCAGGAACAGGGCAGACAGGACAACGGTTTGGAGGCCCAGCCCCGAGAGCATGCTCACATAGGGCAGCCCCTGGAAAGCCTGGAGGTCCTGGAGCACAGCCACCGGATGCCTGCGGCTGAGCAGGCCCTCCAGCAGCTCCCTCGGCAGCTCGAACGGACTCCCTTGGAAGGCATTCAGGGCCGGTTCCTCCGAGAAGGCCGCCCGGTGGCGGAAGACATTGCTCGCGGGGGCCGGCAGGAACACCGCCGTGCCGCTTGCCTTGAGGGTCTTATTGGTGGTCACGCAGACGGTGTTCAGGAGCGAACCCAGCTCGATCTGCTTGTTGAGTTGGGAGGCGACGGCCGCCAGCGCTTCCGCGCGGTTTGCCTGCGCCCGGATCTCCCGCATGGCGCGCAGCCGCTCCGTGATATCGCGGAAGACGAGGACCACGCCCTTGTTGGTCTCTTTGCGCATCCGCATGCGCGAGATCGTGATCTCGACCGGGAACTCGCTCCCCAGCCGCGAGGTGAGCCGCGCGTGCAGCACCTGCTGCAGCTCCCGGGTCACGCCGGGAGCATTGCTCAATGCCGCGCCGATGATCTCGCGCGCCTTGGCCTCGGAGATGGAGAAAACCTGGTGGAGGGGTTTGCCCATGGCTTCCTCGGCCCGCCAGCCGGTGAGGATCTCCGCCACCGGGTTGATGAAAGTGATCAGGCCCTGGTCGTCCACCGCCGCCACCCCATCCCCGATGCTGTTGAGCACCGTGCTCAGCCACTGCTGGCTCTCCTTGATCTGCCTCTCCAGCCGGTTTCGGACCAGTGCGACCTCGATGGTGCTGACGATCTGGTGGGTATCCAGCGGCTCGAAGATGTAACCGAACGGCCCGGTCTCCTTGGACCTTTGCAGGGTCGCCTGCCCGTAGGACTGGCGCGACATGATATAGATCACGGGGATGTCCAGCAGCGTCTGGATGTCGTTCGCCGCCTGGACCCCGTCAACTTTTCCCCGGATGCCGATATCCATGAGCACCACATCCGGGTGCAGTTTATCCACCCGGTCCAGGGATGGGTCCCGGTCCAGTGAAAGATGGAATACTTCGTAACCAGCAGAGAGGAGCCGGTCCTGCAGTTCAGGTCCCCCGGCGTGACCGTCATTGACGATGATGATTCGCGCGCGGTTCATGTCCGTTCTCAATGCCCTGGGCGCTCTGTGATGAAAAATATTTGACCTGATTCTAAATCCGGCCGGGGAAATCTCGCTTACAGGAGGATTGCAGAAAATCGCTGGGAAATCGTTGCAGCGGCTGTATATCCGGGCTGCAAGGTCCGGGCACTTTGCCAGCCTCTGGGACCTGACGCCGCAGGTACATCTGTGGTTAAATTGACCCCGGGAGCCCACCCATGACAAAAACCAGCCCGGAGTACCAGGCCTTCTTAAAGGCCTACCCTTCTTATCGTCAGACCGAAGTCCTTGATCATTTGAGAAGAACCGAATATTCCCGCCTCGACAGCGCCGAGCATATCTACCTCGATTACACCGGGGGCGGCCTGTACGCCGATTCGCAGCTCCGCCTGCACCAGAAGCTGCTGGCGGAGAACGTCTTCGGCAATCCACACTCCGGCAACCCCACTTCCATGGCGACCACGGAGCTTGTGGAGGACACCCGCCGCGAGATCCTCCAGTTCTTCAACGCCGACCCCGAAGAATACCTGGCGATCTTTACCTCCAATGCCAGCGGAGCCCTCAAGCTGGTGGGCGAATCCTATCCCTTCGCCCACGGCCGCTACCTGCTGACCTTTGACAATCACAACTCGGTGAACGGCATCCGCGAGTTTGCCCACGCGCGCGGCGCGCAGGTCACTTATATACCGGTCCTGCTGCCCGATATGCGCGGCGACAGCGCCACCCTTGAGAAGGAGTTGGCCCACCCGGCGGGCAAGGGGCATAACCTGTTCGCCTACCCGGCGCAATCCAACTTCTCCTCGGTCCAGCACCCCCTCGAGTGGATCGGGATGGCTCACGCCCATGGCTGGGATGTCCTGCTGGACGCGGCCGCCTTTGTCCCCACCAACCGGCTCGACCTCTCCGCGGTCAAGCCCGATTTCGTGCCCATCTCCTTCTATAAGATGTTCGGTTATCCCACCGGCCTGGGCGCGCTGATCGCCCGCAAGCAGGCGCTGGCCAAACTGCATCGCCCCTGGTTCGCGGGCGGCACCATCACGGTGGCCTCGGTGCAGGGGGACAAGTACTATCTCGCCGACGGCGCCCCGGCCTTCGAGGATGGCACGCTGGATTACCTGAACATTCCCGCCATCTCCATTGGCCTGAAGCATCTCCAGTCCATTGGCTACGAGACCATCCACGAGCGCGTGCGCTGTCTCACCGGCTGGCTGCTCGAAAGCCTCACCGCCCTGCGCCATTCCACCGGCGAGCCGCTGGTGCGCATCTACGGCCCCACCAGTGTGGAAGGCCGCGGCGGCGCAGTGACCGTCAACTTCTTCGACCCTCACGGCAGCCCGCTTGACCACCGCTCCGTGGAGGGCAGCGCCAACAAGGTGAACATCTCCCTGCGGACAGGCTGCTTCTGCAACCCGGGCGCGGGCGAAGTGGCGCTGGGCATCTCGCGCATGGAGCTGGCCGCCTGTTTTGCACAGCCCACCCATCGCCAGCGGCTCTCGTTGGACGACTTCCGCGTCTGCATTGACGGCAAGTCCAGCGGCGCAGTGCGCATCTCGGTGGGCATGGTCACCAACTTCGAGGACGTGCAGGCCTTCCTGACCTTTGCGCACGGGCTGCTGGCATAATCCATGGATGGGACCGTCCGCTCCAATGTGAAACCTGGCTTGCAGGTGATGATCGTATTAAAGAAGGACCAGTCCACCGGAAGGCTCACCCGGGGCATCGTCAAGGAGATATTGACGAAATCGCCCACGCACCCGCACGGGATCAAGGTGCGTCTCATGGACGGCCAGGTGGGCCGCGTCAAGGAGATCCTCCCCGGATGAACCGCCTCCGCGCTGCTGCTTTTCTCCTCCTGCTCGCGGGGCTGGCCTGCCGCCCGGTCTTCGCGATTGGCTGGGAGGAGCTGCTGGCGATCGTCCTCATCGTCGCCCTCCTCCTGGGTCCGCTCCTCTTCCGGCTGGCGCGCTTCTGGTCCAAATTCCAGGAATCATCGAAGAAGGATCGAAAGTAGGGTATGAGTCAGAATCCGATTAATCTGGGATTGCGTTTCATCCTTGAGCTGGTTATTTTATACGCTCTGGGGTTCTGGGGTTGGACTCAGCATGAGGGCGCTCTGCGTTATCTCCTGGTGATCGGTCTGCCCCTGCTGGCAGCCGTCCTGTGGGGGACCTTCCGTGCCCCGGAGGATGCCAGTGCCAATCGCAAGGCCCCGGTCCCTGTGCCAGGATGGGTTCGCCTGTTGCTGGAGGCCTTCCTGTTCGGGGCTGCCATATGGGCCTTCTTCGCGAGCGGGGCTGCCACTGCGGGGTGGGTCTTCGGGGCCGTTACGCTGCTGCATTATCTGGTCTCATATGACCGCATCTTTTGGATGTTGAAACATTAGATCTTCGAGGAAGGCGAGGTGAGCGATGATCGGACGGATCTGGCATGGCTATACCACACCCGAAAATGCCGCCGCATATGAGAGTCTGTTGAGATCGGAGATCCTTCCCGGCATCCGCGCACGGAACATCCGCGGCTTCCGTGAGATCCAGTTGTTCCGCAGGCCGCTCGAGACCGAAGTGGAGTTTATGACCATCATGTGGTTCGATTCACTCGAGGCCGTGCGCGAATTCGCCGGAGAGGACTACGAGGCCGCGGTCATGCAGCCCGAAGACCTGCTCTGGTTGAAGCGATTCGATGCGCGCTCACAGCATTATGAGGTCCGCGATCCGGTCGATCCTGCCCTGAAGCGATAGCCCCCGGATGGCATGTACGATATACTAGCGCAAATTTTTTAAAGCGGTTTTGTTCCGGGTTCCTCCTTAGAGGTGAGCATGAAGTTCCAGCGCCTGATCCGGGAATTTTCACCCCGCCCCCTCCTTCCCAACCTCACAGCCGGGCTTGTCATTGGCACCTCCGAGGTGTTCTTCTGCACCTCCCTGGCGACCCTGATCTTTTCGGGCCGTCTCTCCCCTTTTGTAGCCGACGGCATCGGGCTGGCTCTCTTCGGCGGGATGGTGATCGGGCTGGCGGTGGTCTTCCTCAACTCGCTTCCGGCGGCCATCCCGGTCGTGCAGGACAGCCCCGCCGCCATCTTTGCCCTGGCCGCCGCGGCCATCGCTGCCCTGATGCCTCCCGGGGCCGCTCCGAACCAGGTCTACTTCACGGTGGTGGCGGCCATATCCTTCACCACCATCCTGGCGGGTCTGCTCTTCATCATCGTCGGGCGCTTCGGCCTGAGCAGCTTTGTGCGCTTTGTCCCCTACCCGGTGGTGGGCGGTTTCCTGGCCGGGACAGGCTGGCTGCTGGTGCAGGGTTCCATGATCGTCCTGAGCGGCCTGCCGATGCGCATGTCCGACCTGCCGCGCCTGTTCGAGAGTGACATTCTCATCCAGTGGCTGCCGGGCGTGGTCCTGGCGGTGGCGCTCCTCCTGCTGCTGCGGCGCTTTAATCACCCCCTGTTGTTCGTTGGCCTGTTGTTGGGAGGCACGCTGCTCTTCTACCTGGTCCTGTTCCTCTTGCGCCTCCCGGTGGAAGAGGCTGCCGCGCGCGGCCTGCTGCTGGGGCCGTTCCCGGAGCGATCCCTGTGGAGGCCGCTCCAACCGGGGCAGCTCGCCTTCGTTGATTGGGCTGTGCTCTCCACACAGGCCGGGAAGCTGCTTTCCATCCTGATGCTCAGCACCATCGCGCTGCTGCTCAATTCCAGCGCCCTCGAACTGGCCACCCGCAAGGACATTGACCTGAACCGCGAGCTGGTGGCAGCCGGGGTCGGAAACATCGCGGCCGGGCTCGGGGGCAGCCCGGTGGGCTACCAGGCCATCAGCACCTCGGCCCTGGCATATCAGATGAGCGCGCCGAGCCGTCTCACCGCCCTGATCGTTGCCCTGATGAATGGGGCGGCCCTGTTCTTCGGAGCCTCCATCCTGGCCTTCGTCCCCAAGGCCGTCATCGGCGGGCTGCTGCTCTTCCTGGGACTATCCTTCCTCGTTGAGTGGGTGTACGACGCCTGGCGCCGCCTGCCTCACACCGACTACTTCCTGGTGCTCGCCATCCTGGTCATTGTGGGGGCAGTGGGCTTTTTGCAGGGAGTTGGCGCCGGGATCATCATCGCGGTCGTGCTCTTCGCGGTCAATTACAGCCGCGTGGATTTTGTGAAGGATACCCTGACCGGTGCCAACTATCACAGCAATATGGAGCGTCCCGGCGAGTACCGGCAGTTCTTGCAGGAGTCCGGCGGGCAGATCCATGTACTGCGCCTGCAGGGCTACCTGTTCTTTGGCACCACCCAGAGCCTGCTGAACCGCATCCGGTTGCGCCTCAATGACCCGGCCGCGCCTCCGCTTAAATTCCTGCTGCTCGATTTCCACCGCGTGGCCGCCCTCGATTCCTCCGCCGTGCTGGGATTCGTGCGCCTGCAGCAGCTGGCGGAATCCCATCACGTGCAGTTGGTGGTCACAGATGCGAATCCCGAGGTCGTCAAAAAGTTGGCCCAGGGCGGGCTGGTCGAGGGCGAGGATGCCTTCTTCCACATTCTCCCCAACCTGGACTACGGGATGGAATGGTGCGAGGACCGGCTGTTGGCCGGGGAAAGCCCCTCGATGGTCGTCCGTGCGGCCACGCTCGAGGCCCAGTTGAAAAAGGCCTTCTCCACTCCGGAGCAGATCGACTGCTTCATGAAATATCTGGAGCGGGTGGAGCTGGAGCAGGACCACATCCTCATCAATCAGGGGGACCCGCCCGAGGCCATGTACTTCCTGGATTCCGGACAGGTGACCACGCAGTTGAGGATGGAAAATGGGAAGCCCATGCGTCTGCGCAGCATGAGCGCCGGCACTGTGATCGGGGAGATCGGCCTGTACCTGAAGAACATCCGCACCGCCACTGTCGTGACCACCCGGCCGAGCGTGGTGTACCGGCTGACCGAAGCCTCCCTGCGCCGTATGGAGGCCGAAGACCCCGAGGTCGCAGCCGCCCTCCACCAGTGGATGGTGCGCCTGCTGGCCCGGCGTCTGAGCGAGAACAACCGGACCCTGGAAGTGCTGCTCTCGTAGCTGTGACTTCAGTCGTTTTAAAAAAAAGAGCAGGGGCAGTCCACCGTGAAGTGTTGCCCCTGCCTGGACTTGGGTCCTTCAGGGCCTCTTAAGGTTCACCGAACAGCCAGCCGAACAGGCCTTTTTTCTTCTTCACCGCCTCGTTGAGATACGGCACTGCCAGCAGCACCACCGTGATGTTATCATGCCCGCCGCGCTGGTTGGCCGCCTCCACCAGTGCCTCGGCCGCGGACTTCAGGTTTGGCTGCGAGTGCATGCTCGTGAAGATCTCATCATCCCAGACCAGGTCGGTCAGCCCATCCGTGCAGACCAGCAGCATGTCGCCCGGCTCCAGGTCGAAGCCCTGGTTGGCTTCCGCCTCTGCATCCGTTTCGGAGTCGTTCATATACAGCCGGAAATCCACATCCGGCAGCTCCACCGAGCCGAGATAGCGCCGGATGACGTGCACGTTGGGATGGTCGCGCGCATGCTCCACATCCAGGATGCCCTTATCCACCGCCTCCTGCACCCAGGTGTGGTCGATCGTCAGCCTGCGGATGTGTTCCCCCCGCACCAGGTAGATGCGCGAATCCCCCACGTGCGCGATGAACAGCTTGTTCTCGACGATCCAGACACAGGCACAGGTGGCGCCCATGCCCTCCTGCTCAGCACGGCTGGCGGAGTGCGCCGCCACCGCCTGGCTGGCATCCTGGATGGCGTTCTCCATGATCTTCAGGGGCTTTTTGCCGTTGCTCTCAGCCACCCCCTGGCTGATGTAGTTCACTGCCAGCTCCGCGGCCACCTCCCCCGCGCGATGACCGCCGATTCCGTCCGCCACCACGGCGAACACCACCGGCCGCTCGTCCTCCGCGCTCATGTGGAACGAGGAGACCGCGTAACGGTCCTCGTTGTTCTTGCCGGCCATTCCTGAATGGCTGAGGGCGGCAATGTGCAGATGGGCGACCGAGGCTCGTATCATTCGGCAGGCTTCTCTGTCAGGACGGTGGGCTGTGGTACCGGCGGGGGTGTGCGCAGCTGGAACCGGTAAATTAATTGGCCAAAGTGTACCATATCCCCCGATTCCAACCGGCGGCCCTCGCGCGAGACCGGCTCATAATTGACCCAGGTCCCTGCCACCGAGCCGTTATCGGCCAGGATGAACTCGCCCGCCGCGGTCAGCCGCACCCGGGCATGCACCGGCGCGATGGAGGCATCGTCCAGCACCTCGGTGCATTGAACGGGGTCCGTGCCCAGCACCGTCTCCTTCTCGATCAGCGGGATCGGGTTGCGCGTGGTGGGCTGGCCGTCGGGCGCCAGGTTCACCAGCGTGGCCGCCGCCTCCCCGATGCGCGTGCGCGCGTTGGCTGCCGCCTCCTTCTTGCGCCGGACGCGTTCGTGCGGAGAGGTGGGCGGCTCGGCGTTGACCGCCACCGGCTGGGTGAGCGGGTCGCGCTGCGCCTCCTGGGTCTTGCGGCGCGCTCTCAGGCTGGGCAGTTTCAGCCGCCCCGTCAGCAGGATGAACACGAGCGCCAGTCCCGCCAGTGAGACCGCACCGATGATGATGGGCAGGCGGAATCTCGCCAGGAGTGCGGCCATCCCGCGCGGCGGTTGGATGACCGTCACCGTGATCGGGAGGGGCATCCCCGCTTTGCTCATGCCGGTCGCGTCCACGGCCTCCACCACCACCTGGTGCTCGCCGCTGAGCTGGTAGCCTTTCAGGTCCCACGTAAAGGTGTCGAACGGCTCGGTCGTGTTCTCATCCACGATCTGCCCGTCCACATACAGAGTGGTGCGGGTCAGGGGCCGGGGATGGCCGTCCGGGAACTCGATGATGATCTTGAGGGTCTGCAGCTCCGGCACCAGCAGCCGGGTGTTGAAAGGGTCGGTCTCGGGCGCCTGGCGCGTGATCTGCAGGGGCGGCGCCACGAGGATGGGGTTGGGCGCCTGCAGGTCGATGCTGAGAGTCTGCTGTGGCGAGGTGATCTTGCCCGCCGGCAGTGCCACCTCCACGCCCAGGGTGTGATCGCCGCCGGTCTTGATGGCGGATTCGTATTTGAGCGTATAGGTGCGGCGCAGGGGCGCGAAGTACGATTCCGGGTTCGGGAAGGCTTCCTTCCCCGAAAAGGCGAACAGGCTGCCGCCCGTCTGGGCTGCCAGCGTGCTGAAAGCCGCCGCGCTGGTGGTGGCGAAATACAGGTCCAGGTCCACGAACCATACGAACACGCGGATCTTGCTCTGGGCGGCGCGTTCGATCAGCGGCTGCATGGTGGCCGCCAGGTTGGAGTCATCCATGTGCGGCGTGATGAACAGCACTGCCCGCTTCATCCCCTGCCGGGCGCTCTGCATGCTGGCGATGTCCAGCGCCAGCGTGAGCGATTGCAGGTTCGGCGTGGTGTTCCGGAAGTCCGGTGCGAAGGAGCGCAGGCTGTTGCGGAAATCGTTGGGGTTGGCGTGGCTGATGACCGGCCCCGAAATGCTCACCAGGCTCAGGTCATCCGGCATGTCATTGGAGAGGGTCTGCGCCCAGCCGTCCAGCACCTGTGTCAGGCGCTGGAAGCGGGAGATGCCCTGTCCGTCGCGCACATCCAGCGCCGGGCCGGGGTTGATACTCACGACGATCTGCGCGGGCAGGGCTTGCTCGGTCAGTTCCTCCGGCGTGATGGGCTGGCCGTCCTCGATGACGGTCACAGCGTCCTGCTTCAGGCCGGTGGCAAAAACCCCGCGTTCATCGAATACATCCAGCAGCGCGCTGACCTGTGGGAAGGCCGATAGATCTGCCGGGTAAAGGTCCGCGATGGCCTGTCCCTGCGCGTGGACCGGGAAGATCCCGCCCAGGAACAGGCCCAGAACACTTGCAAGGACAAGGACTCTACGCATTTCCCTCGACGACGACCGGCGCGCTGGCGGTAGGGGTCGCGGTCAGCCGGAGGAAGGTCAGTGTCCACGACGAGCCGGTGAAGGTGGCCAGGATGCCTTTCACCAGGATCAGAACCGGCAGGTAGGCCACGAAGCACAACCCCGCCAGCAGGATGGGGGTCATGTTCTGCTGGTTTCCCAGGGCAAAAGTGATCCCGGCCGGGACGACGATGGCGATGATCGGGATGGCAATGATCAGGCTGGCGACGAACGAGATGGCGAACAGGATCAGCGCCATGATCAGGATCGGGCCGATATTCTCCCGGGCCACCTGCCAGCCGCGCTTCCAACCGTCCACAATTCCCAGGTTTTCCTTCACGATGGCGACGTAGGCCTGCTCAAGGACGAGGTTTGCCACCCAGGCGATCGGCACCAGTAGGCAGATGATTGGAGCCAGGCAGACGAAACCGATCCCCGCGGTGAGAATACCCGAGATGATCAGGGTGAAGAACAGGAGGAAAAAGACCAGCCCGAAGGCAAGGCCGAGGGCAAAGATCCTCCAGAAGAAGGGTGTGCTCTCGCTGAAGAGCTGGCCAAAGACCAGCGGCTCTGCGCCCGTTTCGGCCTGCAGCGTCCCGCGGATCAGGCCAATGCGCCCGATGGTCCCCAGGAAGACGAAGAGCAGGATGAACAGCAGCATGACCACAAAGGCAAGGATCAGCACCCACCAGTTTTCCGTGAGCCACCGGGAGGCCTGGTCCAGATATTGCTGATAGTTCTGCGGCAGGGGATTATTCCCGTCGCCGCTTCCTCGGACGCCGCTCCCGGAGGAACCGCCCCCACCCTGGGCGCAGCCCGCCAGGATGCCGAATATCCAAAGCACCTTGTATTTCCAGGTGATCTGCCAGGCGCGCGCAAGGACTTCACCAAAATTGAAAGTCATGACCATTCTCCTTTTATCTTATGGGCGATGAGTATGTTGGTGGGAATATCACCCTTTTCCTGCCCCCCATCTGAATTTGCAGGGAGAAGGCGGAAGGGTGCCCACCAGGACATACGTTCATTCCCACTCGATGGTTGCCGGAGGCTTGCTGGTAATATCATACACGACCCGGTTGATTCCGTCCACTTCATTGACGATCCGGTTGGAAACGCGGGCCAGCAGTTCGTGGGGCAGCCGCGACCAGTCAGCGGTCATGAAATCCTCAGTGGTCACCGCCCGGAGGGCCGCCGCCTCCTGGTAGGTGCGCTGGTCGCCCATCACGCCCACCGAGCGGACGGGCAGTAGCACTACGAAGGCCTGCGAGATGTGCATCTCATCCCCCGAGGCGCGCGGCTTGCCGAGATACCCTGCCCGGGTCAGTTCCTCGATCAGGATTGCATCTGCCTCCCGCAGCCGTTCCAGCCGCCCGGCGGTCACCTCGCCCAGGCAGCGGACGGTCAGCCCGGGACCCGGGAAGGGCTGCCGCCAGACAAGCGCTTCCGGCAGGCCCAGCGCCTCCCCGACCAGGCGCACCTCGTCCTTGAACAGGTAGCGCAGCGGCTCCACCAGCTCGAACTGCATGTCCTCAGGGAGCCCGCCCACGTTGTGATGGGTCTTGATCTTCTCGGCCTTGTTCCGGTCAGGAGCCGAGGATTCAACCACGTCCGGGTAAATGGTCCCTTGCACCAGGAAAGGCGGATGCCCGACCCGTTGGGCCTGGGCCTCGAAGATGCGGATGAACTTCTCACCCACGATGCGGCGCTTCTGTTCCGGCTCGGTCACGCCGCGCAGCGCCGCCAGGAACTCCTCGCCGGCCTCCACTGCGACCAGCTCGGTTGCCAGGTTCCCGCGGAACAGGGAGGTCACCTGGGCGCCCTCATTCTTGCGCAGCAGGCCGGTATCCACGAAGACGGCCGTCAATTGGTCTCCCACGGCCCGGTGAACGAGCGCCGCTGCCACCGAGGAATCCACCCCGCCTGAGACAGCCGCCAGCACCCTCTGCGCGCCCACCTGCCCCCGGATGCGCTCGATGGCCGCCTCGATGATCGAGGCGGGTGTCCACTCGGGCTGTGCGCCGCAGATCTCC
Source organism: uncultured Anaerolineaceae bacterium (assembly GCA_964608885.1). GTDB lineage: Bacteria > Chloroflexota > Anaerolineae > Anaerolineales > Villigracilaceae > JACPVF01. The sequence continues at coordinate 6,233 of CAZSPX010000013.1, read as the reverse complement.
ACCGCGAAATGGCTCAGCAGCTTCTCCCCGTTGGGCGTGTGATGTACCTCCGGGTGGAACTGCACGCCAAAGTATTTTCTCCGCATGTCGCCCATCGCCGCGAAGGGGCTGTTCCCCGAGCGTGCCAGCGCCGTGAACCCTTCCGGCATGCGCGTGATGCGGTCCCCGTGCGACATCCATACGTTGGAGAGCGCGTCCAGCATGGTCCCCGGCATCAGGGGCTGGATCAACGCCGGGCCGTATTCACGCTGCGCCGAGGCGTCCACCTGGCCGCCCAGCGCCTGCGTGAGCGCCTGCATCCCGTAGCAGATGCCCAGCACCGGCAGGCCTGACTCCAGGATGTAATCCTGGATGTGCGGCGCCCCTTCTTCATAGACCGAACGCGGTCCGCCCGAGAGGATGAAGCCCTTGGGCTGGATGGCAAGCACCTGCCCCCGCGGCGCATCCCAGGGGAACAGCTCGCAATAGACCCGGGCCTCGCGCACCCTCCGGGCGATGAGCTGGGCGTACTGCGAGCCAAAATCAAGGATGGCGATGGAATCCATGCGCCTCAATCTTCCTGGAAGGTGATCTTCCCGTCATCCAGCGAACTGATGCAGGCCAGCGCCTCGATCGGCACGTTTAATGAGGCCAGGGCTTCGCGCCCGCCCTCGAAGGTCTTCTCGATCAGTGCGCCCACACCCACGATGTGTGAGCCGGCGGCCTCGGCCAGTCGCGCCAGCCCCAGGATGGTCGCGCCCGAAGCCAGAAAGTCGTCGATGATCAGGACTTTCTCTCCCTGCGCCAGGTATTCCGGCGAGACGATCAACTCCACCATGCGCCCCTTGGTATGTGAGGGCGCCAGCGTGAGATAGACCTGGTCCGGCATCGTGATCGGCTTGGTCTTGCGCGCGTACACCACCGGGAGTCCCAGGTGGATGGCGGTGGTCAGCGCCGGGGCGATGCCCGAGATCTCCGCGGTGAGCACGCGCGTGGCCCCCACGGATTGGAAGCGCCGCGCGAACTCACGCCCGCAGGCATCCATCAGCCGCGGGTCCACCTGGTGGTTGACGAAACTGTCCACTTTCAGGATCCCGTTCCCCAGCACCTGCCCCTCCCTTAAAATACGCTCTCTCAGCTCCAGCATCCGAACCTCCCAAATAGCTCTCAAGAATCGGTCTGGACAATTTTACATCCCCGCTCGCCGTCCCGCCAGTCAACAGATGTCGTTGCCTCCAGGATATGCAGAAATCGTCAGGCTCCCTGTGTTGGGGACTCTTCTCTCACGGTGGGTCTCCCTTAACCTCCTGTGTTAGAATTCTGCGCGTGCACCCCCGGAATACGCTGCTGTTGGCTTCCAATTCCCCGCGGCGGCGGCAATTGCTCTCCCTGGGCGGATGGACCTTCAACATCCTGGTCCCGGATACCGATGAAAGCCGCCTTCCCGGTGAATCCCCGGCAGAGTATGTGGTGCGCCTCGCGGAGACCAAGGCCCGCGCGGTGGCCTCCGGCGCCCCGGAGGCCAGCCTGATCCTCGGCGCGGATACCACGGTTGTGGACGGGGACCTGCTCCTGGCCAAGCCCGTCGACGCCGCAGAGGCGTCCGCCTTCCTGAGGCGCCTGCGCGGCCATGCCCACCAGGTCTATACCGGCATCGCCATCCTGCGCCCCGCGGATGGGAAACTGGCCTCCGACCTGTGCGTGACCGATGTCCCCATGCGGGACTATTCCGATGCGGAGATCGAAGCCTACGTGCAGACGGGCGATCCGCTCGACAAGGCCGGGGCCTATGCCATCCAGCACCCGCAGTTCCAGCCCGTGGAGAGCATGGCAGGCTGTTTCGCCAGCGTCATGGGACTGCCCGTGTGCCACGTGGTGCGCCTGCTCCGGCAGTTCGGCCTTGCGCCCGAAAAAGATGTCCCCTCCGGGTGCCAGGCCAGCCTGGATTATCAATGTCCGGTCTTCCCGCTCATCCTGGGCGGGGAGGGCTCCGGCGAATACTGAAGAGGAAGAATGAAGTTGTTCCGATGGGTCAGCCTGCTCGTCATCTGCGCCATGCTGCTGGGCGCCTGTTCCCCCGCCCCGAACGGCGGAGAGGGAGGAGGCCGTCCCAACCCGCTCGGCTCGCTGTTCCCATCCCCCACGCCGCTGCCCACCGCCTCGGTGGGGGTCACTCCCGCGCCGGATGCGCGCCTGGCGGTCACCAATTACCTCTCGGCCTTCCAGAAGGGCGATTACGCCTCCATGTACGCCATGCTGAGCAAGGTCAGCCAGGAGTCGATCACCCCCGAGGACTTTTCCAAGACCTATAACGAAGCCCTCAACACCATGAGTTCCGGCAGCCTGGATTTTGAGATCCTTTCCGCTCTGCTCAACCCCTACAAGGCCCAGGTCGGTTACCGCGTTACCTATCACACCGCCCTGGTCGGCGACCTGGCTCGTGACATGGTCATGAACCTGGCGCTCGAAGGAGGCGAGTGGAAGGTGCAGTGGGCTGACGGGCTGATCCTTCCGGAGCTGACCGCTGGCGCGCACCTCGCCATGGATTACCAGATCCCGGCGCGCGGCGACATCTACGATCGCGAGGGCAATCCCGTCGCCACCCAGTCCGAGGTCTTCGCCTTCGGCATCAATACCGGCAACATCAACTACGACACCATCGACACCCTGACCGGTGAGCTGGCGCGCCTGTGCGGGCTGCAGGTCAAGGATATCGAGGACCAGATCGCCATCTCCGGCGCGGGGTGGTACCTGCCCATGTGCGAGGGCACCCGCAAGGAGGCCGAGCGCCTGCTCGCGCTGAACCCGGGCGGCCTGGAGGTCACCTCCTACACCTCCCGCTATTATGCCAACCAGGGCGTGGCCTCGCCCATCACCGGCTATGTCCATCCCATTGACCCCACGCAGGTGGACGAGTACCGCCGCCGCGGCTATCGCGGCGATGAGCGCGTCGGCCAGCAGGGCATCGAGAAGTGGGCCGAGGACTACCTGGGCGGCAAGCACGGCGGCTCGCTCTATGTGGCCGACGCCAACGGGCAGATCCTCACCCGCCTCGGCGATAGCGCCCCGGCGCCAGCCGACTCCGTCTACCTGACCATCGACAACAACATGCAGTACTACGCCGAGCAGGCACTGCGCGGCTTCCGCGGCGCCATCGTGGTCCTGGAGCGCGATACCGGCCGCGTGCTGGCGATGGCCTCCTCGCCAGGCTACGACGCCAACCTCTTCGATCCCAACACCCCCAACAGTGACCTGCTCTCACAGCTTCTCAACGATGTGAACCAGCCGCTCGTCAACCGCGCCGCCCAGGGACAGTACCCCCTCGGCTCGGTCTTCAAGGTCATCACCTTCTCGGCTGCCTTGGAAAGCGGCCTGTACCTGCCCGAGACCACCTACGACTGCCAGTATGATTTCACCGAGCTCACCCAGTACAGCGGGCCGATCCTGCACGACTGGACCTGGCAGCACTGCCAGGATGCCCTGGCCGCGGGCGAGGCCTGCGATGGCCGCTCCGAGCTTCCCTCCGGGCTGCTCACCCTGCCCGAGGGCCTGATGCGCTCCTGCAACCCCTACTTCTGGCATATCGGCCTGGACCTCTTCAACAACAACCGCGCCGGTGACATCACCAAAATGGCGGATGCCTTCGGCCTGGGCCGCGCCACCGGCATCGAGCAGATCGCCGAGGCCACCGGGCAAATCACCACCCCCACCGATCAGATCCAGGCTACCAACCAGGCCATCGGCCAGGGGGATGTGCAGGTCACGCCCCTGCAGGTCGCGGACTTCATCGCCGCGGTCGGCAACGGCGGAACCCTCTACCGCCCGCAGGTCATCGATAGGGTCGTGGACGTGAATGGCGACGCGGTGCTCACTTTCAAGCCTGAAGCGCGCGGCACGCTGCCCCTGCGGCCTGATAACCTGAAGGTCCTGCAGGACGCCCTCGTCTCGGTCATCAAGGACCCGCGCGGCACGGCCAATTTCCGCCTGCGCGGGCTTACCATCCCGGTGGCCGGAAAGACCGGCACCGCCGAATCCGGCAGCGGCAAGTCCCATGCCTGGTTCGCCGGCTATACCACTTCGGCGGCTTCTGCCAACCTGCCCGATATCGCCATCGCCGTGATCGTGGAGAACATCGGCGAGGGCTCCGACTATGCTGCCCCCATGTTCCGCTGGATGGTGGAGACCTACTTCTACGGCAACCCCTCCACCTATGCCTGGTTCGGACAGCCCGGCGCTCCCTACACGCCCACGCCCTTCGGCGGCATCCCCACCAAGACGCCAAAACCATGACATCGCAGCTCTCCATCCTGATGGGAATTTTTTGACGAACTCGGTGCCCCTGCATGGACTGATCGTCAAGGCCCAATCCGGTTTCTTCACCGTGGAGACCGGGGAGGGCCTTGTCGTTTGCCAGCTGCGCGGCCGGTTGAAGCGCGGCCGCGCTACCGGCGATATCGCCGCCATCGGCGACCGCGTGCAGGTCAGCCTCCTGCCCGATGGCTCCGGCGCGATCGAGGCGGTTGAGCCGCGCACGCGCGCCCTCGTGCGCCTCGACCCGCGCCCGCAGGGCGAGTATCAGCAGGTGCTGCTTGCCAACCCCGACCAGGCCGTATTCGTCTTTGCCTGCGCCCACCCCAATCCCAAACTTCGGATGCTCGACCGCTTCCTGGTGGCCGCGGAGAAGCAGAAGATCCCGGTGGTCATCGTTGCCAACAAGATTGACCTGGTGCCCGACCCCGCGGCCATCTTTGGCCTGTACGCACCCATCGGCTACCGGGTGATCTACACCTCCGCCTCGGATGGCCGCGGGCTGGAGGAGCTGCGCGCTGCCCTGCGAGGTCGTCTCAGCGCCCTGGCAGGACCCAGCGGCGTGGGCAAGTCCAGCCTGCTCAACGCCCTGCAGCCCGGCCTGGGCCTCGAAGTGAACGAGATCAGCACGGCGGTCAACAAGGGGCGGCACACCACCGTCTCGCGGCAGTTGATCCCCTTTGAGGGCGGCGGTTATGTGGCTGATACCCCCGGCTGGAGGAGCCTCGCCCTCTGGGATACCGAGCCGGAGGAGATGGATGCCTACTTCCCCGAGCTGGCCCCGCTGGTGGCCAAATGCCAGTTCAGCGACTGCACCCACCGTCACGAGCCCGGCTGCGCGGTCCGCCGCGCCCTGGACGAAGGCCGCATCCACCCCGGGCGCTATGATTCCTATCTGCGATTGCGCCTCGGCGAGGCCTGAGATACGCATGTCATTGCGAGGAGTGGTGGCGCTGCAAGCGCCACGCCACGACGAAGCAATCTCTCACTGTGTATTCGGGAATTAATAAGAGAGTGCTTGCGAGACAAGCGGTATACTCAAACGCGATGGAAATCAGGACGAACTGGGGACTGACCGGGCACGAGTGGGCCGTGGACCTTCTGCGGCGCCATGTGGCCAACGGCGAGGCCCGCCATGCCTACCTCATCACCGGGCCGGACGGCGTGGGCCGCCGCACCCTTGCCCTCCGCTTTGCCCGGGCCCTCAACTGCACAAACCCTCCAGCCCTCGGTGAGTTCTGCGGAGAGTGCCGGAACTGCAGGCAGATCGAGTCCGGACGCTACGTTGACCTGGTGATCACCCCCTCGTTCATAAAGGATGGTTCGCTGGGCGTGGACCGCATCCGGGAGGCTCGTCCCCTGATCTCACGCACACCTTTTCAGTCCCGATACCGCATCTCCCTGTTTCCTGATTTCCAGATGGCCACCGATGAGGCCCAGAATGCTCTGCTCAAGACTCTGGAAGAGGCTCCCGGCCACAGCATCATGGTCCTGACGGCCAATGATCCCGGACAGCTCTTATCCACCATTGTCTCCCGCTGTGAGGTCATACGGCTCAAATCTCCGGGTGTGAAACAAGTGGAAGCCATGCTGCGGGCAGAGAATGAGACGCCGGATAAAGCGCACCTCTATGCATTTATTGGCGAGGGCCGCCCTGGCTATGCCAAAGAACTGCTCAAGGGAGAGGATGCGTGGGAGAACCGCATCCAGCGTTTAAATGAGCTGAAGGTTGCGTTGAAGGGTACCCGCGTGGAAAGGTTTGCCTACGCAGACGCCCTGGTAAAATCACGCTGCACTCACAAGCACGTTGAGGAGCACATTGACCTGAATAGAGATGAACAGAAACAATTGGAAAGCGTGAAGAACCGGTGTGTTCTTCGCCATACGTATCCCATCTGGCTCTCCTTCTGGCGGGATGTGTTGATTCGGGCCTCAGGAGCCGATGT
>CAZSPX010000012.1:17589-26218 GCA_964608885.1 uncultured Anaerolineaceae bacterium | reverse complement strand
TATCCGGATCGAAGCCGATCGGGCAGCGCCCGGCGGCATCCAGTGGGGCCACCGTTCCGATGTCCACGCCCCCATCCACCACGTAGCACTTGCTCACGCAGTGGCTGTTGCCGCACAGGGGGTTGCCGTACACATCGGTGGTCACCTCATCGATATAGTCCTTGATATGCCCCACGAAGCCGGCCAGGCCGCGCTCGGCGGGCACATCCGGTGCACTGTTGGTGGGGGCGCTGTCCTCAAAGACCTCCGCCTGGATGGTGGCATCCGGCAGGTCATAGGGCTGCATCTGCACGGTCACGGCGCCGCTGCGGGGCAGCGTGAAGTGCGCTCCGTCGATCTTGAAGTTATCGGCCAGGACCGAGACCAGGTAGCGGCCGGGAGGCAGGTCAATGCCACTCCCAAAATCGCTCTCATCGCCCTGGGTAAAGATCGGGCTGTGGCTGGCCGCGCCAGCCACCGAGACCCAGTTGCAGGAACCCGGGTAGCCCGCACTCGAGGGGCTGCAGCCATTGGAGGGGCTGCGCTGGGTCGTGGTCCCGGTGTTGTCGATATTGATCAGGTATTTGAACGACGTGATGGGGGAACCGTCGGCCGCGCTGACGACATTCAGCGTCAGGTGATTGGTGGGAGCGGCCTCGGGCGCCGCCGCAGGAGCCGCGGGCGGGGCAGCCTGGACCACCGTTACATAGGAAGCCTGGCTTCCCACCAGCATGGACAGGGTGGTGACCGCCAGCATCAGGCGATAACCGGCCTTATGAAGTAAACGTGCGATCTTGATACTCATATGCAGACTCCTCAACACCTTTATGAATAAGGATCCTTAATCAATGCGGATGGCAAAAAGCAGATCTTCGAGACTTGTCACTGAAATTTCCTCCTGTCCGATCACAAGCAGACGGTTTTCATACAGGCTCGCGGCTACGATCTTCAGCCCGTCATGCCGTGCCAGCAGCAGCACCAGGGCATTCTGCTCGATCAGGGAGTCGTTCACCAGCATTACATCCGGCCTGATCTCTTCAAGATCCCTGTCAAGCTCCTGCATGTCCCGGGCTTCACTGACCGCCACATCCAGTTCCGGCGCCCTGGCCATCAGGCCGGCTAGAGCCCTCATGACCAACACATCAGACTTCAGCACAAGGACACAGACCGGGTGAATAGCTGACATATTTGGACAAAATAGGCCTTGTTTCTCATCATATTGCTTCCGGCTCGCCCTGTCGATTACCCGCCAGCTTAAAAGAGAATGAAAAAAGAGCCATTTTTACATGGCTCTTCTTAATATAAGGTTAATCTCGGGGGGTTAACCCCTGGCGGCAGCGGGCTTTTATCCCCCCATGGCAGGTCTGGGCTTCTTCAGGTTGATCTGCCGCGCCAGGAGCCCGGCCTCGTGGCGGTTGGAGACGCCCAGCTTGTCCAGGATGCTGCGGATATGGTGCTTGACCGTATTCTCGGAAAGGAAAAGCCTTTGGGCGATCTCGGAATTGGAGGATTCGTTCTGCAGCTCGAGCAGGATGTCCACTTCACGCGGGCTTAACTTCTCGGCCAGCCCCTTGTGCGGGTCATAGCGCGCCGAGTGGGAGAACCGCAGCGCCCGGCTCATCATCTTGCGGGACATGACGATCTCTTCCTGGTCGAGGGCGCGCAGCCCGGCCAGCAGCGCGGAACTGGAGACGTTCTTCAGCATGTAACCCCGCGCGCCCAGGTAGAGGGCTGTGGCGATATTCTCATCCGTCTCATAGACCGTGAGGAAGATGATCCGGCAGCCCGGCACCTCCGCCAGGATGCTCTCGGTCGCATCCAGGCCGGTCCCATCCGGCAGGGAAAAATCCATCAGAATGATATCCGGCTTGTGAAGGCAGGCCAGCTCGACCGCCTCCTTCACGGAACCGGCCTCCCCCACCACCTCGAAATCCGGGGTGGAGTGGAAAAGGCTGGCCAGCCCTTCACGGAAGAGAAGGTGATCATCAACGATTAAAAGCCTGCGAACTTGCATTCCCCGATTGTCCATATTTCCCTCTTGTAGTTGGATCAGGTGGGAACCGAGACCGAGATGACCGTCCCGGCGCCCGCCGCGGTGTGGAGCGACAACGTGCCCTTAAGGGCATGCATACGCTCTCGAAGGATCTCCAGCCCGAAATGCTCGTCCGTGCGGACGGCCCCGGGATCAAATCCTCCACCGTTATCGGCCACGGAAATATCCAGGACGCTTCCGGTCCAGGTCACCAGCACTTCCACCTGGGTCGCGCCGGAATGCTTCTCCACGTTGCTCAAGATCTCGCTGAAGGCATAGAAGATGGCATTCTGGGTCTCGGAGGGGAGCTGGACCGGGTCTCCATGGGTCTTGAAATCGAGGAGAAAATTCCCGGTACGCGCGATCCGGCGGGCGTGTTCCTGGAGCAGGTTGTTGAGATTGGGGATGGTTTCCGGTTGAAGCTTCTTGAGGATATCGCGCACGATCTCGTAGGAGTCGTTGGCCACCTCGCGCAGCTGGCGGACATCCTGCCTGGCTCGCCATGTGCCGAAGGTGGTCTCATCCTCCGCGAGCTGGTCCAGCTTCAGGTGCAGGTAGGCGAGGTTCTGTCCCACCCGGTCATGTACATAAGCGGAAACCATGCGGCGCTCGGCCATCGCCACCTGGGCCGAGAGCAGCTCGGCTATGCGTTTGTGATCCCGCCCGGCACGCAGCGCCACGGTGACCTCATCACTGACGCGCAGCAGGGCCTTTTCCACCTCCGCAGAGAGACGCCGCCCGGCCGGCAATTTGAATCTGAGCACGGTCAACAGTGAGCCGTCATCGCGGATCTTAAGGGCATACACTTGATCCGGCGACCCCTGCGCAGGGCTTTCACAGCGATGGAAGACCGGGATGGCGCCGGTGTTGCGGTTCATGCACACGCTGCAAGGGGAGGAGGCGGACCACGGCAAGGCTTGCGGGTCAAGCCCCGGAGCGGTCCATTGACCGAGCACCTGCATCTCCACCTGGAGCGGAAGCCGCGCGAGCAGGTAGGCTTGCTCCGCCTGGGCCAGATCTCCCGGCAGCTGCGCCACACGGGCGGTCAACTGGTCCCAGTCGTTGATCAGGCTCAACTCATGGGTGAGCCGGTGCTTGTATTCCAGGATTCCCAACATCCTCCTGTGGATGCGGTTAAGACGGACAAACAGCTCGAGGAACAGGCCCACGCCAAGAAGGAGTATCGCATATAAAAGGATCTCAAATAGATGGAGGGGCTGGTTGAGGAATGACAGCTCGATGAACTCGTAGACTTCGGTCAGGAAAAGCCCCATCCCCACAAGAAAAATGATCACCCAGCGCCATTTTTCAAAGCGGGGAATGTTCTCAATAAAAATGGACCGCAGCCTGTTCTGAGCAGAAATCATGCTTTTACCCTTAAATATATAAAATTATACGTCCATGGAGACAAATTTCGACTGGACAAAAGTACCAGAAACCTATCCCGACAGGCGGCATTTGCCGCCCCGCGCGGCGGCAGCCTGCAGGCGAAGGTGATTTCTGCCGCCGGGAACAATGGGGTTCTTGTCGTGCAGTATGAAAAGGTATATAATCGATTAACCCCGTGTTCGCGGGGAAAGGGAGGTCATTTCCATTCGGATCGGGCCTCCGGAATACAAGGGGGGCGGGAGTCAGTACAATGGCGGGAAATCGAACAATTCAGAGGATCCCATGCAACTGCTGAGCCTCGGCGCGATCGCGCTCCATGACGTACCCTACCGGCTGCCAGGCTGGGAGGCGCCCCAGGGCTTTACGCCCGGCCCGCGGACGCGCCTCCTGATGGATTGGGAGCGACCGCTCCCCGAACCGCTCAGCGCAACGCCCCGCCGCACCGGCCCGCTGGGAAAAAAGCCGGAGGGCGCGGAAGGACTCCAAAAATGGACTCCCGGTATCGTCACACTGGCGAACAGCCGCACCCCGCGCCTCCGTGAGGAAGCTTCGGCCCCCACGCTGCTCATGCTCCAGCAGGCCGGGTTCAAGACGCTGGGAGGCGGGATGAACGGAGAAGAGGCCGCGCGTCCCCTGTTGTGGGGAACGTCCGAGGGCGAGCTTACGATCCTGAACTGGGTGCTGTCCCAGCCGCCCGACCACGCGGTGGATGTTTATCCCAACTACTGGCCGGGCCTGCTGGAGGCCGGGCGCATGATCCGCGCCGTCCGGCAGACCTCTGACTGGGTGATGGTAGTGCTGCGCTGGAACGACGAGCCCCATCCCCATCCCCTGCCCGCCCACCGCGAGCTGGCCCTGCAGCTGGCCGAGCTGGGCGCGGATGTGATCATCGGCCAGCATCCCTTCGGTGTGCGCGGAATGGAGTTCGCCGGGACCAGCCCGGTCTTCTATGGGCTGGGCACGTTCTATGCATCGGGAACGGCCGAAAGCGGCGGAGGCGGGGATTCCTACGACCCCCAGCGCGGCCGCATCTCTCTGGGGGTACGCTTCACCTTCAAACACGGCCAGCCGCCGGTCTATGAATTCTTCTCCTTTGCGTGGGACCAGAACCAGGTGTTCCTGGACCCCCTCCAGCGGGCCTTCAGGCGCTTGAACTCCGCCAGCCTCACCCTGCATGACCACCCTGTCCATCTTTACCAGGAATGGTATGACGAGGACCGGATGCGGGCGCAGAAGTGGAGCAGCCGGCTCAGCATGGAATCATTAAGGAAAGGCGTGACCGACCGCCTGCGAAAACTTACCTGAGAGGCGGTCTTCTGGTTCAATGAAACGGGCGGATCTCAATTGAGATCCGCCCGGAACGTTTAACCGCCCACCCGGGGTCTATTGCACTGTGATGCGGGTGTACACCGGAATCTGGTTGCCATCCAGGTCCTCGATGATGAAGCCGACCACGTAATCCCCGGCGGCCGCGTACAGCTCCTCCCATTTGAAGGGCTGGGTCCCGAAGGTGAAGGTATCGCCTTCGACAAAGACCGGCTGCGCGCTGGTTCCGCCCGAGGCGCCCGCCAGCCATTTATCCAGCAGGGTGAAGGTGTCGCCAGGCTGCGGGGTGATCTCGCGCGGCGCCCCGGTCTCCTCGCTGCCGGTAATGCCCAGCACCTGGATCAGGTTGCCGTTGGCAAAGTACAGGCGCGCGTTCAGCGAAGCGCCCCCCTCCGCAAAGGTATATTTGCCCTCCACCGTATACACAGCATCCTCGGCGGTAGCCCCGTAGGACTCGGGGATGAAGAGGGCGGGCTTGGTCTGCTGTCCATCATTGATGGCGAAGACGATCGGGTCCCACTCGAAGGACATCGTGAAGTCGTTGCTCCAGACCGGGTAAAAGACCCCATTGACCTGGCGCGTATCCGGGCTCTCCAGGTAGTCCGTGTCCAGGATGGCCAGGGAATTGGTGTTGGCATCCAGGTAGCCGACAAAGAGATAGACATAGCCCACGTTCTCGCCCTGGATGTCCACGCTCAGGCGGACGGGCTGGCCGGGGGCGGCCGTATCGCTGGACTTGGTGATCTGCGAAACGGTGATGTTCCCCTGCCCCGGGGCGCGCACCGCAAAGCCATCGGCGGGGATGACGGGCTCGCGCGTCTGGGCCTGGAAGTTGCGGTCGGTGTAGTGGAAGCCCAGGAAGTCATCCCACAGCGAGGCCCGGGCAAAGCGATTGGCGATCACCGTGTAGGACTGCGGGCCGGCCAGGGGCGAGGAGTAGAGCGTGGAATTGGGGAAGTAGATCGCCAGCCCTGTGGAGCCTTTCTTGCCCGGCCCATGCTTCTCGGCGATGACGCTGTTCTGCAGGGCGCCCACCAACTGTGTGGCGGCCTGTTTGACGCCCGCATTGGAAGTATTGTTGGCCAGGAGCACCGCGAAGTGACCCAGGTCGATGTAGGCCGGGGGCACCTGCCGCCCGAAGATGCTGGTATAGGACTGGGTATAACTGCGGGCCTCCGCCACTAGCCTCTGGTCCTCGTTCTGGAGGCTGTAGGCGAAGGTGTTCATCCCGTCCATCAGGGCCGGGAGGGTGTCCAGGTTGATGGCCGAGATGGTGATGCCCTGCTCCAGCTGCGCCACGATCTGGTCGGCGGAAGCCGGGTTATAGCCGAAGATGCCGCCCATCGGCGAGCCCTGCTGGAGGAAGTCGGCGCGCGCCGCGGGGTCGGCGATGCGCTGGTCATCCTGGATGTAGCTGTCCACGATGAGCTTGCTCAACTGCGCGGGGTCCATATCGGGGTTGCGCACCAGGTCGCCCAGGAAGGAGGCATACGCCCATCCCAGGGAGGGCTCGGTCTCTTCGGAAGCCACGGCGTAATGGGCATAAGGCTGGAGGGCGGCCATGACCTCCAGCTGCGCCATCAGGCAGGCGTCCATGCCAAGGATGTCGAACTTGCCGATGCCCGCGGCCTGCAGTCCCTGCTGCAGGGCCTGGTCCAGCTCGTTCAGATAGATGTTGTCCCCCAGCCGGGAGGCCAGCGGGGCATTGTTGGACTCATAACCCCCCGGGTCGGGATCGCTCCACCCGCCCGGCCAGCCCATGCCGTGGTCGGAAAGGATCAGCACATAATGGTCGGCCGGGAAATTGGAGGCCGCCCACTGGATGAACTCCGCCAGCGACCGCCCGTCCGACATGTCCACCTCGCCCAGATCCTGGGCCACCTGCGAATTGATGCGGTTCAGGTCGCTGTCCTGGGTCAGGAAATAGCGGCGCGCCCCGGTCCAGTTGCCGTCGCCCTGGTACGCGCCGGCGAAGCGGTCGATCTGCGAGACAATGCGAACATTGTCGCTGGAGCCCACCCGCTCGGCTTCGTTGAAGTCCACAAAGATGTCCTTTTCCAGCACCTGGTCATCCGCGTCCTGGTAGAGCATGATCGTCCAGGTCTGGCCGGAACCGGCGGCCGGCGCGGGCGGCGTGAAATTCGAGACCGGGGGCTCGGAGAGCTGAGGGACTTGCGGCTGATCCGGGAAGTTCTGCGGCGGGAGGCCCTGCTGCGGAACATTCGGATCCCCGCTCAGGCCGGTAAGGTCCACCTGGCCGCCGGAGAGCAAATAGAAGGCGGCCACGATGATGAGCAGGATGATGGAGCCGCAGCCTCCGATCTGCACCCCGCGCGAGGGCATTCCACCCCCTCCGCTCGGGAAGCCGCCCAACGGCGACATCCCGCCGGAACCGCCCGACTGCCCGCCTCCAAACTGGCCGCCCCCGCCGCCCGGACCCTGAGGGGCATCGGCGCGCCCCACGGGACCCTGGCCCCTCCTCCGGCGTTTGACCTCGATGTTATCGTGTTGTGACATTCTGCCTCTCCCTTCCACTGGAGCGTCGCTTCAGCGACGCGAGCTTGATCGTTTTCATAATCAACAACGTATTCTGCCTGTAATTATTATAATGCGCATCCCCCGCCTCTTTCGACATGTGGGGGCCATGGAGGCTTGTTCCTGCCTCTATTTTAGCCGGAGCCGGAGGGTATGCAACGGCCGCTCCGACGTATGCCGGTAGAGCAGCTTTGAGTGGGAGGCCTCCCACTCAAAGCTCCCATCCGAGACCTCCACGTTGAATCCCTGTGGGTACTGGATCGCGGGAATAAAGATCTCGGTGGGCGCCTCCACTGCCGGGTCATGGCGGAAGGTGAACTTGAACACTCCTTTCCTGATATCAAAGCGCAGGCTGAGAGGCTCGCCGGCTGTCCTGCATGGATAGGGCCGCAGCGCGGCTTCGAGGGCCCGCCCGCCGTCATAGACCGCATCCCCTCCGCCTCTCTGGTCGCGCGAGAACAGGGAAAGGTCCTCGCCGTTCCACTGGTCGCCGCGCGCGTTCGTGTTGTCAGAGGTGTAGTTCCAGAGCGTGAAGCTGGCGAAATTCTCCTCCAGCGCGCGCATGGTTGCATCCAGCGCCCTCACCTGCATGGAGAAATCACCGGTGCGATAGGCGCGTCCCCCCTGCATATCGAAGGGAATGCCCACCTCCCCCACCAGGGCCGGTGCGCGGTTCATACGTTCCGCAGACTGCTCCAGCATGCGCGCGATCTGCTCATTGAAGCTGCGCCGCACCCGCCCCGCGCCAAAGACCACCTTTTCCTGCTCGCCGTCTATGCACATCCAGGGGTTGTAGCGCTTGGTGACCAGGGTCAGGTCATCGTACCAGTGTGCGGCATGGACCACATTGGGAGCATCGGAGGCTGACCAGGTCAGCTCGCCGTGGGAGGGGACCCCCTCCAGGAAGATGATCGCCCCCGGGTCGATCTCGCGCAGGAGGCGGGCAAAACGGTTCGCGAAGGGCTTGTAATAATCGTTATGGAAATCCACCTGCCGGCCGTGCACCCGCGCGAAGTGGTCCGGCTTGAGGATGATCGCTTCCCCGCGGGCATCCAGGTCCCAGACGCCTTCACTCCTCCATACGTCCTCCCGTCCCGGCGCCCAGGCGCTGACCCCCTCCGGGTTGAGCAGCCTGCGCCCCGTCCTACGGAATCCGGTCAGGCCAAGGTCATAGGTCTGCACCCGTTGAGAGCGTCCCGAGCCGAGCAGCATGGATTGGAGGATGGTGGGCGTGTCGCCTTTGAGAAGCGCCACCGCTGAGGCCGGGCGTTCCAGGTCCTTTTCCCCGATATAGCCTGCGGAGGGTTCATTTAATGTGTCATATCCGGCGACGTTCGGCAGGCCTTTCAACCGCAGGGCCACCTGCCG
>CAZSPX010000012.1:8349-17489 GCA_964608885.1 uncultured Anaerolineaceae bacterium | reverse complement strand
CTCATCATAGAGGCCCGGCCCCGCATGCTCAATCGCCTCCCAGGTGACCAGGAAGCGCAGGAACGTGAAGCCCCAGGCCCTCAGCCTGTTGAAGTGCTCATCCGCCTCATCCAACGGGAAAGGGCGCCCCACGAAGGAGACGATGCGATGGTCGTAAAACCCCTCCCGGTTCCAGGTGGAACCATCCGGCCGGAAAGGCACCTTGCTGCTCCCGCCCAGGTTGACGCCTCTCAACAGCAGTGTGCGCCCGGCTTCATCCTTGAAGTTCACCCCGTCCAGTTTGATCATCATCCCATCCCTTTACAGCCCGACCCGGAATGACCGGAAGGCGGGGAGCATGGTATGGGATGATTGTAGCCGCTCCGGGAGGTTTCAGGCGTACTGCTTCGCGATCCGGATCATGGCCTCCAGGCACACTTCCACATCCTCATCGCGGGTGGCCCAGGAGGAAACGCTGATCCGCATGGCGGTACGTCCCTGCCAGACGGTCCCCCCGCACCAGGCTGTGCCGTCCTTCTGGATCTCCGCGATCACGCGGTTGGTGGCCTCGGGCGTCCCGAACGAGACCAGCACCTGGTTCAGCACAACATCGTTCAGCACCTCATAGCCGGCCGCGGAGAGCCCCTCCGCGAAGCGCCGCGCCTGGCGGCAGGTCCGCTCCACCAGGTCGATCAATCCCTGGCGGCCCAGGCTGCGCAGCGCCGCCCAGACCTCCACTCCGCGCGCCCGCCGCGAAAGCTCCGGGGCATAGTCGGAGGGATTGCGCTCGGGGTTTGCAGGCGGCAGATATTCCGCGGTGATGGCCATCGCGGCGCGCAGGGTTTCGGGGTCGCGGACGAAGGCCAGCCCGCAGTCATACGGGACATTCAGGTACTTGTGGGCATCCGTGGCCCACGAGTCGGCCTTCTCCAGGCCGGCTGTCAGTTTATTCAATGAGGGATCCGCCATCGCCCACAGGCCGAAGGCCCCGTCCACGTGCACCCAGGCCCCCGCGGCCCGCGCCCAGGTCATGATCTCCTCAAAGGGATCGAAGGCCCCGGTGTTCACATTGCCGGCCTGCGCCAGCAGGATGACCGGTCCCTGCACCGAGGGGAGGGCATCGGCGCGCATCCTTCCCTGCCCGTCCACGGGCACGCGGACCATGCGCTTGCGTCCCAGCCCCAGCATCCCCAAGGCCTTGATCGCCGAGGCATGCACCTCATTCCCCACCACCACCGTGATGGGCGGCGCGCCGAAGAGGCCTTCCCCTTCCACGTCCCAGCCGGCGCGGGTCAGGACCGCATGGCGCGCGGCGGCCAGGGCGCAGAAGTTGGCCACGGTCGCGCCGGTGACGAACGCTCCGCCGGTCCCCTGAGGCAGGCCCAGCAGATCGACCATCCAGTGCAGGCTCTTCAGCTCCAGGATGGCGGCTGCGGGTGTGACGGAGTAGGAAAAGCCATTCTGATCCCAGGCCCCCGCCAGCCAGTTGGCCGCCAGCGTGACAGGCAGACTGCCCCCGATCACGAAGCCGAAGAAACGCCTCCCGGCCATCACCATCGAAGCCGGGGAACCAACCTCATCCAGCAGACGCAGGGTATCCATCGGGTCGCTGCCGGCCTCGGGAAGGGGTTCGTCCAGGCGGCTCAGGGCTTTCACGGCCTCCGGCTCCGGCGCGACCTTGCGCCCATCCAGGCCTTCCAGGTACTTGATCGAGCGGGCGGCGGCTTCCTCCAGCAGATCCTTCATTCATACCTCCAAAATACGATCGGGATGGCTCCCAACCGGTAAAAAGACTGAATTATGAACCAAATCGTCGAGTTTGGATTGTACCTGATTCCATTCTAAGAGTTTCAGTACATATGAATATCTTACAAGAATAACCCAATTCATCTATAATGAGGGTCCTTAGCGTCAGGCACCCACCGGAGAGCAGTCATGGGCGACAGGATCACCATTAGCGGTACCATCCAGAACTCGAACCTGAACATCAAATCCACCCTCACCAACGTCCAACAGACGATCGATGCCTCCCCGGAGGCCGAGACCCTTTCCGGGGCCGCGCCCGCGGTGGTGAGCCTTGCTGCCCAGATCGCCTCGGCGATCCTGCGCATGCGCGGTATGGCGTAACCTTCCCTTGAGCTTCCCTCATTAATATGGACGACCAGCCGCTCACCGGAGAAGACCCTGGGGGTGAGGCCGCTGCCCAGGGCAGCGGTGACGTGATCCACGTCTCCGGCAATATCGTCAATTCCACCATCATCATCAAGTCGGTCGTGCGGGATGACCAGGTCACGGACCTGGAAAAACTGCCGCCCGAGCCAGGCGAGCCTCCCTACCAGGGGCTGCAATACTTCGATGAGGGCGACGCGGGCCGCTTCTTCGGGCGCGAGCTGCTCACCGCGCGCGTCATCGGGCGGCTCCAGCGGACGCGCTTCCTGGCGGTCATCGGCGCCTCCGGGAGCGGCAAATCCTCCCTGGTGCGCGCGGGGGTCATTCCCATCCTGAAATCCGGCGACCGCCTCGTGGATGGCTCCCTGCCCCCCGGCGGCAGCCCGCGCTGGGTCTACCGCACCTTCACGCCCGGCGGCCATCCTCTGGACGCCCTGGCGGCCCTGCTCTCCGAGTCCAACGCACTGCCCGCCCAGATCAACAACCTGCGCGAGGAACTGGCCAGGGATCCAAAATCGCTGGCGCTGGCACTGCGCGGCCTGCTGGCCCGCGAAAGCGCCCCGCACCTGCTGCTCTTCGTGGACCAGCTGGAGGAGATCTTCACCCAGACGCGCCTCCCCGAGGAGCGCCAGGCTTTCATCGACGCGCTGGTGTCTGTCTCCGCGGAGGAAGACCCGCAGCCTGTCACGCTCATCGCCTGCCTGCGCGCGGATTTTTATGCCCAGGTGGCCCAGCACGATTCCCTGCGCGAGCTGGTCTCGCAGCACCAGGAGTTTATCGGTGCGATGAGCCGCGCCGAGCTGGTGGACGCGATCGTCGGCCCGCTTAACCAGGGAGGCTGGAAGATCCAAGAGGGACTGGTCAAGGTGATTCTCCAGGATGTGGGCTACGAGCCGGGCGCGCTGCCCCTGCTCTCGCACGCCCTGCTGGAGACCTGGAAGCGCAGGCGCGGGCGCACCCTGACCCTCTCCGGCTATACCGAATCGGGCGGCGTGGATGGGGCCATCCGCGAGACCGCCGAGGCGGTCTTCCGCCAGCGGCTCACCCCCGAGCAGCAGAAAGTGGCGCGGCTCATCTTTCTGCACCTGACCGAGCTCTCCGAGGATGCGCAGGACACGCGCCGCCGCGCGCCCTTCAGCGAGCTGATCACGCGCTCCAGCGACGAGACCACCATCCAGACCGTCATCAACATCCTGGCGGACGCGCGACTGGTCACCACCGGAACCATCGAGCCAGGCGAGACCAAGGTCGTGGAGGTGGCGCACGAATCGCTGATCCGCGAGTGGCCCACCCTGAGGGAGTGGCTGAGCGAGGACCGCCAGGGGCTGATCCTGCACCGCCAGCTCACCGAGACCGCCGGGGATTGGCAGGCCAACGCGCAGGACCCCGGCCTGCTCTACCGGGGCCGCCGCCTGGAGACCATCGAAACCTGGGCAGGCGATAAGGATAACGCCGACTCGCTCAATGCACAGGAGACGGCGTTCCTGGAGGCCAGCCGGGAGAATGCGCGGCTGGAGCAGGAGAAGGAAAAACGCCTGCTGCAACTGCAGCGCACCCAGCGCATGCAGCGGATCTTTGGGGGAGCCACGGCCGCCCTGCTCATCACCGTTGCCATCCTTGGATACCTGTGGCTGCGGCCCAAACCGCCTCCACAGATGAGCGGTCTCTATAATGTCGCTGTTGCCGAGTTCGGCGAAATACCGGCCAATGGACCCAATGTAAGAGGCACGGACGGGCAGGTTCGCCCGTTCGCGGATGGCAGCGGGCTGCAGACCAGCCAGAAGGTGGCCTCCGCCCTGCAGGATTCGCTCGGGCAGAACCCCGGCATTCTCATCTGGAACGATGGACCGTCCCTGGAGAAGCTGGGCGTAAAGATCGGAATTGTGGAGGAAGCGCAGGCGGCTGCAGTTGCCGCACGACTGAAGGCAGACATGCTCATCTACGGCCTGCTGGACCGGCGGCAGCAGCCCGCTTCATTTAAATTGCAGATATACCTCTCCCCGCGCCTCTCGGATGCGCTCGACGAGGTGAACGGCAGCTTCGACCTGACGGCTCCCATTCCGGTGGAGGGAGGCCTGTCGGCCGAGACGGTGCAGGCAGAGATCATCCACCAGGCCGAACTGCTCCAAACGCTGGCCCTGGGCCAATCCGAGAGCGGGCTGGGGCATACCCTTGAGGCGCTGGAGATCTTCCTGAAGGCTGCGCAGCTGGCCCCCGATTCCAGCCTGGTGCAGTTCTTCATCGGGAGGGAATACCTCTTCTCGCTGGAGCGTGAGCCGGTCCTGCGCTTTGCAAGCGAGGCCTTCGAAAGTGAAGCCGGCAAAGCACTGGAAAAGGCCGTCCAACTGGACCCCCAGAACGCCCGCGCCTATATCGGCCTGGGGAGCCTGTACATCAAGCAGGCCAAGCGGCAGCTCAACCAGGCCGTGGACTCGGAATTCACCGAACAGTCCTTCCAGCAGATCATGGAACTGCTGGACCGCGCCGATGAGGCCTACGGGGCAGCGCAGCAGCTGCAGCCTGACAGCGCCCGCTATGGCGTGCCGGTGAATGAGATCGCCGCCCTCGGACTGGGAGACTCGCGCCTGACGCGCGGCGCGGCCCTGCTGGCCTTCGGGAAGACCGAGGAGGCCGGGCCGGCCTTCGAGCAGGCCAGGCGCATGCTGGAGGCCACGCTGCCGGCCTTCCAGGCTCCCTCCATGCAGCGCTACCTGGCACAGAACCACCAGTTCCTGGGGAGCGCCCTCCAGAACCTCGGCTACCATGCCTATCTTGCCGGGGATACTGCCGGGGCGCTCCAGAACTACAACCGGGCCCTCGACGAGTTCGAGGCCTGCATCCAGATCGGCTCCGCTTCGAACGACCGTGTGATCCAGGCTGACATTGTGGAGGCCAATTGCACCCCGCGCCGCCAGGAGACCGAGCTATCGATCCAACAGATCGGAGGCCCATGATGGAAACACGACCCGCCCACCCCCCGCTCCCGGCCGCCCGCCGGACCCTCTTTGCAGGATTGTCGCTCCTGCTGGTCCTCGCCTGCAGCAGCGTCTCCACGACCGCCCAGCCCACCCAGACGCCCTTTGTCATCACGGCCACGGCTCCAGCTGCAAGCGCTACGCCTCCTCCTTCTCTGCAGGCCACCGTTTCGGCCACCGTGCCCGCCGCCACCTCCACCACCGCCCCCGCCTGCACGGTCCTGCAGCAGTTGAACCTGCGCACCGGCCCCGGCACCGCCTACAATCCCCCCATCATCGCCCTGGAGACGGGCACGCAGTTCGCCCCCATCGGGTTCAACCCGGTGGGCGTCCCCGGCGGGAGCTGGGTGCAGGCACAGGTGGATTCGATCGGCAAGACGGGCTGGGTGAGCGCAGGGGAGCAGTACGTCTCGTGCAATATTGAGCTGACCGGCCTGCCCGAAGTGACCGTGGCCCCGCCCCCCAAACCGGCCCCGCCGCGGGTGGGCACGGGCGCGGTGGACGGCAACAATATCAGCTCCTTCCGCTTCTCCATCGATTACAACAACGATTATTTCGTCCGCATGTACGTCTTCCGCTCGGACGACCCGGATGAGGAGTTCAGCGCCTCCAAGGACGGGCGCGGGATCGACACTGTCAAGTTCGTGGT
The DNA here is from genome assembly GCA_964608885.1 of uncultured Anaerolineaceae bacterium. Classification (GTDB taxonomy): domain Bacteria; phylum Chloroflexota; class Anaerolineae; order Anaerolineales; family Villigracilaceae; genus JACPVF01. The sequence goes on along the minus strand of CAZSPX010000012.1, from coordinate 11,717 downwards.
CACCAACCCCAACAACACCCGCACCTTCTATAACCGCACCGAGGGCTCGGCCGGATACTGCATTTTCGGCGGGGGTGAGCCGGAATGCAATCCCTGGACCATCGAGAACGGCCAGTACATGTGGAGCGCGGGCGGCGAGGCGGTCGCGGAGCGCGATTACGAGCTGCTCATCGAGGTCACCGCAGACGATGGCGAGGTCGGTGACTGGATCATCCCGATCAACATACGCCTGCCCTGAGCGGCAGAACAGGCACGGCTCCGGCTCGTTGATTCACGCAGAGCCTGAGAAACAAGAGCAGGATCGTGAGGAGCCTGAATGACCGAAAGCGTTAAAGAGGCGGCCCGGGCGGAGAGCGCCTCCGCACCCCGGCGCAGGAGGCGCACGGCGCTGTTCCAGGTGGCACTGCTGGGGGCGGTGGCCGCCTTCGGGATGCTGGTCGTATTGATCCATACCACTCCCCTGCTGCCCCTGGATGTGGAGATCACCCGCACCGTGCAGTCCATCCGGTCCCCGGCGTTTAGCGCACTGATGCAGGCCATCAGCTGGCCGGGCTTCGCGCCGCAGACCCTGATCATCCCGGCAGTGACAGCCCTCCTGATCTATGTATTCGGCTGGCACTGGGAGGGGCTGGCAGCGCTGGCTGCCGCCCTGCTCAGCGGCGCGGTGAACGAAGCCGTCAAGCTGCTGATCCAGCGCCCGCGCCCCAGCGCGGACCTGGTGCAGGTCTTTGCGAGCCTGGACAGCTACAGCTTCCCCAGCGGGCACGTCATGTTCTATGCCACGTTCTTTGGTTTCCTGTGGTTTCTCGGTTTCACCCTGCTCAAGCGTTCCTGGAAGCGCAGCCTGCTGCTGGTCCTGCTTGCGATCCCCATCCTGCTGGTGGGCCTCTCGCGCATCTACCTGGGGGAGCACTGGTTCAGCGATGTGCTCGGCGCCTATCTTCTCGGCAGCCTTACGCTCACAATGGCCATCCTGTTGTACCGGTGGGGGCGGCCGCGCTTTTCCAGAAAGCAGCCCGCTGCCCCGCATGAGGCGCAGGAGCGATAAGCGATCCCTCTTATGAACACAAAAACATGACCACTGATGATCTTCAAACATCGACCGGCCCGGACATCCCTGCCGACCTCGGCAGGGAGCAATACTGCTATGTGATCAGCCGCGGCCGCGTCACCGGGCGCCCGCACGAGATCGAGATCTGGTTCGGGCTGCGCGGCCGCACGCTGTATTTCCTCTCCGGCGGCGGGGAGGCCTCCGACTGGGTCAAGAACATGCGCCGCGACCCCGCGGTGACCGTCCGGCTCGGGGAACGGACCTTCGCAGGCCAGGCACGTTTTACGATGGAGGAAGAGGAGCAGCAGAGAGCCCGCGAGATGCTGACCGGCAAGTACCAGGGCTGGCGCACCGGCCGCAGGATGAGCGCATGGGGGCGCACCGGCCTCCCGGTGGCCGTGGACCTGCTGGAGGAGATCGGGTAAAGGGTCAGGTTCGTTTCAGCTCGGCCCCCAGCGCCTTGAAGTCCCTCTGGATCATATCCTTCTGATCGCGGCGGTAGAAGGTCACCGCGGGGTGGAAAAGCGGCAGGACGGTGACCGGTCCATAAGCAGCCCGGGCGGGCAGCGGCGTCCCGTGCAGGGCGCTGATGCTGCCTCCCTGCTGGGGCATGCCGAATTCCTCGAAAATGAATTGCATGGCGAACCGCCCCAGGGTGACGATGATGGGCGGCTGGATGATCTCCAGCTGGCGGCGCAGGAACGGTACGTACAGGGAGATCTCCTCCCGGCGCGGATCCCGGTTCTCGGGGGGCCGGTCCTTGAGGATGTTGGTGATGTACACGTCCTCGCGCTTCAGTCCGATGGAGGCGAGCAGTTCATCCAGCACCTTTCCCGCCGCGCCCACGAAGGGGCGGCCGCGCAGCGCCTCCTGCCTGCCGGGCGCCTCCCCGATGAACATGACCCGGGCCTCCAGGTTCCCCTCGCCGAAAACCACCTTGTACCCGTTATCCTTGCGGAAGGCGTGCAGGGGCGAGGCGGCCAGGTCCTCCACCTCGCGGGCCAGGGCTTCAAGGAGGGCGGCTTTATCCCTTGTCAAGGAGGCTCCCCACCAGACCGGGCGGCTGGCTGCGCCTGAAGATCAGGGTGTTCCGCCCGTCCCCGTACCAGATGATGAGCCGGTCATCGATCAGCTCATAACGCCCGGCCTCCTCCAGCGCCTTGAGATACAGGCGTTCCTGGTCGAGCAGGCTCCGATCGGCGCAGGCCGTGCGCGTACCCGTCAGGTCCTGGAAGCGCAGCCTGCCCAGGCGGGTCTCGTAGCCGGCCTCAAAGGTATTGCACCCGTCCGTACCGCCCATCCGATCCCGTGCAGAAAAGACCATGACCAGGCGGGTCCCCTGAACCACCGAGGATTCAGACCCGTGTTGACCGAAGGATTCCAGTTCCCACTGGGTCCCCTTTAACTCGCGGGGGAGGGAATGGATATGCAGCGCCTGCAGGGTGCAGGCCAGGCCGGCGAACAGGATGACCCCCATCCAGCCAAGGATCGCTTTTTTCGAGAAGCGCATGTGGCATCACTCATTTCAGGGCCGGGTCGGTTCATAGCCCCTGCTCCGGACGGGCACAGGCTAAAAGATGGACAGGGAGGAAAGCCGCCGGAGCTCTTCCATGTTGCGGCTCTCCTTCAACAGTTCCAGGACGGCTCTCACCACTGCCCCGGGAGGCACGCGTTCCAGGCAGTTATGATGCCTCAGCGGACAGACGCCGCTGTAGCAGAACTTGCAGGGCACATCGAAATAAAGGGTACGGTGCGCCACCTTCCAGGGAGTCTGCTGGGGGTGGGTCAGGGCATACAGGTCAACCACCGGGGTCTGCAATGCGGCGGCGATATGGACCGGGGCATTGTTATTGGAGATCAGCAGCGGCGCAAGGAAGATCACGGCGCTCAGGGTCTCCAGGTCGAGCCGGCCCGCCAGGGAGAAGCTCTCCGGCTCCATCTCAGACCGGATCGCCTCCACAAGCGCGGTCTCGGACTGGCTGCCGGTGAAGAGGACCTGAAATCCGTGCAGAGCCGAGAGCTCGGCGGCTGCCTGCGCAAAATAACGCCCCGGGTAGCGCCGGGAGGGCTCGGAGACGCCCGGATGCACCACCAGCCAGCGGCGGTTCATGTCCAGTCCGGTCTCGTAAATACGGCTGGCGGCGGTCCCGACGGCTTCCGGGGGAACATTCAGCGAAAGGTGTTCATCGGAGGTGAAGCACCCGATGGCCCGCACCAGGTCCAGTTGGCGGCGGACTTCATGGCGCAGGGTCGGCTGGTCAATGTGGTCCAGCTCGCGTACATGATCGGTGAAGAGGCCGGGAGGATCTTCCCGGCT
>CAZSPX010000012.1:0-8249 GCA_964608885.1 uncultured Anaerolineaceae bacterium | reverse complement strand
GCGTGGTCAGAAGCGTGATCTTTCTATCCGGTCGCCCTTCCTTTAGAGCGCGCAGTGCAGGGGTCGTCATCAGCAGTTCCCCCAGCGAATCAAGGCGGGTGCACATCAGGCTGCGCGCCCCGGCCCACGTCTGCTCAGACTGCATCAAGCTCCTCTCGTCTCACAGGCGCGCGGAAATGGATGCGCTCCGCCAGCAGTTCCAGGGCCGCAACGGCCACCTCCTCCGGCCGGATGTCGAGACACTCCATCGCATAGGGGCATTGAGTCTCGTAGCAGGGCGAACAGTGAACGGGGCGGGTCAGCAGACGGGCCCGGGAATTGAGCGGCCTCCACTGCGCCACCATGTCGCGCCCGGAATACAGCGCCACGATCGGGCGGCGGAAGGCATCCGCGATCTGCAGGACAGGTGAGTTGTTCGTAATGACCAGCGCCGAGCGGCGGAGGATCGCGGCGAGATCGGGGACGCTGGTGCGCCCGACCAGGGAAACCACCCGGCCCGTCCGCACCTTCCGCGCGGCTTCCAGAAGCGGGTGCAATGAGGCAGTCTCCTGCGCCGTCCCCGTAATGACGATGGGGAGACCCGTCTCAGCGGAGATCAACCGCAGCACCTCGGCGAACGCCTGCGGGCGGTAGCGGCGGGTGCTGAGGCCGGCGCCTGGCGCCAGCACAAGGAAGGGCCTTTCCGGCCGGATGCCGTGGGAGCGCAGCATCTGGTCGGCGGCGGCCTGCACCCGGGCGGGGACGCGCAGTTCCAGGTGCCGGGCCTCGACCGGTAGAGAGACCGCCTGCAGGAGGGACAGGCTGCGGTCCACCTGGTGCAGGTCCTCAGCGGGGGAGGGCAGATTAAAAGAAAGGCTCCCACCCGCCAGGTTCTCTGAAAAACCCAGCCGATGTGGGATGCCGGCCAGATAGCAGGTATAAGCAGCCGGAAGCGGTGACTGCCCGGCGTCCGTAAAGATGAAAGCAGCATCGAAGTTCCCCCCGTTGAGCTCTTCAAGCAGGCCCATCTCACGCTCCGGGTTGAAGCGCACTTTGCCGTCCGGGTCCTGCTGGAGAGCCTCCGAGACGATCACATCATTGATCCAGGGGAAGAGGGGGGCCGCCTGGCTCCCCTCCGGCGAGGTCAGGAGGGTAATGGAAGCGCCGGGCAGCCGCTGGCGCAGACCGCGCAGGACGGGAGCCATGATCAGCACGTTCCTCAGGCCGTCCATGCGCACTACCAGCACGCGGTCCAGATCCATCGCGCCCCATTGGAGCTGTGGACGAGGGGAGGCCGGAAGCAACCCGAAGGAGGTGAGAGGTTTCTCGAGGTCGATCACAGAACCACCTCCTCTTCCTGCATGAGGCCGGCCAGCGCCTGCAGGGCCCGCATTTGCAGGGCGCGTACGGCCCCGGCGCGTTTGCCCAGGTGCGCGGCAATCTCTTCTGTGGACATGCCCGAGATGAATTTAAGCACCACCACCTGGCGCTGCTCGCTGGTAAGCTCGTCCAGCGCTTCCCGCAGGGCCTCGGTCTTGAACTGCAGCTCCACTTCGTCCTCGGGGTCGGGCGCGTCGCTGGTCAATGAGACGGCCTCCTCCAGAGCAACGGTATGCTTGCGGGTGCGGTAATGGTCGATGACCGCATTGCGGGCGATGGTGTAAAGCCAGGCGATGAAGGGCGCCCCGGTGGATTTGCAGCGGTCCAGGTTTTCCCAGGCCTTGTAGAACACCTGGGAGGTCAGGTCTTCCGCGGTCTGCTCGTCGGTCACCCGGAAGTAGATATAACGGTAGATCCTCTCCACGCACTCATCATACAATTGGGCAAAAGCCTCTGAATCACCGGACTGGGCCAGCTTCAAGAGGTCACGCTGGGAATTCGTGTTGATCGGCTCGGCTTTCCACCGGACTCGCGGGATGGTATCCATATCGGGCATGGGAAGAACCTCCTTCAGATAAAGTCAGGGTTGCTTCAGATCGCAGCCGTCTGACGGTAAAGATGCACAGGGGCGGGCTCGCGGATGGCAGCTATCTACTTATTGGTCCCGGCAGGAAGCGGCGGTGGTGGCAGTGGATGTCGGGGGCAGCTCTCAGGAAAGGCTGAAGATCTTTTGGAGCAGGTCCATTCTGCCGCCCCATCTCAGAAAAGCATCTGGCCCAACTATAAGATGGTAGGTTAATCGCCTCCATTGGGTCTTTGCCTACATGGGCTAAGGGGTTTCCCTACCGCCTACTACGGGCCGATACAGGCAAATGTCCCTATGAAGAGGTCCCTTTTTTCGCGCCCGCGGGGTATCATTTCGTGGCCGGAGTCCCTCCGGGAAGCCATATTAATCTTTTCTTAGCGGTCCCTTATAAGTGGATAGGTTCACTCCGAATATGTGTTATCATGCGGAGATTGAAACCAGGTTGAACCGAACCTGCGGCCATACCAATCCACTTCATTCCATGCCCTGGCACTCCGGTTGCGGTTTCATCGCCGGTGCTGCGGTGAAATTCAGCGGATAGGAGCAGGCCAAATGGAAGAGAATCCAGTCACCAAGATCCTTTCAACCCCCAACGGAAAAACACAGACGTCCAAGAACCAGGGAAAGTCCTCCAGGAGCCGGGGGAATCAGGCTCTCCAACTCGCCAACGTTTTCGATACGCTGCCCGAGGCCATGATCATCACGGATCAGGACGGCCGTATCCAGCAGATCAACCGGGCGGCCATTGCCCTGCTGGGCCAGCCTGAGCCGGGGCTGGAATTGCAGGATTGGGCGCGGCAATTTGGCTTCTATGCAAATGAAGAGCTGGTCCCGCTGGAGCTCGGAGACCTGCCCGTTCTGCAATCCACAAACGGTGATTCCGATGCGCCGCGCGAGTTCATTCTCAAGCGCGACGGGGATGCGGGGTCCCGCTGGATCTCCATGTCGGTGAGGCCCCTCCTGGACAGGGAGGGGGTCGCCAGGGGCGCCAGCTTCCTGCTGCAGGACATCACCGCACGCAAGCTGATCGAGCTTTCACGCGAGACCTATGTGAGGCGGATCGAGACCCTCTACCGTCTCTCCCACATCCTCTCGGAGAGCGGCAGCGACGCCAAACGTATTGCCCGGGCCGTGACCGTGCTCGTCTCGGAGGTCATCGGAGATATCAGCAGCATCTCCCTGCTCAACCCGGACGGAAAAAAACTGAACCTGACCGCCTATTACGATAAAAGCCCGGTGGCACGCGATCTCTTCCGCAAGGTGCTGAGCGTGATGGGAACGGAATTCCCGGCCGACCAGGGGAACAGCGGCAGGGTGATCGCGACAGGAAAGCCGGTGCTCATCTCCAGCGTCCCCCCGGAGGAACTGGCAAAGGTGACCCTCCCTGAATTCCAGGAATTCGTCCGGACCGTGGGGGTCAGCAGCAGCCTCAGCGTCCCCATGATCGGACGCAGCGGCGTGGTCGGGATCCTGGGCCTGGGCCGGCACCGCGACCGCAAGCCCTATACCCCTGGCGACCAATCCTTTGTGATGGACATTGCAGCCCGCACCGCACTGGCGATCGAGAACGGAATGCTGGTGGAATCCCTGCGCAACGAGATCGGCGACCGCCTGTCCGCGGAGCGCGCCCTGGGGATGAGTGAGGAGCGTTTTCGCTCCATTTTTGAATCCACCACCCTGGGCATCAAGATCCTGGACCTGGGCGGCAACATCCTGCACACCAACCGATCCTTCCAGGAGATGATCGGTTACTCCCAGGCGGAGCTGGTGGGCCGGCATTTCTATGATTTCCTGCATCCCGAGGATATCTCGCGCGGCTTGCGCCTCTTCCATGACCTGAAGATCAGCGGCCTGCCGGATTTCCGCTTCGAGCACCGCGCCACCCACAGGGACGGCAGCCTCGTCTGGGTCAAGACCACTTTTACCGCTGTGAAGAAGGGACAGGGGGAGGAGGGCCTGGCCTTCATCGTAGGCATCGTGGAGAACATCACCGAGCAGAAGCGCCTGCAGGCCGTCATGGCCGAGCTCAGCGGCCGCCTGCAAAACGCCATGGAACTGGAGCGCCTGCGGCTGGCGCAGGATCTTCACGACGGCCCAATGCAGGAGCTTTACAACGCCATCTATCTCCTTGAAGAGCTGCGCATCAAGGTGGAACCGGAGCTGGGGAAGGAGCTGGAGCGCGTCAACCGCGATGTGCAGGGCGTCCTGGCGGAGCTGCGCTCCACGGCCAAGGAACTGCGCCCGCCGACCATCTCCAGCTTCGGCCTGGAGAAGGCCATCCGCTCGCATGTGGAGGACTTCCATGACAAGCATCCGGAGATCAAGGTCCACACCTCGCTGGCGCAGGATGGGCAGCTCCTTCCGGAGGAGATCCGGCTGGCGCTCTTCCGGATTGTCCAGCAATCCATGGCGAACGTGGTCCGGCATTCCGGAGCGACCGAGGTACAGGTGCGGTTCGTTTTTGACGCCGAGGAAGCCACCCTGGAGATCCGCGACAACGGCCGGGGATTCACGGTGCCTCCCAGCTGGATCGAGCTGGTGCGCGAGGGCCATTACGGCCTGGCTGGCGCAGCCGAACGGGTGAATGCCCTTTCCGGTCAGTTTACGGTGCAATCCGAGCCCGGAAAATCCACCCTCATCCGGGCCGTGATCCCGTGGCAGAAGGCCTCCGGCGAACCCGCCCGGGCCATAATCTAAAAAAGGTAGGACCATGCCTGACATCAAGGTTTTGATCGCGGACGACCATCCCATTGTCCGTACCGGCATCCACAACCTGCTGGATACTGCCGTGGGGATCAAAGTGGTCGGGGAAGCCAACAGCGGGGCCGAGGCCCTGGAAAAGATCAAGTCCATGCGCCCGGATGTGGTGCTGCTCGACATGGAGCTTTCCGATATGAGCGGCGTGGAGGTCATCCAGCAGGTCAACGCGGCCGGGCTTTCGCCCAAGGTCCTGGGGCTCAGCTCCTATGATGACCGGGAGTTCATCTCCCAACTGCTCTCGAACGGCGCCGCAGGTTATCTGCTCAAGGATGAGGTGCCCAAGCAGATCGTGGATGCCATCCGCGGCGTGGCACGCGGCGAGACCGGGTGGGTGAGCCGCAAGGTAGCCGCCAAGCTCAGCCAGATCCTGCAAAAGGAAAAAGAGGGCGGCAGCAATTTGACCCCGCGCGAGCTGGACGTGCTGCGCTACGTGGTTGAAGGCAAGACCAACGGCGAGATCGGCGTGAGCCTGGGCATCAGCGAGAAGACAATCGAAAAACACCTGGACACGATCTTCCGCAAGCTGGGCGTGGCTTCGCGCGTGCAGGCCGCCGTGCTCGCCATTCGCGAGAATCTTCTTTAGCTCGGCTATTCTGAAGACTGATATCCTGGCGGCTTACAAGGCGCTTGCCCTCCGGGAGAATCTAGCATAGACTTATCGCCGGGAGATCCAATCTTCCCAGGGGATTGCTTCGCCCTCGCTCCATTCGGGCTCGCAATAACACCTGTCCAGGTATGATAGACTTTAAGCCGGAACCCCTTTCGGGAGCTCCGGCGAGCTTTTTAAATGGAGGCAGGCATGTCTGAGAACCATACGCGCGGCGAGATCCACGGCTGTATTGTGTGCGCCAAACCTTATGAGCTTTACGTGGTCTATGACCCTTCCGGCAAGTTCGTGGACCTGAAGGTGATGAGCGAGGGAGGCCGGCCGGTCAGGCATCCCACGCGCCCGCTGGTGGCATGCAACACCCATTCCGATGCAGAGGTCGAGGCCGCGGTGATCCGGGCCTATGGCCCGCCGGATGAGGACGAGGACTGACCGGCATATAATTGAAGCGAATGCACCCTGCACACCGGAGCCACAATGAACAAATTCCTGGAGCGCCTGAACACTGCCGAAACCCTCGTCGCCGATGGCGCCACGGGGACCAACCTGCAAAGGATGGGCCTCAAGGCAGGCACCCCGCCCGAAGACCTGGTCATCGACCAGCCTGAAGTGCTGCTGGAGCTGTCCCGTTCCTTCGTGGAGGCCGGCTCGGATATCCTGCTCACCTGCACCTTTGGCGGCACGCGCCTGCGCATGAAGGACTCCCGCTACGTGGAGCGCGTCGTGGAGGTCAACCAGCGCGCGGTCGAGCTGGCCTGCCAGGCTGCCTCCGACCACGAGGGCGTGCTGGTGGCCGGCTCCATGGGACCCACCGGCCAGCTCCTTAAGCCATTCGGGCCGCTGACAGCCGAGGAGGCGCGCACGGCTTATGCCGAGCAGGCCGGGGCGCTGGCGAGGGCAGGCGTGGATTTCCTGCTGATCGAGACCATGTTCGCACTGGAGGAGGCGACCGCCGCCTTCGAGGGAGCGCGCTCCGTCACCGACCTGCCCCTGGTGGTCTCTTTTTCGTACGACCGCGGCACGCGCACCATGATGGGAGTGAAACCCGCACAGGTCATGCAGACCTACAAATCCATGGGGGCTTCGGTAGTGGGCGGCAACTGCGGCACCACGCTGGAGAACATGGAAAAGGTCGTCCAGGAATACGCGCTGGCCGCGCCGGGATTTCCGCTCTGGGTTAAGCCCAACGCCGGCCTGCCGCGTATGGACCCTGAGACCAATACGGCCATCTATGATGTCACGCCTGAAAGCATGGCGGACTATGCGAAAAAATTCATCGCGGCAGGGGCGCGCGTCGTGGGGGGCTGCTGTGGCTCCACCCCTGAACACCTGGCTGCCATTGCCCGGGCCGTGAAGAACTGACGCATAATCAGTGGGGAATCTCATCGAGGCTCTGGTTAATATGGCAATTGTCATTCAATTTATCTATTGACACACACCTGCCAAAAAAGTACACTGACTCTTCAATCAACGGAGGAGTAAGGGTATGGCAGATCTGGCATCCATCCCTGGAGAGCGCAGTTCCAAAGAACTGAGGCGGAGGCTTGCCCAGCGCGAGGCCGAGTTGGCTCTTCTGGAAAGCGTCCAAAAAGGTCTCGCATCCCGGCAGGATATTCAGGGCATCTACGAGCTTGTGGGGGATGAGCTAAAGCGCATCTTTACAGGCCGCGATATAACAATCGGCATCTATGAGCCGGCGGAAGATCGCCTGCATTTTCCCTATATGTTCGAAGACAGCCAGCGGCTTTATCCGAATCCCATCACACCGGGTCCCATCGGCCGGCGTGTCCTCTCTGATTCCGCCTCTCTTCTTTTTAGTTCCGCAAAGGAATTCGAGCAGGCGGGAGCAGTGCAGATCCCAGGCACCGGGCTGGCCGTTTCGGGCATCTTTGCTCCTCTTCTCAACGAGGAGGGGGCCTTCGGGATCATCAGCGTGGAGAGTACTGAGCTTGAAAACGCCTTTACCGGCTCAGACCTGCGCCTGCTGGAGTCTCTGGCAGGGTCCATGAGCCTGGCCCTGCAGAACGCGCGTCTTTTTGATGAGACCCATCGCCTGTTGGAGGCGTCCAAAAAGGATAACCGGCTGCAGGCGGCCCTCTATAAGATCGCGGATGCGGCGAGCTCCGCAGGGGACATGCACCAGTTCTATGCAACCCTGCACAATATCATCGGGGGCTTGATGTACGCTGAGAACCTGTTCATTGCCCTGTATGATGAGCAAAGCGACCTGGTCACCTGGCCTTATTACGTGGACACGGTGGATCTCGAGCCTCCAACGCCCATTCGGCTTGCAGATCATCGCGGGGCCTCGGGCTGGGTCCTGCGGAACGGCCGTACGCTTGCCGATGCGGATGGCAGCGCGCAGGCGGCAAGAGACCGGGGGGAGATGATCGATATCGGGAGCACCAGTGACGGGATCGGCATCCCGCTCACCCATGAAGGCCGCACGCTGGGGGTGCTGCTCGTGCAGAGCTACAGGCCGGATATCAAATACAGCCTGCAGGATATCGAGATTTTGAATTTTGTTGCGCAGCATATCTCAACCGCCCTGGCCCGTGTCAATGCCATCGAGGAAACGCGCCAGCGCAACGCCGAGCTGGCCATCATCAACAGCGTGCAGGAGGGGCTGGCGGACAAGCTGGACCTGCGCGCCATCGTCAATCTGGTGGGTGAAAAGCTCGTCGAGACCTTCCAACCCGATGTTGCCAGTGTGGGCCTGTATGATGTGAATACGGATGTCTCCTCCCACATCTTCTACTGGGACCGTGGGGCCAACATCCAATTACCAGATGGTCCGCTGCCCCGCCCCAGCCTCACAGCCATTCTTCTCGATACCCGCCAGCCGCTTGCGCTGAACACCGCCGCCGAAGGCATCGAGCGGGGCGCGCTGAGGATCCCCCGCGGGGACCAGCCTGACCAGACCGAATCCTTCCTTGG
>CAZSPX010000011.1:0-26808 GCA_964608885.1 uncultured Anaerolineaceae bacterium | reverse complement strand
TTGATGACATAAGGCCACCAGTTGTTCAGGATGCCGTTCTTGCGCCCGGGGAAGCGCGGCAGGTGGTTCAGCCACCACTGGTGATGGGCGCGGATATCGCCGCCGCCCCATTCATCGGCGCTCACATCCCGGATATCGCCTTTGAAATTGGGGAAGTTTTCAAGCCAATCATAGCATTCGCTCTTCACGGCGGTCCGGTTGTTCCACTCGTAATCCTTGTGACTGTTGGGGGCAAAATGGACCGTCCCGATCGCGGATTTCCCGGCAGCCGCCATGTCGTAGCGGGTGAAACGGTTCCACAGGTTGGCCTCGCCGCTGGTGCGCGCAAAGACCCTTTGCATGGTCGACTCTGTGCGATGCCCGAAAGCCTCCAGCATCTCGCCGACATAACGCTCATACGAAAAACCCATCACAACAAAACGGCGGCGGGCGGCATCCGTGTTCTTAAGGGCGGGTGAATTGCACCAGAAGGCTCCCGGCCCACCCATCGTGGACTCGTAGAAACCGGCGTGAGGGAAGGCGAAGATCCAGACCTCATCAATCTCATCGCGCGCCACCCGGTCAAGGATCTTGAAGCGCGAGAGGATGGAGGCGTAATCCACCTCAGGCGGCGTGTGCGGCGCGGCCGCCCCACGCAGCACGTCCATGTAGGTCTGGGGGGTGAAGCGGAAACCGTCGGTCTTGGCAGGGAACTCGTCCAGGTCGATGCGCTGGACGATCTGGTAGCGCGCCAGGTTGCCGCTGTTCTGCAGGATGTCGTTCATGTAGACCGGCACCAGGTCTTCCACGCGGTACCACTTCTGCTGCTCCGAGAGCTTGCGCCCGGTGGCATGGTCCATGATCGGGTCGAAGACCAGCACCAGCACCCGGCTGGAAGTGACCTGGACCGGCTCGGTGCTGTTATCGGTGTTGGCAGGCGCCGGGGCAGGCGTTTTGGGCTGCCCGCCCCCGAACAATTTCATCAGGAAATCCAGGATCTTGTTCATAAGCTCGGACCTTTAATTCATTCGCATTGTTCACGGCATGTTGTTCGCAAAATAGACGCGGTCATTGACCGCCATGTACAGCACGTGGTTGGGTCCCACTGCCATCGCGTTCACCGGACCGGAAGGCAGCGGGTTGGCGTTACCGGCCGCGGGGCGGATCTGGTTCTGCAGCTCCAGCGAGGCAGGCGTCAGGCGCAGCACCCCCTGGCTGTCGGCGTCCAGCAGCAGGATGGTGGAATCGGGCGGGGCGGTGAACATCATCTGCGTGATGTGCGCCCGGGTGAACAGGTCCGTGTCCTTGTAGGCCGCATAGGGGTTGCTCAAGACCGCCGGGTCCTGGCAGCGCGTCGGCACGGTCTCGATGCGGCTGTATGAGCAGGTGGAGAGATGCCCGTCCGAATGCAGCAAATACAGGTTGTCGTCCTTGACCACCAGGTCAATGCCGTCCTGGATGGCGGGGATCTGCTCGGTGAAGAAGAAATACGGCCGGTCGATGAAGGCTCCGTCCGTCCCCACATAGACCCAGACGGCGCGCGAAGGCGCATCCAGCACATACAGGTTGCCGGCATCCAGGGTCATGGCCGTCACGCGCCCCCAGTTGGTATCCGGCGGCGGCAGCGGGATGGCCTGCGCCACCTGGTTGGGAGCGCAGTAAAGCAGGTTGCCGCCGGCATCCACGCCCACCACCGTGGCATTGACCGAATTCAGCAGCGGCATGGCAAGGATGTCCACCAGCGGTCCCACCTGGTACTGGTCGTACTGGCCCGGTTTGCAGCTGAAGTTCGTGTCTTTTACAAACCCGCGCCCTTCCTGGAACTGCGTGCGGACGATCTCACCGGTGCGCGCGTCCAGCAAATAGAGATCGCGCTCCGTGGCGGCCATACGGCTGATCTGGATGCCGAGGCCGGTGGTGAAGGCGGGTTGGAACTCGAGCCGCACCACGCCCAGCAGACCGTCCAGCCGCCCCTCGGCCTCCGATCGCAGGGCCGAGGTCTCATCCGTCTTGCGATAAGATTCGGCCTTCTCCACATAGAGAAGCACTGATTGCCAGGCATCCCTTTGCATCACGGGGTCCGCCAGGCTGGCAGCCTGGGTGCGAGCCGTCTGGGCCTGGGCCAGGAAGTTCTCATACTGGGCGCTGCGCCCGAAACGCAGATACATTACCATGGCGGCCGTCACCACCAGCAGCGGGATGGCCAGGGCGATAAAAGCGAGGGCGAGGTTGGAAAGCGGCCTTGATTCGCCGCCTTCTCCGGCGGGGAACAACTGCGGCAGGAAACGCCGCATCCACTGGGTGAACCGCCCGGTGTTGTTCCTCCAGGCCCGCATCCCGCCCACGGCTGCCCGGGCCGCGCGGCGTGTCACCTGGGAGGGCTCGTGCGGCACCGCGGTCGCCTTCTCCGGGAGCTCAGCGCCGGGGGCGGACCTCTCCATGCGCGGCTGCAGCCTAGGGATGGAAGGCGGGAATTCGCGCGTCCCGGCATGTTCCACCTGGGGCATCGAAGCCGCGGGGGCCTCCTCCGGACCGGCAGCTGCCGGGATCGAATAAGCCGAGGCCTCAAGGGAGGCGGACCTCTCAGGTGCAGGGGCAGGTTCTTCCACGCCCGGCTGAGGGATGGGAGCCGCGGGCCGCGAGGCGGCTGCGTGCGAGGGCTGCTCCGGGCTTGCGCGCAGGATGCCTATCTGTCCTGTCCCGCTGGTCACTTGCATCAGCACTGCATGCAGATCCTCGCCGGTAAGCGCCAGGAGCCGGCGGCGCGTGACCTCGAGAGAGGCCGGGCCTGCCTCGGCCAGTGTGGTGTTCCAGGCCGCCGGGATCTTCCCCGCGATCAGGACGCGGTCCCCCGGTTTGAGTCCCGTCTGTGTGAAGTAGCGCGCCGGGGATTTCGAGACTCCCAGGCCTCTCCCCGAAAGACCCGGCTCGAAGATGTGGCGGCTCTGGTCTCCCAGAAAATACACGTGCATCGGGCCGGAGAGCAGCAGGGTGCACTGGTTCTCGCGCAGCGCCAGCAGGGCCAGCCAGCCGATGGCGTATTGCCCGCGCCCACTGGTGGACATGTTGCGCTCCAGCAGCGCGTTGTTGACGGCGTCCGCGGCGGTCCGCAGCGCGGAGGTGAGAGGCCCGGAGGCCTGATGAAAACGCTCCGCGGCCAGCCCGGTCAGCCGGGCATACTCAGCAACCGAAAAGCTGGCATTGCCGGTGAGAAGAAGCTGCAGGACCAGGCGGTCCTGCTCACGCCCGCGCGCCGCTTTGCGCGGGGGCGCCACTGCGGCGACGCCCGGCAGCGAGGCGGGTTCTTGTCCTTGGGTGCGATAGAGGGGACTGAGGGTTAGATCGAGTGTCACGTTGGCGACGTTTGTTGGATCGGGATTTGCCTATCATTATACTGGTAAAATTCGCCCGACATCTCATACGAAGGATTTCAGCGGGCCGGATCAATGGAATATCGGGTTCACGAAGATTTCTCATCCCTGGATGCACGCGAATGGAACACGCTTGTGGTGGAAGGTCTCTGCGATGTTCCTTTTTTAAGATACGAATATTTGCAGACCTGGTGGGAGACGCGCGGCGGCGGCGAATGGGCTTCGGCAGACCTGCTGCTGGTCTCCGCGCGCCGCCTCGGTCAACTGGTCGGGATCGCGCCGCTCTTCCTCGCGGAGCATGACGGTCGCCGCGCACTTCTGCTTCTGGGCAGCATCGAGATCTCGGACTACCTCGATCTGATCGTCCGCCCGGCCGACCTGGCGGAATTCCTGGCGGGGCTGCTGGATTTCCTGCAGGCGCAGCCTGCCTGCGCGGGCCTGCCGCTGGATTGGTACAACCTGCCGGAAAACTCGCCCACCCTCCAGGCCCTGCAGTCCGAGGCCAGACAGCGCGGCAGGGATTGTTCGGAGGAGATCTACCGGCCCACGCCGACGATCCTGCTTTCCGGCGGCTACGAGGCCTACCTGGCAGGGGTGGAAAAAAAGCAGCGCCACGAGATCCGCCGCAAGGTGCGCCGGGCGGAGGAGAGCGGGCGCGGCGTTCGCTGGCACCTCGCCGAACCGGGTCCCACACTGGAAGAGGACATCGAGGCGTTCTTCCGCCTGATGGAATTCGACCCCAACAAAGCCAGCTTCCTGACCGGACCCATGCGCGAGCAGATGCGGCGAACGATCCACCTGGCTGCACAGGAGGGCTGGCTCTGGCTGGCCTTCCTGGAGATCGACGGAAAAAAAGCCGCGGGCGCCTTGAACTTCGATTACCGCAATAAATTATGGGGCTACAACTCGGGCGTGGACCGCAGTTTCATGGACCTCTCCCCCGGCTGGGTGCTGCTGGCTTATTCCCTGGAGTGGGCAGCAGAGCGCGGCCGCAGCGAATTCGATTTCATGCGCGGCGACGAGGAATACAAATACCGCTTCGGGGCCGTAAACCGGCATGTGCTGCGCGTCCGGCTATCCCCCGCCTCCTGACGATTCCCCTCCATCCATGCAGACCCGCCCTCCACGCAGGCGCCTCCGGGAACTCGGCATCTTGCCGGGCATTTTCCCCACCGGCAGGTGGAATGCGATCACCGATCTCTCCGGCGTGCGCGTCGGGCATGTGACCCTCAAGGAAGGCGCCGATATCCGCACGGGAGTCACGGCCATCCTTCCGCATCCGGGCAACCTCCATCAGGAAAAGCTTCCGGCGGGCATTGCCATTGGGAACGGCTTTGGCAAGCTGGCAGGCTTTACCCAGGTGGACGAGCTGGGCGAGATCGAGACGCCCATCCTCCTGACCAATACCCTGGCCGTGCCGCGCGCCGCGGAAGCGCTCATCGAGTGGACGCTTGACCAGGACCCGGAGGCAGAGATCCAGAGCATCAACCCTCTGGTGGGCGAGACCAATGACGGCATGCTGAACAATATCCGGAAGATGGCGGTCGAGAAGGAGCATGCCCGCCTCGCGCTGGCCAATGCAGCCTCCGGGCCTGTCGCCGAAGGATGTGTGGGCGCCGGGACCGGCACAGTGTGCTTTGGCTGGAAGGGCGGCATCGGCACAAGCTCGCGCCTGCTTCCGGAAGACCAGGGCGGGTACACCCTGGGAGTCCTTGTGCAGACCAATTTTGGCGGGGTGCTCCACTTGAATGGCGCTCCAGTGCAGTCGCCCGATAGCCCCTCGACCGGGCCGGCCGGAGATGGCCCGAGCGACGGCTCGATCATGGTCGTGCTCGGTGTGGACGCGCCCCTCTCC
Organism: uncultured Anaerolineaceae bacterium; assembly: GCA_964608885.1. Lineage (GTDB taxonomy): Bacteria > Chloroflexota > Anaerolineae > Anaerolineales > Villigracilaceae > JACPVF01. The sequence goes on along the minus strand of CAZSPX010000011.1, from coordinate 21,603 downwards.
GACCGCAACCTCAAACGACTGGCGCACCGGGCAATGGCAGGGCTGGCACGCACCGGCGCCTCCATGAGCAATGGCTCCGGAGACTATGCCATCGCCTTTTCCACGGCGGAATCCGTGCGCCGGACGCCGGCACGGCGTTCCAGCGTCTGGGCATATCCGGAGCTGCCCAATGCAATGACCTCCGGCCTCTTCCAGGCGGCCATCGAAGCCGTGGAAGAGGCCATCTACAACTCGCTCTGCATGGCAGAGACCACCACGGGTTACAGGGGGAGGACCGTGCATGCCCTGCCTCTGGAGTATTTCCTCCAGCAACATCCCTGAAACAGGCCCCCTTTCGCAAATAAACTGCAATTTACCTGCAATCGCGCCTCGCATAGTCGAACCTCCAATTTATGCTATACTCTCCCCATGCAGACGCGCGAGGCATGGCCCCGCTGGGCCTCACTGCTGCAACGTTATCACCTCGACCAATTGACCGCCTGGGTGCTCGAAGCAGGAGGGCCTTTTGCCCTGCTCGGTGCGCAGGCGCTTTATTTCAGCCGCTCCTTCCTCGGCCCGCAGTGGACCGATCCGCTGGCCCGCACCCTTGAAGACGAGGGCGAGCTCAAGGATTTCGTGGCCTTCCTGCAATCGGGACAATCCAATGGTTGAATTGCTGGTCATCCTATTATCCATCTTCACCCTGCTTGGACTGACCTTCCTGCGCCGCAAGGCGCCGCGCACGTTCCGCCCCATCCCGGCCTTTAATCGCCTGTACCGCCTGCTGGGACTCAGTGTGGAGGGAGGCACCCGTCTGCATGTCTCGCTCGGACGCGGAAGCCTGCTGACCGCACGCGGAGGACCCTCCCTGGCGGGACTGGCCATGCTTCGATATCTGACCGAACGCACTTCGGTCGGCGACCTGCCCCCTGTGGCTACCACGGGCGACCCTGCGCTGGCGCTGCTCACCCAGGATTCACTCAAGGCCGGGTTTCAGGCCGCGGCCGCCGAGGACCTTTACCAGCCCACCACTGGCCGCCTGACGGGGGTTACGCCATTCTCGTACGCCGCCGGCACAATGCCGGTGATCAGCGATGAAAACGTATCAGCCAGCCTGCTTGTCGGCGGGTTCGGTCCGGAGGCGGCTCTGATCACGGATGCCTCGCTGCGGGCAGGCTCGCCCGTGGTGGGCGGCACCGATGACCTGGCAGCCCAATCCATCCTGTTCGCCTCTTCGCAGGAGCCGCTCATCGGCGAGGAATTGTTCGCTGCCAGCGCCTATCTCAGCTCCGACCCCTCGCAGGCTGCCAGCCTCACCCTCCAGGATATCCTGCGCTGGATCCTGATCCTTGTCCTCCTGGGCGGGGCTCTTCTCAAACTGGTGGGAGTGATCTGATGCGCATCGTTGGCGCTGCGGTTGCCATTGCGGTCGGCCTGCTTGTACTGGCCGGCTATTTCCTCCCACCCCTGGCCGGTTTGCAGACCCAGCTCCTGAACTGGGGCATGATCCTGGCGGGCGTGGCCGCCCTGATGGGCGTCTTCAACCTGATCTCGGTTCACGGCTCGAAGATCCGCTCCGGCGGGAAAGGCAGCGTGTACAGCGCGCTGCTGATCCTCTCGCTGTTCATCTCCTTCGTGCTGGCCCTGTTCCTGAGGCCCGTCCATCCCGTGGTGCAGGCGCTCTTCAACGGCGTGATCCTGCCCGTGGAAGCGACCCTGATGGCGATCATCAGCGTCAGCCTGATCTATGCGGCCATTCGTCTTCTGCGCCGCGGACCGGGCCTGATGAGCGTCATTTTCCTGATCACCGCGCTGCTGATCCTGGCCGGCTCCCTGTCGCTGCCCTTCGGGCAGATCCCGCTGCTGGGCGATACGCTGCGGCCCTGGATCAACCAGGTGCTATCGATGGGCGGGGCGCGCGGAATCCTGATCGGCGTGGCGCTGGGAAGCCTCACCACGGGTCTGCGTGTCCTGCTCGGGTTGGACCGCCCCTACGGGGGTAAATAATGGATGATCTGATTTGCCCGGTCTGCGGGCAAGCCAACCCGACCGAATCCGAAACCTGTTCAAACTGCGGGAGCTCGCTTCACGCTCCGATCCAGCCCGGCCAGCCCCCGGTTAAAAAACACACCTCCGAGCTTGAACCCATCCTGCCGGATTGGCTGCGGGATGCGCGCGAGAAGTCCCGCGAGGCCGGTGAGAACGAGATCGCCGAACCTCCCAAAAAGGGAACCCATCCTTTCGGCTCCGGCGAGGATCTGCTTGCCGGGCTGAGCGCGCAATCGAAGGATGAAGAGGCCGATATCCCGGATTGGCTGGCGAGCATCACCGGCGCCCGGGGCGCAAAGAAGGAACCGTCAGAACCCTCCGGCCCGCGCCGCGTGGAGTTCAGCGACTTCGGTGAATCCGAGTCGCCTGCGCCCCCCTCCGATTCATTCGACTGGCAGCCAGATCGCTCAAAGTCCGAACCAAATAAGCCGCCTGAAGAAAACCTGCAGGATTGGTTCAGGCAGGCGGTTGCCCCCACACCCGTTGAGCCTGTGCAGCCTCCTGCTGCAGCCCCTTCCGATGATCCCACCCTCAACTGGCTGGACAGCCTGAAGTCCGAGACCCCGCCTCCGCCCGAGGCCGGAACACCGGAAGGCGGGCTTCCCTCCTGGCTGTCAGGGGATGAAAGCGCCCCTCCACCCGTTTCGCCGCTTGAGGGAACGGGTACACCTGATTGGCTGAAAGAACTGGGGCCGGCTCCCGGTTCAGAGGCTGCCCCGCCCTCGTTCTCCGAGGATCAGCCCATCTCAGATTGGGCCACCGGCGAGACGGAGGGCACAACGGCCTCCACCGCCCTCGCCCCTGCCGAACTTCCCGACTGGCTGAAGGACCTAAGGGATGCCTCCGACCTGCCGGATGAGGAGGAAGCCCAGATCCCTCCGGCTCCATCCATCCCCGCAGAATCCCACGTTGAAGATGCCGGGAGTTTTGCCTGGCTTAGAGAGATGCAGGATGCCTCCTCCACTCCCGAGCCTGAGAAATCCGTCCCGGCTTTTGATGAGCCGCCCATCTCCACCCCTGAGGGGGCAGGCGAGCTTGACTGGCTGAAGTCCATGCAGACCTCCGAGCCTCCGGCCGGGGAGGATACGCTGCCCACGCCTGCCCTTTCGGACGAGCCGGATTGGTTCACCCAGGCCAGCACAGAGGCTCCTCCCGCAGATGCCAAAACGCTCCCGGTCACACCGCTGGATGACATTGAACTGCCGGACTGGTTGAAGGGTGCCGCCCCCGGCAGCCTGCCCGGTCCAGCCGAAGAGGTCGAGCTCCCAGATTGGATGAAGCCCGCCAATCTCGAGCCAGCTGCCTCGGAGACCCCTCCGGCCGCCGCAGATGAATTGCCTGATTGGCTATCCTCACCAACTGCAATGCCGCCAGAGGAAGGTCCGGAAGAGACCCCGGCACCTTCCGGCAAGCCCGGCTGGCTTGCCAATCTGCCTTCCCTGGAGGAGCCTGCCCCCGCGGAGGAGGGCGAGCTTCCGCTTCCGGCCCTGCCCGCCGCGGAGCTGCCTTCCGGCGGCCTTGAATCACTATTTACGCCCATGCCGGACTGGCTTTCCGAGCCAGCTCCCACATCCGGCCCGGAACCCACTGTCTCTGCCATCCAGCCCACGCCCACAGAACCGGCGGAAGCCCTCACGCCCGCCAACCTGCCCTCCTGGGTGCAGGCCATGCGCCCGGTGGAAGTTACGAGCCCCGGCGCCGTGCAGGGGGAAGAGGCCATCGAAACCCAGGGACCGCTGGCCGGTCTGCGCGGCATCCTGCCCGCCCTCCCTTATCTGGGCCCGGTCAACCGCCCGCAGGCCCAATCCATGAAGCTCAACGCCTCGACCGAACAGCAGAACCACGGCGCGCTTCTCGAGCAGGTGCTGCAGTCCGAGATCCATCCCTACCCGATCCCGGCCGCCCCGCGCATGAGCGCGCAGAAGGGGCTGCGGCTGGCCATCGGACTCCTGCTCTTCCTGGTCTTGCTGGGCGCGATCTTCGCCGGGACGCAGATCCTTCCGCTGCCAGCGGGATGGCCTGCCGAGATCGTGGCCGCGGTTCAAGCGGTGGAGTCCATACCGGCCGGCTCGCCGGTGTTGGTGGTCTTCGATTACGAGCCTTCGCTGGCCGGCGAGATGGAAGCTGCAGCCGCCCCGCTCCTGGACCACATCATCGTGCGCAGCCACCCGGTCCTCACGCTGCTTTCCACTTCGCCCACCGGGACTGCCCTGGCAGATCGCATGTTCGCGGGTCCTTTGCAGTCCCTGCAATACCAGGATCGCATCAACCTGGGCTATCTACCGGGCGGGTTGGGCGGTGTACGCAGCTTCGTCCAGAATCCCGCGGCAGCCATGCCGCTGGGAGCCGATTCCACCCCTGTGACCCAGGGGGCAAGGCCTTATTCCGAATACTCGGCCATCCTGGTGATCACCGACAGCCTGGATGGAGGCCGCACCTGGATCGAGCAGGCCGGTCCGCCCTGGTACACCGGCAAGGCATTTGTGGTGATCTCCAGCGCACAGGCGGGGCCGATGCTCCAACCCTACTTCAATTCCGGGCAGATCAACGGCCTGGTGACCGGTCTCTTTGATGCTGCTGTGCTGGAGCAAAACAACGCCGGGCGGCCCGGCCTGGCGCGCCGCTACTGGGATGCCTACAACCTCGGCCTGCTCCTTACCCTGCTGCTTATCTCGATCGGCGCCCTGTGGAACCTGATCGCCAGCCTGCGCGAGCGGTCCCCGGCGGAGGCGGGATCCCATGCCAACCCTTGACCTGATCACCGGCGCCCTGGCATTCCTTTTCACCATCCTGATCTTCAGCTATCTGCTGGGGGATAACCCTCTCTTCCGCATTGGCACCTACGTTTTTGTGGGGGGTGCTGCCGGGTACGTAGCCGCAGTCGCCATGTGGCAGGTGATCTACCCCCGGCTGATCCTGCCACTGGCAGGCGGCACACCCCTGGAGCGCGCCCTGCTCGCCATCCCGCTAATCCTGACCGGCCTGCTGCTCATGAAATCCTGGCCGCGCCTGAGCTTCCTGGGGACTCCTGCCGTTGCCTTCCTGGCCGGGATCAGCGCCGCGGTGACGGTGGGAGGCGCGGTCATCGGTACGCTCGTCCCGCAGACCCTGGCTGCGATGAACGCCTATGACCTCGGAAAATACACCAGCCCCCTGGAAGGGTTATGGAGCGGGACCTTCATCCTGGTGGGCACCGTTACCACGCTGGCCTACTTCCATTTTGGAGCGCGCACCCTGCCGGATGGCTCCATCCGCCGCTACCGCATTCTGGAAATCCTGGCCTGGATCGGGCGCATCTTCATTGCAATCACGCTGGGCGTGCTGTTTGCAGGGGTGCTGCTGGCCTCCCTGGCCGCCTTCGTTGAACGGCTCACATCCTTGTTCAACTTCTTTTCCTCCTTCTAAGCCATGCCCTCAATCATCCAAGGCGACTCTCTTCTGGCGGTGGATATCGGTGCAGCCACTACGCGCGCTGTGTTGTTCGATGTAGTCGAAGGTGAGTACCGTCTGGTCGCTGCGGCCCAGGCGCCCACCACGGTGGAGGCCCCCTACAAGAATGTGCTGGAAGGCGTTCGCGACGCACTGCGCCAGGTGGAATCCATTACCGGCTGCGTCCTGGTGGACACCGACGGGGACCTCATCACACCTGCCCAGGAGGATGGCTCCGGGGTGGAGAACCTGGTGGTCACCCTCTCGGCCGGCCCCGCTCTGCGGGCGGTGGTGGCGGGTCTGCTGCCCGAGGCTTCTTTCGAATCGGCGCGGCGGCTCGTCGAAACGATCTATGCACGTGTGGTGGATCAGACCAGCCTGCAGGACCACCGCCGCTCCGATGAGCTGATCGATGCCATGCTGCGCACGCATCCTGATATCGTGGTGATCACGGGCGGGACAGATGGCGGCGCTTCGCGATCCCTTCAAAAGATGCTGGAACCGATCGGCCTGGCCAGCTACCTTATGCCCGTTGAACAGCGGCCCGCCGTGCTGTTTGCCGGCAACCAGGCCATGGAGGCCGAGGTGCGCGAACTGCTGGCCAACAAGGTCGCTTCGCTCTCCATCAGCCCCAACGTGCGCCCCACCCTCGATACCGAGGATCTTGACCCGGCGGCGCGTGAACTGGCGCGCCTCTACATTGATATCCGGCGCAGGCAGATCAACGGTGTGGATGCGCTGGATGGCTGGTCGCACGGTCATATGCTGCCCACCGGTTTTGCCACCGGCAGGATGATGCGTTTCCTCAGCAAGGTCTACGGGTCCAGCAAGGGCATCCTGGCCGTGGACCTGGGTGCCTCGGCGGCCACCCTGGCGGCCGGGTTCAAAGACCGCTCCACCCTGAGCGTCTTTCCTCAATTCGGCCTGGGCGAGAACCTTAGTGGACTGCTGGGTTACACCACCCTGGAGAACATCCTTGCCTGGTCTCCTATGGAGATCCCGCCTGCCGACCTGCATGATTATCTGTATCAGAAGAGCCTGTACCCGGCCAGCATCGCGGCCACCCGGGAAGACCAGGCCCTGTCTTACGCCGTGGCCCGGCAGGCCCTGGCGCTGGCGGTGCAGTCTGCCCGCCGCGATTTCCCGCGCAGCGTCGCGTACATGAAGCCCGGCCTGCTGCCGCTTTTCGAGCCGATCCTCGCCGGAGGCGGTCCGCTGTCCAACGCCCCCACACCCGGCCAAAGCCTTCTGCTCCTCCTGGATGCCCTCCAGCCGGTCGGTGTGACCACGGTCATCCTGGACCAGCAGGGCCTCATCCCGCTGCTCGGAGCGGCCGCCGGGCAGAATACGCTCCTGCCCGTCCAGGTGCTGGAATCCGGCGCGTTCATGAGCCTGGGCACCGTGGTGGCGCCCCTTGTCAACGGCTCTTATGGAACGCCCGTGCTTAAAGCCCGCTTGATCTATGAGGATGCCACCGAAGCGCGCGCAGAGGTCAAGTACGGCACGCTGGAAGTCCTGCCCCTCCCCAGCGGGCAGACCGCCCGCCTGACACTGACCCCGGCAGGCCGCGGGGACGCCGGGTTCGGCCCGGGCCGGGAAGGGACTCTTAATGTCAGCGGCGGCGCGCTGGGGGTTGTCTTTGATGGACGCGGCAGGCCGGTCCCGCTGCCCACCGATGCCGGGCGCCGGCGTGACCTGGTCAAGAACTGGCACTGGACACTGGGAGGTTAACACGATGCTGGCCCCCCTCCTTCACATCCTGCCCCTCACCACCATCATGCGCGAGCGCATCATGCCCGTCTCGGGCACCGTGCTGGCGCGGGCCAACCAGAAGGTCAGTCCCACCGATGTGGTCGCGCAGGCCACCTGGGCGCGCGAACATGTGCTTGTGGATGTAGCCACTCCGCTGCGCCTGTCTCCGGCTGCCGCAGACCGGTTGATCCGCTGCAAGGTGGGTGACCAGCTTGCGGCCGGCGTCGAGGTGGCCGTGGGCCGCGGCCTGTTCGCCAGGACCATCCGTACCCCCAAAGCCGGGCGCGTCCTGGCCGTGGGCGGAGGGCAGGTCCTTCTGGAGACCGCTGACACCAACCTGCAGCTGCGGGCCGGCCTGGCCGGGACCGTGATGCAGGTGATCGCCAACCGCGGCGTGGTCATTCGCAACTACGGAGCACTGATCCAGGGCGTATGGGGCAACGGCCGCATGGATACCGGGCTGTTGATCAACGCGATGGACAAGGCCGAGGCGGTGATCTCCGCCGGGCGCTTTGAGGTGGGCATGCGCGGCTCGATCATCCTGGCAGGGATGCTGCGCGACGCTGAAGCGCTGGAGGCGGCCGTTGAGCTCCCGGCGCGCGGCCTGATCCTTTCCAGCATGGACCCGGCCCTTCTGCCGCTCGCGCTCCAGGCGCGCCTGCCCATCCTGATCACAGATGGTTTCGGGGCCATCCCCATGAACGCCGCGGCCTACAAGCTGCTCAGCACCAATGCCCAGCGCGAGGTAACGCTGAACGCGGAGGCTTTCGACCGCTACACCGGCGCGCGGCCGGATGTCTTCATCCCCCTGCCTGTTTCCCAGGAACCCGCCGAGCCCTTGAACTCGGAGACCTTTGCTTCCGGCCTGACGGTGCGCCTGCGCCGGCCTCCCTCGCAGGGAGCCATAGGAACCATTGTGACGCTGCCCCCGGGCCAGGCCCTTCTGACCAGCGGTCTGCGCGCTCCCGTGGCAGAGGTCAAGATGGAAGCCGGTGAGGTCCTTCTGGTACCTCTTGTGAATCTTGAAGTTGTGGGATAATGTATTCATGACATTGCGAGGGCAAAGCACTTTTGGAGCACAGGGGAAGCGATCCAAGCAACGGGTCTTTCCCCGGGGCGGCCCGGCTTTGCAAGACTCATAATGGCATACAAACATAGGAGAGTGATCCATGTACGAAGGCGATGAAAACAACTTTGATGCCACCCCCCCGGAGGAAAACAGCAATCGTACGTTCCTGATCGCAGCCGGGATCCTCGGCGCCATCGTGCTGCTTTCACTGGCCTGCATCGCGGGGTATGTGCTCGTCGTTCGCCCGCAGCAGTTGGCCCGCCAGCAGCAGGCGGTCAGCGCACAGGAGACCCAGTCCGCGCAGATCGGCCAGGCGCTCACGGCCACCTTCCAGGCGCAGATCGTCCCCACCGCCACGCTGCCCCCCACCTCCACCCCGGTGGTGGCGCAGGCCAGCGCGACCCCGGTGCCCTCCACCCCCACCACCGATCCTGCCACTGCCACGGTCGCGGCAGCCTTGACCCAGGCGGCAGTGGCGCAGCTGACGATCGTTCCAACCTCCAGCGCGCTTCCCGGCACGGGCATCGCCGATGAGTTCGGCTTTCCCGGACTGGTCGTGATGGGGCTGGCGTTGGTGATCGTCATTCTCATGGCCCGCCGCATGCGCAGCTCCCCGGCGCAGAACCGCTGAGCCCCTCTTCCATAAAGTCAACAACAGGACGTTCCACTGAAGCGGAACGTCCTGTTTTGTTTTAACACATGGCCTCAGTCCATGCGGGGTTTCCACGTCTGGTAGAGCCCCAGATTCCCGCCCGCGCCGTCCGATAGAAAGGAATCGATCACCTCAAAGCCAGCCTGCGCGGCCAGCCCGCCCAATTCCCCGGCGGAAAAATGATGGATATAGCGCAGGCCTTTCCCGTCACGTTTCCAATCCAGGAGAAAATCGCCCGGATCCACCTGCGAAGCAGACAGCCCGGCGGCCTCCCACGGCTGGATGCGCGCCGCAAGCCGCGGGCTGTTCAGGAACTGCCAGTTGGAAAGCACGAACCGGCCTTCCGGGGATAGCCAGCGGCGCACCGTTTTGAGGAGGTCCAACCGCTGCCTCTCCCCGGGGATGTGATGCAGCACGGCAAAACACACCACCAGGGACCATTCTCCTGCGACTGGCAGCCGCCCTCCGATCAAGGCCAACTGTGTAAGCTCCATATGCAGAAAAGTGGTTAAGGAGCCTGCAGCGCGTTTTTGCGCCTCCTGTAACAGCGGCAGGCTGAAATCCAGGCCCAGGTAGCGCCCCTGGTGGCCCAGCCGTCTCAACTCGCGGGCCAGCTCTCCATTCCCACATCCCAGGTCCAGAACCGCCTCCTCCCCGCCCAGGGAGGATAAGATTCTCAGCACACCCGGCTGGAGCCGCCCGCGCGTTTCCGAGAAAGAATCCCCGAAATCCTCGTAAAACCGGCTGTTAAGCTCCAGCAAATGCCCGGCCGTGGTCGAATCCATGCAAAGATTATAACGGGTATAATCACGCCCATGAATCTGACCGAGCGCCAGCAGGAATGGCGCCTTCGCCAGGAATTGACGCCTGAAAAGCTGGAGCTGGCGCGCCGCGTGCTGGAAGAGATCCGCCGCGGCGGCGAGGTCATGCGCTCCCTACGCGCCCACCCTCTCCCTGCCGGCGGCTACCTGAGCAAGGCCATGCTGGTCAGCGCCTACCAGGAGATGGTCGCCCAGGCCGCGCTCCCGCAGGATGCGCGCCTGCTGGAGCGCATCCGCATGAAGCCGGTGCGCACTCTTTCCGGCGTTACCACGGTCACAGTGCTGACCAAGCCCTATCCGTGCCCGGGAAAGTGCATTTTCTGTCCCACCGATGTGCGCATGCCCAAGAGCTACCTGCCGGACGAGCCGGGCGCTATGCGCGGTGTGGAGCATGATTTCGACCCCTTCGCCCAGGTGGCCTCCCGGCTGGCTTCGCTGGAATCCGTGGGACATCCCACGGACAAGATCGAGCTGCTCATCCTGGGGGGCACCTGGTCCTCCTACCGGAGGGATTACCAGGAATGGTTCGTGCAGCGCTGCTTTGATGCCATGAACGAGTCGGCTTCGGAGAGTCTGGAGCAGGCTCACGCCCTCAATGAGTCGGCCCGGCACCGCAACGTGGGACTTGTGATCGAGACGCGCCCCGATGAGATCACGCCCGATGAAGTGCGCTGGCTGCGAACCCTGGGCGTCACCAAGGTGCAGATGGGCGCGCAGAGTATGGATGACCGCATCCTGGAGCTGAACAAGCGCGGGCATGACACGGCTGCAACCCGCCGGGCCACCGCCCTGCTGCGCGCCGCGGGCTTCAAGATCGTGCTGCACTGGATGCCAAACCTGCTCGGGGCCACCCCGCTCTCTGACCGCCAGGACTTTGCCCGGCTGTGGGAGGGGCTGTGCCCGGACGAGATCAAGATCTATCCCAACCAACTGCTGGCAAACGCCGAGCTGTACGAATACTGGCTGCGGGGCGAGTTCACGCCCTACACCACCGGCGAGCTGATCGACCTGATCGCCAGCATCAAGCCCTCCATCCCGCGTTACTGCCGCGTGAACCGCGTGATCCGCGACATCCCCTCCACACGCGTCGTGGAGGGCAACCGGCGCACCAGCCTGCGTCAGGACGTGCTCGCGGAGATGCACCGGCGCGGCACGCGCTGCCAGTGCGTGCGCTGCCGCGAGGTGCGCGGCAAGCCGGTGGACCCGCGCTCCCTGCGGCTCGATGACCTGTGCTACCCGGCAGACTTCGCAGAAGAGCATTTCATTTCCTTCGTAACGCCCGATGACCGGCTGGCAGGCTTTATACGCCTTTCGCTGCCCGGCGAGGCTTCGCCCGAAACAGGCCTCGCGGACCTGGAAGGAGCGGCGCTGATCCGCGAGGTCCATGTGTACGGCCAATCCCTGCCCGTGGGCGCGGAGCAGACCGGCGCCGCGCAGCATTCCGGCCTGGGAACGCGCCTGCTGCAGGAAGCCGCGCGCCTCGCCCGGAAACGCGGGTTCGCGCGCCTGGTGGTCATCTCAGCCATCGGCACGCGCGGCTATTATCTGGAACGCGGCTTTCAACGCGGGACCTGGTACCTGGTGAAACCCCTTTAACTCCATCCTCTCCGGCGGGAATATTTAATGGATCTGCTTCTCCACATCTTCTGGACCTTTATCAAGGTCAATTTATTGAGCACGTCCGGACCGGCTTCGGTCGGGCTGCTGTATCATGAGGCCGTCGGCACGATGGTGACCAACGAGCAGTTCATCCAGGCGGTCGGGCTTTCCTCTGTGCTGCCGGGCAGCGATGCGCTGCAGCTCGCCATGTACGTGGGGTATGCCGTGGCAGGCATCCCGGGCGGGCTGGTGGCGCTGGCGGCTTCGATCCTGCCGCCTACCATCATCATCCTGGGCATCACCATGGTCCTGCACCGGATCCGCCGCGAGGCCTGGGTGAGCAGCTTTATCGAGGGCCTTACGCCTGCCATCTCGGTGTTGATGCTGTTCACCGCCTGGAAGATCTTCGAAAAAGGCGGCAACACGGGCTGGGCAGGCTGGGTCATCGGACTGGCGAGCCTGGCGGCCATGTTCATGAACGCGCCCGAGCGCATCATCATCATCATTGCAGGCATTCTCGGGGCGCTGCTGCTCTCATGAAGACCTCCCGGTTCAAGGTCTGGCTCAGCCTGCTCTGGATGTTCCTGAAAGTCAATGTCCTATCCCCTTCGGGCCCCGCCTCGGTGGGCTTGCTCTACAAGGAGGCCGTGGGCAAGATCATGACCGAGGCACAATTCGTGGAAGCGGTGGGCTTCTCCAACTTCCTTCCGGGCAGCGAAGCGCTCAAGCTCGCCATGTTCGTGGGTTTTGCCGCGGGAGGCATCCCGGGGGTGCTTACCGCGCTGCTCGGTTCCATCATCCCGCCCACAGTATTGATGCTGATCGTGGCCTCTGTCCTGCAGCAGTTCCAGCACGAGGACTGGCTGCAGGGGTTCATCAAAGGGATGAGCCCGGCCGTGGCGGCCCTGATCGTCGTGGTGGCCTGGAACTTGTTCCGCGCCACCAGCAAGAAGAAGATCGACCGCCGCGTGCTGCTCATTGCCGCGGTCAGCGCGGTGTCGCTGTTCTTCGAGGTCCCCTCCCCGCTCGTGCTGCTGAGCGCGGGCATCCTGGGCGTCATCCTGTTCCGCTAAGGGAGCCAACCATGGAAGTATTGATCGGCACAAACGGGTCCACCGGCACATTCCCGGCCATCGAGTACGGCGCCTGGATCGGCGCAACGTTCAAGATGCCGGTAACCCTGGTGGGCATCAGCGAGAAGGCCAATGCAGCGCAGATCGACGAATCCCATCCGCTGGAGGAGGCTTTCAGCCGCGCGGTGGAAGTCTTCACGCATTATGGAACCGAATACCGGCTGGAGATCCAGAACGGCCAGGCGGAGACGCTGATCGCCCGCAAAGCCTCGCAGGGCGAGTTCATCACTGTGCTAGGGTCCCTGGGACGCGCCCCCATCCGTCACATGCTACAGGGACGCTCGATCCACCAGCTCATCGAACAGATCAGCGGGCCCATCGTGTACGTCCCGCAGGCCTGCATCCCCACCAGGAGCGTGTTGATCTGTGTGGGAGGCCTGGGATATGAGCTTACCGCCGAGAACCTGGGAATGCGCCTCGCCGGGCTGGTCCAGGCCCGTGTGACGCTGCTGCATGTGATTCCCCCGATGGAGTTGAACTATCCCAGCGCACGCGAGATCCAGAAAGGTGCCAAGAACCTGGTCGAGTCCGACACCCTTCCCGGCAGGGCGCTGCGCGCCGGGCTGGAGCTTGCCCAGGAACAAGGCCTGCAGACCAGCCTGAAGATCCGCGAGGGAAGCATTGTTGAGGAGATCCTCAACGAGGCGGGCTCAAATGATTACGACCTGATCTGCATGGGTTCACCCTTCAGCGGCAAATCGCTGCGACAGATGTACGCCCCGAACGTGGCCGCGGAAGTAGCCGAACAGGTGGGGTGCCCCACCCTGGTGGCCCGGCACAAGCGCGAAGGTTAACCCGGCGCTTGATCAGGTCCCCGGGGTGTATTTCTTCTCCCAGAGGGAAATGGCCCGGCGCAGCGCCGCCTGCACCTCCGGCTCGGTGACCTCGCCGATGGAGGCGTAATGAGTGGCATCGATCTTCACCATCACACCCCCGCCGGGCTCCTCGACCAGACGGAGACCCCGTTCTGCGAGCGGCGTTCCGGCGATATTTTGCTGAAGGATCTCATCGATCTGTCCCACCATGGAGCTTGCCGGTGCCGGAGCCTCCTGCGCAGAGGCGGCAGGACGGGTGGGCGAAGGGGGCTGGGCTGCCGATGAGGCGGCAGGCGGTGGAACAGGTGGAGGAGCCTCCTGGGGTTGAGCCGGGGCATCGATCCATGGGCGCAGCCGCGCAACGGTCTCGATCAGGCGTTTGCGCTGCTCGGCAGGCAGAGTCCCAGGGTTCAGTTCCTCTCCGCCCAATTCCAGGCGCAGACGCCCATCCTCTTCCATGAGGTGCAGCAGGCCGGGCTTGGTATCTCCCGCAGGCGCCCGGGGTTGGGTTTCCTGCGGCAGGGCTGCCGAATCCGGCGAGGCGCCCTCGGCCCGCCCTTTCTTGTAGCCTTGATCACGCCCCTCGAACAGCCCAAAGAAATAGCCGAAGAACAACACGGCCAATCCCCCCACCACCAACATCCACAGATCGATTTGCATGGCTCACTCCATACGCTGGCAGCGCGGGCAAAAATGGGTCCCGCGCTGTCCCACTACCAGCCGCTTAATTTTAGCACCACACACCGGGCATGGCTCCCCCTCCCGGTCATAGACACGAAAATGGTTCTGGAAATCCCCGCCCCGGTACACCCAGTCCAGACTGGCCCCGTTCCGCTGGATGCCCTCCTCCAGGACGGAACGAATGGCTTCCCACAGCCTGTCAGCCTGCCGCGGCCGGATGGAATCCGAAACCCGCAGCGGATGCAGGCGTGCCCGGTGGAGCGCCTCGTCCGTGTAGATGTTTCCCAGCCCTGCCAGGAAGGTCTGGTCAAGGAGAAGAGGCTTTAACTGGCGGCGCCGGCCCTGAAGAGCGGCATGCAGCCAGGCCGGGGTGAAGTCATCACTGAGCGGCTCAGGGCCAAGGGCTCCCAGCACCTGCTCTGGTGCGGAGGTCAGCCAGACCCGCCCGAACTTGCGAGCGTCGCAAAAGATGAGGAATGGCGCATGCAGATCGGAACCCGGAGAGAGAGACAGACGCAGGCGCTCAAACCTCTGCGGCGCAGTGTCCTCCTCCAGCAGCAGGTCGCCGGTCATCCGCAAATGGATCAGAAGCTCATCGCGGGTGAGCCTCAAGTGCAGGAATTTGGCGCGCCGGCCCACTTGCAGGATCTCCTGTCCCTGAATGCGGCGCCTGAAGGTCTTGGGAGAAGGGCTCGCCAGCGTACGCGCCCAGCTCACCTGCGCATCCAGGATGGAGCGGCCGGTGATCTGAGGGCGGAGCGCCCGGGCGATCGTCTCGACTTCAGGAAGCTCAGGCATGGCAGTGAGGATCTGCGGGTTTCAGGAACTTATTCGTTGAACATTTCACCCACCGAGCGCCCTTCGTGGGCGCGCTTGATGACCTCGCCCAGCAGCTCGGCCACCGAAAGGACCGTGATGTGGTCCTCCAGGTACTTCATCTTTTCTGGGGGGATCGGCACCGTATCGGTGGTGACGATGTGTTTGATCGGCAGCGCAGCCAGGCGCTCGGCTGCATCCGCGGAGAGGATGGCATGCACAAAGACAAGGTAGATGTCACGCGCGCCGCCGGTGCGGACCACATCCACCGCCTGCGCAATGGAACCCCCGGTATCCACCTCGTCGTCCACGATGATCACATCCCGACCCTTCACGTCACCGATCAGCGTGAGCGCCTCCGAGCTGGAGTCGTTGCCGGGGCGGCGCTTCTCGATGAAAGCGATCGGGGTGCGCATATCTGCCGCGAAATTGCGTCCCTTCTTGGCGAAACCGAGGTCCACGGCCACGGTCACGGGGTCATGCATCTGCTTGTACAGGTTCTTGCGAATATAGTTGATCATCATATGCGAGGCCGTCAGCACGTCACCGGGGATGGAAAAGAATCCCTGGATCTGCCCCGCATGAGGGTCCAGGGTCATGTAGCGGTCTGCTCCGGCGATCTCGATCATGTCCGCGACCAGGCGGGCAGTGATGGGGACGCGCGGCTGGTCCTTCTTGTCGGAGCGCCCATAGCAAAGATAGGGGACGACCGCCGTGATGCGCGCCGCAGAATCCAGGCGCAGGGTCTGGATCATGATGAGCAGCTCCATCAGGTTGGTGTGCACCGGCGAAGAGGTGGTCTGGATGATATAGACATCCTGGCCGCGCGCGCTGCCGCCCAGCTTGACGAAGATGTTCTCGTTCGGGAACTGGATGACCTGCCGGCTGCTCAGCGGCTGTTTCAAGTAGTCGGCGATCTTCTGCGCCAGGTCAGGCGAACCTTCTCCTGCATAGATACGGATCCCCCCGTACACTTTCAGATCGTGATGGGAACCATGCACCATCAGCCCTCCACCTTTCGAGCGTCCCACTCGGAACGCAGAACACTCATTATATAAACATCATCATAACGGCCGTCCTTGAAAACGGCCTGCCGCATGCAGCCCTCTTCCACGAAGCCAGCCTTCACATAGGAACGCCGGGCGCGGCTGTTGGGACCATATACTTTGAGACAGACGCGGTTCAGGTTGAGTGTCTCGAAGCAATGGCGCAGCAGCATGTTCATCGCATGGGTACCGTGACCCTGGTTCCAGACCGACTTGTCGCCGATCATGATGCCCACCTCGGCGCTGCGGCTGATCCAGTCCAGGTCGAACACGCCGCAGTTGCCGATCAGCCTCCAGCGCTCACCGTCCCGCATGTCAATCGCCAGTGGACGCTCGCGCGGGTCGCGTTCCTGCAAGCGCTCGAACCACTTTTCCTCCTCCAGGGAGGACATGGGCAGGTACAGCGCCAGGCCGCGCGTCACCTCGGGATCGTTCACCCACTGGTAAAAGAGCTTCACATCCTCCCGCTCGATGGCTCGCAGGCGCAGGTTGCCTTCCAGGATCACACTCACACTTTCCTCCCGTTCATCAGAAGCCCCGCGGCTTCCCAGGGTGAAAGCTCGCGCTTCAGCATCTGCCCGACGACCTGCTCAAACTCCCGCTCCGGCAGGCTCGCACGGAAATCGTTCGCCAGCCTCTCCCGTATCAGGAGTTCCAACTCTGCTTCCAACCGGGCGCGTTCGCGCGCCGCCCAATTTCCGCTGGAGCGCAGGTATTCCACATGCCGGGCAATGGCCTGCGCCAATTCGAGTATGCCCGTTCCCTGCGTGGCCACGGCCCGCAGGATCGGCGGGATCCACAGGCCGGTCTCCGGCTTCGCAGCAACAGCCCCGCTCATCTCCCTTCCGTGATGGCGGAAGATGTGCTGCATGGGATGGGCCAGCTCCAGCATGGACTTCAGCGCCTTTTCGGTGTTCTCCACGCCGGGGCGATCCGCTTTGTTGATGACCAGGATATCCGCGATCTCCAAAATCCCCGCCTTGATGGCCTGGATGTCGTCGCCCAGGCCGGGAGCTTCCACCACCAGGGTCGTGTGTGCCAGCCGGGCGATGTCCACCTCAGCCTGCCCGGCCCCCACCGTCTCGATCAGGATCACCTCGAAACCGGCGGCATCGAATACCTGCGCCACGCCGGCGGTAGCCTGTGCCAACCCGCCCAGCGAGCCGCGCGAGGCCATTGAGCGGATGAACACACCGGGATCCCCGCTCAGGTCCCGCATCCGAACGCGGTCGCCCAGCACCGCCCCCCCGCTGAACGGGCTGGAGGGGTCCACGGCCACAATGCCAACCCGGCGGCCTTCCGTCTTGCGGTAATGCAGTGCCAGTTGATTGACCAGCGAGGATTTTCCCGTTCCCGGGGCGCCCGTCACACCGATCAGGTGCGCCTTGCCCGTGTACGGGAACAACTCGGCCAACCCGCTGTGGCCTTCCTCGCGATCGTTCTCAACAAGGGTCAGCAGACGGGCCAGGGAGTAGCGGTCACCGGCCAGGACGGAAGCAGCCAGGCTCACGAATGCTAAGCCTTCTCATCCAGCGCCAGTGCGGCGCGCATTTCGCGGACAATGTCTTCGGTGGAAGCGCCGGGACCATAGACACCGGTCACCCCCATCTCCTTCAGGCGCGGCAGGTCTTCATCCGGGATGATGCCGCCCAGGAAAACCTTGACGCGCTCCTGCCCGTTGGCCTTCAACAGCTCCAGGATGCGCGGGGCGAGTGCCATATGCGCCCCCGACAGGATCGAGAGTCCCACTACATCCACATCCTCCTGCAGGGCCGCCTCAGCGATCATCTCAGGGGTTTGCCGGAGGCCGGTATAGATCACCTCCATGCCGGCATCGCGCAGCGCCCGGGCCACCACCTTGGCGCCCCGGTCGTGACCATCCAGGCCGGGTTTTGCCACCAGGACACGAATCTTGCGTTCAGTCATTCAGCCTCCAGATGCGCGGCCTGACCGCAGTGCGGTGGCGCGCGTTTTATCCGGCTGGATTATACTAGAGGAGCTTTCATCCACTCTCATAATTCCATCCCACCCCCTGACATTCCACGAGCCCCGGCCACACAAGGAGCATCCATGCGCGATCTGACCAATGAAATCCTTGAGCTGATCCGCCTCACATCCAGCAGCCTGCCTGCGGATGTGGAAGAGCGCCTGCGTCTCGCCGTGGAAAAAGAACAGCCCGGCTCCGCAGCCCGCGGCGCGCTGGAGACCATTCTCAAGAACGTGGAGATCTCGCGCCTCCAGTCCACACCCATCTGCCAGGATACCGGCACCCCCATTTTCTACATTTACCACCCCGAGGGCTGGTCAACGCGCAAGCTCAAGGAGCAGGTGCGGCTCGCGCTGGCGGAGGCCACCCGGCGCTCCTTCATGCGGCCCAACGCCGTGGATGCCGTCTACGACCGCAATACCGGCGACAACCTGGGCGGCGAGGACTTCCCCTCCATTCACTTCGAGGAGGTGGATGCCGATCAGCCGCTGGTCATCGAGCTGATGCTCAAGGGCGGTGGATGCGAGAACGTGGGCCGCCAGTATTCCCTGCCGGATAACACCCTGGGCGCCGGGCGCGACCTGGCGGGGGTACGCAAGGTGGTGCTGGACGCTGTCCAGAAGGCGCAGGGGCAGGGCTGCGCCCCCGGTATCCTGGGCGTGGCCATCGGTGGGGATCGCGGCACTTCCTTTGCCAAATCCAAGGAGGTCCTCTTCGATCCGATCGGCACGCGCAACCCGGACCCCAAACTGGCCGGGCTGGAGGAGCGGCTGACAGAGGAGGCCAACCAGCTGGGTATCGGCCCGATGGGTTTTGGGGGCCAGACCACTGTGATCGATACAAAGATCACGGGCCTGCACCGCCTGCCCGCATCCTATTACGTCTCGGTCTCCTACATGTGCTGGGCCTATCGCCGGCGCCGCATGACCGTGACCCCCGACGCCGTCCACTACGAATAAAGCCGGCAAGATCCAGGAGCCTCCCATGCGCGAGATCAACCTCCCCGTCAGTGATGAGATCGTGACCAGCCTGAAGGTTGGCGAGCCCGTCAGCCTCTCTGGGGTGATGGTCACAGGGCGCGACGCCGCCCACAAGTGGATGATCGAAACCTTCATCAAGAAGACGCGTGATCCGCAGCCGGGGGATATGGAGATCTATGAAGAGCTGAAACGCCTTCTGAACGGCTCGGTCATCTATCACTGCGGCCCGGTCGTCAGCGGGCTGGACACGAAGGACTACAAGTTCGTGGCGGCCGGACCGACCACCTCCATTCGCGAGGAGCCCTACCAGGCCGAGGTGATGAAGCACTTCAACATCAAAGGCGTGATCGGCAAGGGCGGCATGGGCGCCAAAACCCTCAAAGGCTGCCAGGAGACGCCCGGGGTGTACCTGCACGCCATTGGCGGCGCGGCCTCCTACATCGCCCAGTCAGTGCAGAAGGTGCTGGGAGTCTATAAGCTGGAATTTGGCGTGCCTGAAGCCATGTGGGTCATTGAGGTGCGCGGCTTCCCCGCAGTGGTCACCATGGACGCGCACGGCGGCAGCCAGCATGCCGCCATCCAGGAGGCCTCGCAGGCGGTCCTCGACCGGCTCCTCGGGCAGCCTTGACATCCCTTATCAATCGCGAATTGGCGGGTGTATACTCCCTGCATTCCTTTTCAGGAGGCATGCACTTATGAAGAGAGCGGTCAGCATCAGCATCGGTTCTTCCAAGCGCAACAAGTCCGTGGAGGTCAACCTTTTGGGCGAGCCGGTGCGCATCGAGCGGATCGGCACGGACGGCGACATGGAAGCCGCTGCCCTCAAGTACAAGGAATTGGATGGGACGGTGGATGCGTTTGGGGTTGGAGGCGCGGATCTTGGAGCGATCATTGAAGGCAAGTTCTTTCCCTTTCATTCCGTGCAAAAACTTGTCCGCTATATCCAGAAGACCCCGGTGGTGGACGGCGGCGGACTGAAGAACACGCTGGAGAATCGCGCCCCGGCCTTTGTGGACCAGAAACTGGGCGAATATATCAATGCACGCGGCCGCAAGGTGATGGTCACGGTCGGCGTGGACCGCTGGGGACTGTCCAAGAGTTTTGTGGAGGCCGGTTTCGAAACCGTATTTTGTGACCTGATGTTCGCCCTGGACATACCGATCGCCATCCGCTCATTGCGCGGGCTGAAGACCCTGGCAAGTATCATGATCCCCATCGTCACACGCTTTCCCTTCGAGTGGCTGTATCCCACGGGCGAAAAACAGGACCTGCGCCAGCCCAAATATGTCAAGTGGTATCAGTGGGCCACCGTGGTCGCTGGGGATTGCCTCTACATCAAGCGCAACATGCCGGACGACATGCAGGGCAAGGTGATCGTAACCAACACCACCACCCCCGAGGATGTGGAGCTCTTCCGCAAATGCGGCGTGAAGTACCTGGTCACCACCACGCCCGTCCTGGAGGGGCGCTCCTTCGGGACGAACATGATGGAAGCCGCCCTGGTGGCGGCCTCGGGCAAAGGCCGCCCCCTGACCTGGCCCGAGTTGAACGAGCTGATCGACAAACTGGGGCTGGAACCCCAGCTTCAGGAACTGAACTGACCGGATCAAACAAGGAGCCATGATGGATGCGATTGTCACCGCTGGCGGCATCCCCCAGCCCAACGACCCACTCTATTCTTACGCCCGGGGTGAGCCCAAGGCCCTGCTCGATGTGGCGGGAAAACCCATGGTCCAATGGGTATTGGATGCGTTAAGCGGAGCGAAGGATGTTGACAATGTCATTGTGATCGGGCTGACCGCCAAAAGCGGCCTGACCTGCACCAAGCCCGTCCATTATCTCTCCAACCAGGGGCGCATGCTTTCCAACATCATCGCCGGCGTGGACAAGGTCCTGGAACTGAACCCCCGCGCCGAATATGTTCTGATCGTTTCCTCCGACATCCCGGCCGTCAAGAGCGAGCACATCGACTGGCTCATCGAGACCGCCATGCAGACCCGGGACGACATCTATTACGGGGTCTGCCCGCAGGAGGTGATGGAAACGCGCTTCCCCGATTCGCATCGTACTTATACCCGCCTCAAAGACATGAAGATCTGCGGAGCGGATATGAATATCACGCATGTGCGCATGGCCACCGAGCACCTGGATATGTGGGAGGAACTGATCGGAAACCGCAAGAGCCCCCTCAAGCAGGCCGCCACCATCGGTTTCGGCACACTGTTTCTTCTGGCTGCAGGGCGGCTTACCCTGTCGGATGCGGTGGAACGGGTCACAAAACGCCTGGGGATCCGCGGGCGCGCCATCATCTGGGAACATGCCGAGCCCTGCATGGATGTGGACAAGCCCCACCAGCTGGAGCTCATGCGCGCCGACCTGGCGCCGGCAGGAAAGGTTCTACCGGTTCCCAGCCCGGCAGACTGAGAAGACGGGTACAATACGTCGCTCTGCCCGCCCGGCAGAGTGACTTTTTTTATCTGAGGGAGATCGTGAACGTGCTGAATTCCATCCTCGAGCTGGACCAAAGGCTCTCGGTCCGCCTGCGCGTGGCCGAGAGACCGGGCTGGCTTCGCTCGATCGCCATTTTCTTTGCCCATTCGGGGGATTCGTGGTTCTGGGCAGCGGCCCTGATCCTTTTGTGGTTCTTCGCGCCACAGCCCTGGAAGGATTGGGCAGTAGTCGTGTTTATGAGCATTTCCGCGCTGATCGTGGTCGTGCTGGCGGTCAAGTTCAGCGTGCGACGCAAGAGACCGGAGGGCGAATGGGGCGGCATCTATCGCAACACCGATCCGCAT
>CAZSPX010000010.1:23763-27143 GCA_964608885.1 uncultured Anaerolineaceae bacterium | reverse complement strand
ATGTGCGGCAGATTCACCCTTACCGTTGACCCCTCCGAGCTGAAGGAAGCCTTCGGCAACTATTCCTTTCCCCAACGCTACACGCCCCGCTACAACATCGCACCCACGCAGCCCATCCTCGCCATTCCCAACGACGCGAAGATGGCCGCCGATTTCTTCGTCTGGGGGCTGATCCCTGGCTGGGCCAAGGATCCATCCATCGGCAGCCGCCTCATCAACGCCCGCGCCGAGACCCTGGCCGAAAAGCCCTCCTTCCGCGGCAGCCTCAAATACAAGCGCTGCCTGATCCCCGCGGACGGCTTCTACGAGTGGCAGTCCCGCCCCGGGCAGAAGACGAAGGTCCCGCACTTCATCCACATGCAGGGCGGGCGGCCCTTCGCATTTGCCGGGCTGTGGGACGAGTGGCAGTCGCCGGATGGCGGCCTGCTGCGTTCCGCTACCATCATCACCACCGTGCCAAATTCCCTGATGGCTTCCCTGCACAACCGCATGCCGGTCATCCTGGCCCCTGACCACTACGAGGCATGGCTCGATCCTGCCCCGCGCACCGCGGACAGCCTGCTGCCCCTCCTCCAGCCCTATGAGGCGGGAGAGATGGAGGCCTATCCCGTCTCCACAATGGTGAACAGCCCCGAGAACGACCGCTCCGAGCTGGTCGAGCCTGCCAGGTAGCCGGGTCGCCTGCCCTCCACATCCATGAACCGGATCTCGACCAGCCTTGTCAACCGCTTCCCGGCCCTGGCTTCCAGGGATTTCATCCTTTTCCTGGTCGGGCAGTTCGTTTCGGTCGTCGGCACATGGATGCAGGCCACAGCCCAGCCCTACCTCGCCTATCGCATCTCGGGCCGCCCCTTTGACCTGGGCCTGATCGGGTTCGCGACCACCCTGCCCACCCTGCTCCTGGCGCTGCCTGCCGGTGTGCTGGTCGAGCGCTGGGACAAGCGCCGGACGGTCATCGTCTTCCAGGGCGTGATGGCCGTGCTGGCCTTTGCCCTCGCCGCGCTGACTCTCAGCGGGCACATCCAGATCTGGCACATCGCAGTCATCGCCTTCCTCTTCGGCACGGCCTCCTCGGTGGAGATCACCGCCCGCCAGTCCATGCTCATCGAGCTGACCGGGCGGGCCGGCCTGCCGAGCGCCATCGCCCTTCAGACCACCATCTTCAACCTGGGGCGCGTGCTGGGTCCCTCCCTGGCCGCGCCTTTCATGGCAGCCGGCAGCGAGGGCACCGCCTTCCTGCTCAACGGGTTCAGCTTTATCTTCGTCATCCTGGGCCTCCTGGTGGCCCGGACCCGCTACACCGTCCCACGGGGCGATTCGGAGGGGAAGACCCTGCGCGCGGAGTTCGGCGAGGGCATGACCTACATCCGCCAGAACGGCGTGGTCGCCTCCGTCATCCTCATGTCCGCCCTGATCGGCTTCTTCGGGATGCCGCTCCTGCAGCAGATCCCCACCCTGGGCCGTGACGTGCTCCAGACCCTGGCCGACACCGAGAGGCTGGTTGCGGAGCGCACCAGCCAGCTGTACATCTCCCAGGGGGTGGGCGCGCTGGGCGCGGCGCTGATCGCGGCCTACTTCAGCTCCAGCCGGCGCAAGGGCTGGTGGCTGGTCGCCGGGCAGGCGGTCTTTCTCCTGGGGATGCTCTGGCTCAGCCTCATCTCCTCCCCCACCCTGGCGCTCATCCTGCTGGGGCTGATCGGGTGGGGCTCGGTTTCCCAGCTCGTCACCATGAACACGTTGATCCAGGTCATGGTGCCCAACGGCCTGCGTGGGCGCGTGTTCGCCACGTACCTGTGGGCCTTCCAGGGGGTGGCACCCTTCGGCAGCCTGCTGGTCGGGTGGATGGTCCAGGTCTGGAAGCTGCCCGTCACCATGCTGGCCTGCAGCCTGCTCCTGCTGCTGTCCTTTCTTGCCATCCACCTGCGCAACCCGAACATCCGCCTTTCGGAGGGTTAATGCAGGATTAACGTTTGGTGCGGCGGCTTGACGGGACGGAAATCGCCCTGTTATCATCTTTTGAGGAGAACATTTCCTGTATGGACAACCGACCTGCCCCCGATGGCCCATCGAGGGATCCGAACCCGCGAGAATCCAGGCTCGAACGGCCTGGACTTTTCTCGCGTTGGACTGGCGCGCTGGTGGGCATGGGCCTGGGCGAATCCCTGCTGCGGACCGGCACCCACGTGTTTTCGGTCCTGGCCCTCGTGGGCGTCATCTGGCTGACCCAGTCGCTGTACAAACAGCGGGCGCTGAACCCCGTCGAGCCGACCCCCGAACAGGTCAGCGCCACCGCGGTGGTGGAGCCTGAGGCCGCCGCCGTCCCCGCCGACAGCTCCTCCGAGAGCATCTCGCGCCTGGCGCAGCTTCACACCACCATCCCCTCCCGCCCCCGCGATGAGATCGTCAAATATACGGTGGTGGAGGGCGATACGGTCTTCGGCATCGCCGAGAAGTACGGCCTCCAGCCGCAGACCATCCTGTGGGGCAATTACGGCACCCTGCTGGACGATCCTCACAACCTGAAACCCGGGCAGGTGCTCAACATCCTCCCCGTGGACGGGACCTATTACGAGTGGCAGAACGGCGATGGCCTGAACGGCGTGGCCAAGTTCTTCGGCGTGGCGCCGGAGGTCATTGTCAATTACCCGGCCAACAAGCTGGACCCTGAAACCATCGGCGACCTGGCCGCGCCCAACATCAAGGCTGGCACCTACCTGATCGTCCCCGGCGGCCAGCGCCAGTTCATTTCCTGGAGCGCTCCGCTGGGCGTCACGCGCGAGAACCCCTCCTCGGCGCGCGTGCTGGGCCCCGGCTTCTGTGACCCCGTCACGGGCGGGGCGGTCGGCTTTGGCACCTTCGTCTGGCCGGCGAACAAGCACTTCCTCTCCGGGTTCGATTACAGGCCCAACGCCAACCACTGGGGCATTGACATCGCCGGCAGCGAAGGCGAGGGCGTGTATGCCGCCGACGCGGGCGTGGTGGTGTATGCCGGCTGGAACAACTACGGCTATGGCAACATGATCATGGTCGATCACGGCAACGGCTTCCAGACCCTGTATGCCCACCTGAGCGCGCTGTACCGCTTCTGCGGGCAGAGCGTGGGACAGGGCGAGGGCATCGGCGCCATCGGCTCCACCGGCAACTCCAGCGGCGCGCACCTGCACTTCGAGATCCGCACGCCCACCTACTTTGTTAATCCCTGGGATTACCTGCCCGCCCCGTAGGTCGATTGCACATGAGACTTGCCAAGTGCGCAAGCCTCGGCTATAATTTTCGAGCCCGGGCGCGTAGCTCAGTTGGTTAGAGCGCTACTATCACACAGTAGAAGTCGGGGGTTCGAGTCCCTCCGCGCCCACCAACCACCAGACTTCCGAAGTCTT
>CAZSPX010000010.1:3652-23663 GCA_964608885.1 uncultured Anaerolineaceae bacterium | reverse complement strand
AGCACACCCGATTTGCAAAGAGGCCGGACCAGCGCACGGCCAGAATTTTCAGCCTCCCGCGCTGAAATGACCGGGCGGGGGAAAGTGCGTTCAGGAAAAAGTATTTCAGGTCTGGTTGTGGTGTTCCAGTGTCATGACTACATTTCCCTGTTTTTGCCCTGTATCGACATAGCGATGGGCTTCGGCAATTTGCTCCACCGGATAGCGTCGATCGATCACCGCCCTTATCTGTCCCGCCTCAATAAGGTTTCTGAGGAAAATTAGATCTTCAGTCTTCTGGCTCCCCCCTCCAAATATCACCTTCTTGCCGCTTCTCATTGATGTCCATGGTCCTAGAAGTGTATGGGACAGCCCCGGGTTCGCCAAAAGATAGCGGCCATTTTGCTTTAGTGATCTTATGCTGCTGGAAAATGAGCTCTTGCCCGGCACATCAAAAATCACATCATAGGTCTGACCGTTCCCGGTGAAAGCCTCCTGTGTGTAATCAATGACATGCTTTGCGCCGATCGAACGCAGCATTTCCAGCTTGCCGGTGCTGTCCACGCCTGTTACTTCAGCCCCAAAGTATCTGGCAAGCTGTACCGCAAAAGTACCGATACTTCCACCCGCGCCAAGAATCAAAACCTTTTCTCCGCGCTGGATATTTCCTTTTCTGATGAAATGCAGGGCCTCAAGCCCGCCGGTTGGAACGGCCGCGGCTTCCTCGTAGGTCATATTGGCCGGTTTCGTTGCCAGCGCTCCCATTCCAGATGCTTCGGGGAGACATATGTACTCGGCGTACGCTCCAAAACCCAGGCCGGTGGTCCCAAAAACCTGATCACCCACTTTAAAACGTTTTACATCCTTGCCGGTTGCTTCAATTTCTCCCGCGAGCTCCTGCCCCAATATCGTGATTCGTTTGGGTTTGCTGAGACCCACGTATATCCGCATGGGAAGCCGGATTAGAATTGGCATCCTGAGGTTTCGAGCTTCGCAGTCCCCTGCGGTTACCGTAGTGGCATGGATTTTTACCAGCACTTCATTGGCTTTGGGAGCAGGTTTGGCTATTTCCCTTAGCTGAAGAACATCCGGCGATCCGTATTTCGTCCACACTATCGCTTTCATAATAAGATCCTGGGCCTCACGTTGATGACAACATTTCCCTTTTTATGTCCTGCTTCGACATAGCGATGGGCCTCGGCGGTTTGCTCCAGAGGATAGCATCGATCGATGATGGCTCTGATTTTCCCCGCCTCGATCAGCTCTTTGAGGAAGATCAGATCTTCGGTTTTTTCGCTGGTTGAAGAACGGACCGAGAGATAAGATCCCTTCTCCTTCAGCGCGCCCTTGCTGCGCGACAACGAAATCTTGCCCACCGCGTCAAAAATAACATCGTAGATCTGACCGCTTTTGGTGAAATCCTCTTTGACGTAATCAATGACCCGATCGGCCCCCAAAGACTTCACCAATTCCACATTCCCGGTACTGCATACCCCCGTAACCTCTGCGCCCTGGATTTTGGCGATCTGCACGGCAAACGTGCCCACGCTTCCGGAAGCACCGTAGATCAGGACCTTTTGTCCCCTCTCGATATTGCCTCTTCTAAGAATATACACTGCTGTCATCCCCCCGACCGGGACCGCCGCGGCTTCCTCGAAGGTCATATTGGCCGGCATTGTTGTCAGCGCCCCTGCCTCCCACTTTTCAGGCAGGCAGACATACTCAGCATTGGCGCCCACCCTCAACCCGGTGGTCGTTCCAAAAATCCTGTCACCGATCTTGAATCGCTTAACCTCTTTGCCTACTGCTTCGATTTCGCCGGCAAACTCATGCCCGGGGATCCTTTTCCTTTTCATGCCAAACGGTTGCAGCGGGAGAAAAAACAGCGGATGGAGTTTGCGAAGTATCACGTCCCCGATTACTACAGTTGACGCATGTACTCTGACCAGTATTTCATTGTCCCTGGGCATGGGTTTCTCTACCTCTCGGAGCTGCAAAACGTCCGGAGGGCCGGATCTTGTGCACACGATCGCTTTCATGAGGATTCTTTCTTCGTCTGCCATGAGGAAAGCACCTTCCCGATTTCAGCGTCTTGGTCCAGGTCTAGTTGTTCTGTATCACGGTGATGACGACTTTTCCCTGGGCATGTCCTTCTTCAAGGTATCGGATCGCATCCGCGACCTGCTCCAACGGATAACACCGGTCGATCACGGGTCTTACTTTGCCAGCTTCAAGAAGCTCCTTTTCGAATGCGGCCAATCGACCTTTAATAATGCAGGCTCTTAAAACCATTGTATGTGATCGTGTACTTTGTCCTCAGCCTTTTGACGAAGATTTTCCTGGTCTTTATGCCGGGGCAATTAACCACAATGGAATCCCTTCATTCGGAATCCTCTTGAGTGATAGTGAGACAGGGATGCGATCCCCTTCGGAGGCTTGCTAAGCATACAGGGGCTCAACCTGTTCCGGCCTCTGACCAATGTTGCGCAGGATCGAAATGCCGATCGTCGTGCTGACGACTCCCCAGACAACTGCGAAGACACCGCTGATCACCGCTACCCAACCCACATCCGGCTGGAAAAGGAGAACGGTGGACAGGTTGGCCCCGAATGGAAGAGGCAGAACCACAAGCAGCACAAAGGCAATAAGAACATTCCAGATGAGCAGCAGGGAGAAATAACGCACGACTTGCCCCCGCGTGGAGAACCGCGTACTCCCGCCCCGGAAACGAGTGCGGCGGAGCGTGGCCGCCACGGTGAGGATATGGATGAGGGGAACCAGCATCACGAGCGCATAAATGAGCCGCATATAAGGAAATTCATACCCCGGTATGATTTCCTGGCCAAGCAGCATGCGCAGTACGCTGCTGGGCAGCCTTGACACGCGGACGCCCAACATCGGGCTGAAGGTGTTCATGACCATCGCGAGCGCAATGTGTTTCTGCGGCACGAGGAACATATCGCTCGTATATCCCGGAACCTGCCCGTTATGTCTGATCACTTCCACATCCTGAAAATTCTGCACTTCCCAGCCCATCGCGTAGAAATTCGATGAGCCCGGCATCGGGGCATCCGGGTGATGCAGCCTCGCGATGCCGGCCGCGGACAGTACCGATACTCCGTGATAGCTCCCATCATTCATCTGCGCGATGAGATAATGCCCGAAATCCTCAACGCTCATGTTGAGTTGGCCCGCCGGGAGCGAACCTCGCGCGAACGGGAGATCCGGCGATGCGACGGGTATCCCAAACCATTTCTGGTAGCCTGCGGCGAGCCCGTGCTGTTGGGCTTCCGTTTTCGATGCAAAGCTGTTCTGCATATCCAGGGGATCGAAAATATGGTCCCGGATGTAGGCCTCATAGGATTGACCACTGACCGCCTGAATGATCATTCCCAGGGTGACATAGTTTGCGTTGGAATACTCATACCGCTCGCCGGGCGGCGAAACGAGTTCGACCCCTGCCAGGGCCCGAACATTATTCTCGATGGCGGTATCGCTCAGGTCGGTATTTGCCAGCTGCTCCTGTCCGATGGATTGGGGCAGACCACTGGTCTGGTTCAGAAGCTCGCGGACAGTGATCAATTTTGAGGCATGGACATCCGCGACACGGAACCATGGCAGGTGGGATTGCACGGGGTCATCCAGCTTGATTTTCCCTGCTTCCACCAATTGCATGACGGCCAGGGCCGTAAACGATTTGCCGGTGGAACCGGTGAAGAACGGCGTCTGCGGAGTGACCGGGCGCCCGGAGCCATCTGCAACCCCAAAAGCTTTCAGATGGATGATCTGGTCGCCCTGAACGATGACAAGCGCCGCGCCGGGAATACCCAGTTCGTCCATTTTCGCGCGGATGTAAGCATCAACTTCCTCGAACCTCGCGGGCCCGGCATCCGCGCGGGCTCGACCGGCTCCAAAACCGGACGCAATGAATACCAGGATCGCCATACTCACATAGAGGTATTTGCGGGTCATCAGCCTGCCTCGATCACTTTTCACGGACCTGCTGAACCATTTGGAGGATCACTGCAACCGCAGTTTCCGGTTCGTCCAATTGGATCACGTGACCGCTGTTTTCTGCGAATAAGTGCTGGCTGTTGGACGATAACCCCGGTAGTTCAGCCTGCCACTCCGGCCAGCCCGGGTTGTCGTTCAGCCGGGCGGTCAGTACGATCAACGGCAGATCGCCGAAGGACTTCACGGCAGCTGCTTCCTCTGCTGAAGCCGGCAGCGCCTGATATTCCCTGGCGGTAGCTTTCATGGATTGCGGGCGGATATAGAGCGGATAATAGGCTTCCTCACCGGGCGGCATGCCGGGTGCGATGGCAGGCAGCTTCACCAGCAGCCGCGCGATTCCGAGACGCGCCAGCAGGGCTTGAAACGATAGTCGCCGGGCCAGTGAGTTCGACAGAGACCGGGTTACCTGTTTGGGATTCATCGAGTCGATCAAGACCACCCCGGCAACCTCTGAGGCATACTCGTGGACGAATATACGTACGATCAGGCCTCCGAGCGAATGCCCGACCAGGACATAAGGACCCGGGACGCTGGCGTTTTGCAGCAGCGTATGCAGCTCCCTGGCGAAGCTCGCTGCATCGCCTGGACCTGGGCCTGCATCGCTCCATCCCAGGCCGGCCCGATCATACGTACAGACCCGGGTGGTCTTTGCCACTTCCGGTTGAACAACGCCTCCCCACGATGTTGACCAATCTCCCAACCCGGAAACGATAACCACCGTCGGGCTGCCCGCGCCGGTGCAGTGGATGTGCAGGCGATAACCGCCAACATCCACTAGTTGGCCGGGTGGAGAATAGCTTTTTACATCAGCCGCTTCTGCCAGAGTCTCATAGATATACCCCAGCAGGGCAAGACCCAATACTGAAGCCAGACCCGCTCCAAGCCAGAATAAACAACCTCGACCTCGCCGCTTGAGAATGATCGCATTTCCACTGGGATCGTTAATGGTGAAACCTCCATGACGAACAACAATAAACCGCGACCCGATCCCTCTGCCTGAGGCGCGGCTGCCTCCTGACACGGGGATCGGCGCCTGGCAGGCGGCTGGGTCACTGTTTCGATGCAGCAGGGTTGAGGGGGCTTGGATGTAGGCAGGATGATCGAGAATTAATGACGCCTGGCAAGTGAGACAAGTATACAGGGTTCCATGGATTTTGCAATTTTAGGAATGTTTTCACGAACAGGATGGGAACCGTGGAATGGCTTGGATTACCCGGCCACCCCCTTCCGGCAGTGTTGTTAATAACCCAGACTTCCGAAGTCTTTGAGACTTCGGAAGTCTTGCATGATGCAGGCTCACTGCGCGTTCGTCACCCTCCAGATCGTATTGCCGACATCATCCGCCACGAACAGCGCGCCGGTTCCATCCAGTGCCACCCCATAAGGTGCGTTTGTCATGCCGTGCCTTCGTTATTCTTGTTACGACTCGATTCACACCCTTGCCGAAGGAGGGCAATTCCTGCGGCGGCATCCGGTTCGATGACGGCAGTGATGCGCATGTTTGCCTCCAAACGTGTATTTGCCTTGGGTACCCACTCCTGTCTTCCATTGGAGCAACGAACCAGGATGCATCCCGACGGCAGCCCGAGGGAGCGTACCAGTTGCCCCTCGAAAGGGGCACCCTCCTGAATTGTAAAATCCATCACGATAGGCTGTTTGAGATCGGTATGCTCTCCGCCGCTCAGCAGGTCACGTTCCAATAGAACTTCGTAGATCGGTAAATCTTTTAGAAATTCAGCCACAGCGTAAGCAAAGAAGCAGCTGATCAGGAGGGGCAGCATTTGCTCATAGTTGCCCGTCATTTCAAGAATTAGCACCACGCCTGTTAACGGTGCTCGCACGATCGCTGTAAAGTATGCCGCCATCCCAACCACCGCAAAAACAGCAGGGCCAACATTTGCAGTGGGGACAGCCATGATGGCCACTTTTCCCACGGCAAGACCGATCAATGCGCCCAGCACCAGCAGCGGTGCAAATATTCCGCCCGGAACCCCTGTGCCATAACTTGAGATCGTTAAGAGAAAGCGTGTCAGAAACCAGGCAGGGATCGCAAACAAGGCAATTTGACCACCCAGAGTCAATTCGGCGAGAGGGTGTCCATTGCCGATTGCATTGGGAACAAACCAGCCAATCAGCCCTATCACGGCACCGGTAATGGCAGCTGCAGCGAGTCTGTTTTTTACACGTCCATAGAAATTGAGGGAAGCCACGAGGCCGCGATTGAACGCAGCCCCCAACAACCCGGCCACAATTCCCAGGATCGCAAACGCGGGCAGCGTCGACAATGGTGGTGTCGGGTATTTGGTGACCGAAAAAACGGGGAACGGATCGGCTCCAAGCCGCGCCACTACATCAGCCACTGCGGCGGCAAGGAACGCCGTGCCAAAGACGACCGGATGGAAATCGCGCTGTACCTCTTCAAGCACAAAGACCAACCCGGATAAAGGAGCGTTAAAGGCTGCAGCGAGGCCGGCGCCGGCGCCGGCCGCGATCAGCGTCAACCGTTCGCGCGGCGATACCTTTAAACCCTTCGAAATGGCGTCGCCAACTGCACCACCCATTTGCACAGTCGGACCCTCCCGGCCGAGGACCAGGCCCCCACCAATCGCCAGCAGCCCGGCGAAAAATTTGACCGGCAGAACGCGCGACCATTCCAGATTTCGCAAACGTTGCAGGACAGCCTCAAGATGTGGAATACCGCTGCCGCTTGTCTCTGGCGCGTAACGCCGGACCAGGGCAAGAGAAAGTATGGCGCCGCCTGTGCTGAATATGATTGGAAATATCCAGCCCCATAATGGTTGTTGATGTGCCCTCGTAATGAGAAGATTCCGCACCGTATCCGCCGCAGACAATGCCCCTCGAAAAAGGACGGCGATTATCCCTGCACACAACCCTACCAATGCAGCCAATGGAAACAGGCGTCGTCTTTCCTGGCGAAGATAGAGATATTCCTGAACCTCGGAATTTGCCAGTTCACTTTCCGCTTTGGTGGGATGCTCTTCGTTCATAATGATTCGACTCCAAGACTCCTGCAAACACTCTATTATAAATCCCTCAAAGATCGCGTAGCCCCGAATTGGTTTGGCAGGGCCGGGCAATTCTCTTCACACTCATGCTCTTCGATTTTTTACACATATCAGATAAATCACCCTTGACGGCTCCGAATTCTCCGATTATACTATAACTGACTGACCAGTCAGTTATAAGGAAAGAAGCTTATGTCCCCTCGCCCTGATGTCAGCGACAAACGAAAAGATCAAATCATCAACGCTGCTGAAGATGTATTTACCCAAAAAGGCTTTAATGAAGCCCGCATGGACGATATCGCCGAGAAAACCGGCTTAAGCAAAGGTACACTTTATCTTTACTTCAAGAGCAAAGATGACCTCATTATTGCCATCCTTGACCGTATGTTCCAGCGTGAGTTCAGGCAGCTGGAAAATCTGGACCAGGATACTACGAGCGCAACCGAAGCGATCTGGAAGATCACCGATCTGCTGACAAAAGAGATCCTGAGCTTGCTTCGCCTCATCCCCATCGTCTATCAATTTCTGGCCCTGGCATTTCGAAATAAATATGTTCAAAAAGCCCTGAACATTTATATCAATCGCTACCTTGATATTTTGATTCCGATCGTTCAACGCGGAATTGATTCGGGCGAGTTCCGTCAGGTGGATGCGAGTGAAGTTGCTATTGCTGTGGGAGCGATCATGGAGGGGACATTGTTGCTCTGGGTGTATGACAAGTCCCTTGTGGAACCCGAATACCACATTCATTCCAGCATGAAGCTGCTGCTGGAAGGTGTCCGGGCGCATCCAGGCTGACGCGTCTCTTTTTAAAGAAATAAATGCCTGGCTGGCAACAGAGAAAGAGGTTTTAGAAATGAAGGATTCGATCATAAGTCACCCACCCGGCAGGGCCTTGCGCTTTGGATTGCGTTTACCCATCTGGCTCTATCGTTTGAGACTTGGCTGGTTATTGGACAGCCGTTTCCTCATGCTGACTCATACAGGTCGCAAAAGTGGAATTCATCATCAGACCGTGATCGAAGTGGTCCGGCACGATAAAGAGACCGATGCCTACTATGCAGTTTCCG
Organism: uncultured Anaerolineaceae bacterium; assembly: GCA_964608885.1. Taxonomy (GTDB): domain Bacteria; phylum Chloroflexota; class Anaerolineae; order Anaerolineales; family Villigracilaceae; genus JACPVF01. The sequence continues at coordinate 15,574 of CAZSPX010000010.1, read as the reverse complement.
GCTGGGGCGCGAAAGCGGATTGGTATCAGAACATTCAGAACGATCCGCGGGTAACCCTACACGTGGGCGGACGAAGTTTTCAAGCCCAGGCACAGTTTATTCCAATCGTCAGAGCTATTGAAGTCCTGGAAGATTACATTGCCAGGCACCCGCTGGCGTTCAAAGAATTAAGCCTGTTGTTTCTGGGCGAACGCACAACCGCTGACAGGGAAGCGGCGAGACGCCTGGCTGAAAAGATGCCCATGGTGGCTTTCCATCCGGGGCATGCTTCCTCTTCCCCTCCGCGGTCATAAGCTGCGGGCATTCCTTAATGGATTGGAGATTGAATGAATATCAACAAGAATATCCTTATTAGTGGCGCAGGTATTTCAGGCTTGACGCTCGCGTACTGGCTGCAGCACTGGGGCTTTTCCCCGACCGTCATCGAAAAACGCCCCAACCTTGATCAACGCGGGTATATGATCGACTTCTATGGTTCCGGATTCGATGTAGCCGAGAAAATGAATCTTCTCGAGGAGCTTCAGGAAAAGTCGAGCCAATATCCCATAAAAAAACTGACCTTCGTTGACCGGCAGGGCAAAGCGCGTGCCATGCTAGACGTGGAAAAGTTCCGCGAGCTGCTGCATCATCGTTACTTCCCCATGATGCGCGGGGACCTTGAATCAGCCATTTACGAATCGGTGAAAGGTCATATACCTGTCCGTTTCGGAATGAGCATCGATAAGCTGGAAAACCTGCCGTCGGGTGTAGCCGTTCAGCTGTCAAATGGGGAACATGAGACCTATGATCTGCTGATCGGTGCGGGCGGCATCCATTCGAACGTCCGCCGGCTGGTCTGGGGCGACGAGAGCCGGTTCAATCACTTCCTTGGCTTTTATGTGGCGTGCAGCGTGATCGAAGATTTCCTCGATACACCCAACACGTTTCTCGGACATCTCGAACCGAACGTGCAGGCGACCGTCTATTCGATCGGTGACAAGCGCCTGGCAACCTTCTTTGCGTTTCGATCTGAGAAATTGGATATTCACGGACGCGAGACCCAAATGCAGGTATTGGAGAAAAGGCTGGGGAATCCTGACTGGTTGATCCCGCAGCTATTGGAAGGCACGAAGCATGCAGGCGATTTCTTTTTCGACGCGGTCGCACAGATCCAGATGGAGCAGTGGCACCAGGGCCGGATCGCGCTGGTGGGCGACGCCTGCCAATGCCTGACCCTGCTGGCGGGACAGGGCGCCTCCATGGGCATGGCAGGCGCCTACCTGCTGGCGGGCGAATTGCACAAGGCGAACGGCGATCATAAGATTGCCTTTCCGGCTTATCAGCAGCAATTGCAGCCTGAAATTGAACGCCGCCAGAAAGATGCCCGCGGGCTGGCGGGTTCGTTTGTCCCCAGGAATGACTTTGAGGTTGCCCTTTCCCATTTCTTTTTGAACGCGGCGTTTTTGCCGGGCTTCCGATCCCTGTTTGCAAGGCAGATCGGGGCCAGGAGCATCATTAAATGAGCCCGGCTGCATCAGGCAGCGGGGCGGTTTTCCATCACTTCAGTCTGAGGAGAGGCTCAATCGCGTGAATCGCAAGGAGTAAAACATGCTTAGAGTCAGGATTTTCGATACGCCGGTCAAGGCCAGTTATACCTTCCTGCCGATCATGATTGTTGTCTGGGGAGTCGTTACCTGGGTGGGATTGTACTGGCATCCGGAGCGCGGGCTTGGGCAGAGCCTGCTCATCGGGTTTGTGACAACGATCCTGCTGCTGGTTGTAGAGCTTGGGCATCCCCTTGCCCATATTTTCAGCGCTCGCCTTGCAGGAGCGCCAATGGATGAAATACTGATCGCAGCCGATATGCCCCGGACTCTTTACAAAAATAATGACGTTGCACCTGTCAGCCATCGAATGCGCGCGCTGGGCGGCCCGATTTTCAACCTGCTGGGCTTGCTTCTAAGCCTTGCCATATTTGAACTCGCATCTCCGAATTCAATTGTTAGGGAATGGATGGCCTGGTCGGCAGCCGGTCACGGATTGCTTCTCATGATGAGCCTGGCGCCATTTCCCGCTGTAGACGGGGGAACGATCTTAAAGTGGACATTGGTCGCGAACGGAAGAACCAGGAGCGAAGCGGACAAACTTGTGCGGCGGGTCGACTGGATCTATGCGGGCGCAATATCAGTCATTGGTATTGGACTGACCTTCATGAAGATTTGGATATTCGGATTGCTCTTCCTGGTAGTAGGAGTTATTGTTCTGTTCATTACGGCAAGAACCGGCAGCTTGCAGCAGGCTTGATATCCAGAGCTGCCGGCATCCTTATTTGCAGCCTGCAAAAGATCCTGTGGCTGGACATATGGTCTCTTATCGGGGCGCCGGGATTAAAAGGGGGATTGCTCCTTCCCCCGTAGGGAGGGGTCGGGGAGGGTCATGAGCAGAAAAGTGTGCGGGCGATAAAACAGCCTGTCGAATCTACAGGCTCCCCCGTCAATTGCGCGCTCTGTCGGGTGGTCCTTAAAAACCATACACGGATACATGCGCTTTGCTGGTGATATCGAATGGGGTCCGCTGCCAGTTGGAAAACCTGTGGATCAGCTGCAGGCCTGCAATGCGCGCCATCAGGTCCATCTCGCCGGGAGTGATCAGGCGGCAAACAATGGGCGACATCCTGATCCCCTGCTCTGTAATCTGAACGTGGTTTTCTTCAAGCAATTGTGTGACCGGGTCATACCGGGCGACATCCAACCCGACCATTTCCCTGCCCACGTATTCGGCATGGACATAATCCGGCTGATCCGGCGGGATCCATGCATGCGGCAGCGCGGTTTCAACGATGAAATGCCCATCCGGTGCCAGGTGGCGCGCAGCGTTCTCAAAGCAGCGAACCTGGTCCTCTGCAGTGAGGAGATTGAATATCGTATTGAAGACCAAATAGACGAGCGTATACCGGCGGCCGGTCGTTGCGCGGCTCATATCTCCGGTGACCACATGGAGATCCCGCCCTTCAGGCTTGGCGCGAAGCTGCTCGACCATGGAGGGCGATAATTCAATGCCATCCACCCGGACACCCCTGGCCGCCAGCGGAAGCGCGATCCGGCCCGTGCCGATCGCGAATTCCAGAGCCGGGCCTTCCTTTGCAAATTCTGCGAGAAACGCAGCCGCATCTTCTTCATCGCCGCGCTTGGAATCATCGTAATGTGCGGCTGTATCCGGGCCGAAACTGGTTGCGGGGTCAAAATCCTTCATTTGGATATCTCTCTTTTTTTAAGCAGAATGGGCGAATTATATCCGTGCCGGTCAACCAGGGATACGCGCATCTCGCGTTGAGCGTAGGGCTGGCGCCTTTCCAGCCCGCAGACGAAACGCCTCGGTTGTTCAGCGCGACTCTCGCGTTGAACGCATATCATCCCGTAGCGAAGCGAAGGGAGGGCCGGTGCTTTTCCCGGCCCGGAGGTGAAACGCTGTAATACGAATCTATCATTTCGAATTGAGATACTCCCTCCACGCAGCGCAGGCCTTTGGGATAGGACCTCTCGGTTATAATCCCTCCGTCATGGACCCCCGAACCAACGAAGCCTGGCTGGAGGAACTGCGTTCAACCGGACCGGTGCGCGAAGCCGCACTGGCCGACCTGCATTCCATCGTGGAAAAGGGCCTGCCCTACGCCCTCTCACGCTGGCTCTCGCCCGATGACCCGCTCTTCGGCCCCCTGGTGGAGGAGGTCACCCAGGAGACCCTCCTGCGGGTGCTGGACCAGCTCGGCACCTTCGAGGGCCGCAGCATGTTCACCACCTGGGTGCACAAGATCGCCATACGCATCGCCCTCACCGAGCTGCGCCGCAAGCGCTGGCAGGACGCCTCCCTGGACGAGCTGGTGGACAACGAGGAGAACCCTGCCCCCGAGAGCCTGCTGGCCGATCCCCACGCCGGCCCCGAGACCTCCGCCGTCCGCGCCGACATGCTCGCCCGCATCCGCCGCATCATGGACGAGGAGCTGACCGAGAAGCAGCGCCAGGCCCTCACCCTGCTCGGATTGCAGGACATGCCCATGGAGGAGGCCGCCCGGCGCATGAAGACCAACCGCAACGCCCTCTACAAGCTCCTGCACGACGCCCGCCTGCGCCTCAAGCGGCGGCTGGCCAGCGAAGACCTGAACGCCCAGGAAGTCCTGGCGGCCTTCGAGGGAAAGTAAGAATTGGATAAACCGCTCCGTCAAGGGTTCAGGTACGCATGAAATTACACGAGTTGATTCAAAAGATCCGTCTCCGCTTCCAGCACAGGGAGACCCCGCTCCCGGATGAGGTCATCCGGGAGTTGATCCGCACCCTGGAGGAAGAGGACCGCGAGGAAAGCTGCTCCTGCGAGGATGTCTTCGCCGCCCTGGACCAGTACGCCGAGCTGGAGCTGCGCGGCGAGGACGCCGCCCGCCTGATGCCCCTGCTCCGCAAGCACATGGACCGCTGCCATGACTGCGGCGAGGAGCACGAGGCCCTGCTGGAGATCCTGCAAAAGACAAAAGCCGCCTCTGCCTAGCACAAGGCCTCCGCTGAGCGGAGGCCTTGTTTTTTTTCGTTGCGGGAAAGTCAGGGGAATGTCCGGCAGAGCGCCGGCCATTCTCAGGGTTTTGCCGGCTCTCCGTGGAACAGCTTCTCCCCTGCGCTGATGGGGACCTTGATGCTGTTCTCGAAGGGCGTGATCGGGCAGGACCACATCTCGTTGTAGGCGCAGTAGGGGTTGTAGGCCTCGTTGAAATCCACCAGGAAGCGCCCGCCCGGCAGCGGCTCCGGCTCCAGGTAGCGCCCGGCCGGATAGGTCTCCTGCCCGGCCAGGGAATCCACAAAGGGCAGGAAGTAGCCGTTTCCGCTGCGGTACAGGGTCAGCTCCGCGGGCTGGCCGTCCGCTTCGAACCGGAAGCGCCCGTAGCGCTCATAGACCTGCGAATCGCCGGTGGTGGTCTGCATCTCGATCCGCTCCATCTTCTCGAACTTCTCCACCGTCACTTCCAGCCGCAGGGCCTCGTTCTCGGGGAAATAGCTCAATCCCTTGAAGTCCATCTTCTGCTCGCGGGTCAGCGGGCTTTGCGGATGATGCTCGAAGAAATCGTCCTTCTGTTGTCTGAATGATTCAAGTGCCGTCATATCTTCTCCTGTCTGTGCATGGGAAAGACAGCCGCTCGCACCGCTTTCTTACTCCCCTCCCGGCCCCCCTTGCAGATTCATCTTGATTATGCTATTTTTGTAAGCCTATGGTCCCCGGAAAACGAACGGTCATGATCATCGAGGACGAGCCGGACGCCGCCGAGATGTTCGCCGAGATGATGCGCCTCAAGGGCTTCCGCGTGGTCAAGCTGCTGAACAGCACGCCGGCCTTCAACGCGCTTGCCAGCGACCGGCCCGATGTGGTCATCCTGGATGTGATGATGCCGGATGTCTCCGGGCTGGAGGTGCTGCGCTTTATCCGCCGCGACCCGGGCCTGGCGGCCCTCCCCGTGATCGTAGTCTCCGCCCGCGGCACGCCCGCCGATATCAAGACCGGGCTGGACGCCGGCGCCTCGCTCTACTTCACCAAGCCCGTCGGCTTCCTGGACCTGACCCAGGCCGTGGACCGTCTCACCCACCGGGAAGACCTGCCTCACCCATGAGCCTGCTGCGCCTCTTTATCGCCGTCGAGTTCCCCCCCTCCCTGCAGGACGCCATCTTCCGCCAGACCTCCCGCCTGCGCGAGAGCGCCGGCCCGGAGGCGGTGCGATGGGTCCCGCAGGCCAACCTGCACCTGACGCTGAAGTTCCTGGGAGATGTCGCCCCCTCCAGCCTCCAGTTCCTGAACCAGATGCTCGCCTCGGAGGCAGCCGCCCATCCATGTTTCCAGATGACGGTCGGGGGGCTGGGGGCTTTCCCCAACACCCGCCGCCCGCGCGTGGTCTGGCTGGGAGTGCAGGCCCCGCCCGGGCTGGCCATGCTCCAGCGCAGCCTCGAAAACGCCGCGGCCCGCCTGGGCTATGCCCCCGAAGACCGCCCCTTCTCGCCGCACCTGACCATCGGCCGCGTCCGGCAGGCGGCCTCCATTGCCGGGCAGTCCAGGCTCCGGCAGGCGCTCGAGGCTCAGCAGATCGGCCGCCTCGGCCAGGCCGCGGTGGACAGCCTCACCCTGATGAAAAGCGACCTGCAGCCTGGAGGATCGGTCTATACCCCTTTATTTACCGCAGCCCTTGCTCCTATACAAACCCCCGAGGTGAAACCTGAAAACCATTGACCTGGCACGCGAGATCGTCAACGCTCTGGAAGACAAGAAAGGCGAAGACATTGTGCTCCTCGACCTGAAGGAGCTGGAGATCTTTACCGACTACTTCGTGCTCTGCACCGGCACGAGCGACCGCATGCTCAACGCCCTGGCCGACGGCGTGCTGGAGGACCTCAGGAAGAATCACCGCCGCAAGGGGCGCAAGGAGGGCCAGGCCCGCGACGGCTGGCTGGTGGTGGACTACGGCGAGGTCGTGGTGCATCTCTTCTCGCCCGACCAGCGCGACTTCTACTCCCTCGAGGAATTATGGGGCGAGGGCAAGGTGCTCTTAAGGCTCCAGTAGCCCTTAAAAAAATTCGGGCGGCAGGGATCCTGCCGCCCGTTGTTTTTAATCGTTCGCAAAGATCCACCGGTCGGTGTCGCGCGACCACTCCAGCAGCTCCTCCGGCTTGAACCACAGCGCGATCTCCCTCGGGGCGCTCTCGCTGCCGTCCGAGGCGTGGGTCAGGTTGCGGCCCATCTCCAGCCCGAAATCATGCCGGACCGTTCCGGGCAGCGCCTCGACCGGCTTGGTCGAGCCCATGGTCTGCCGGACCGCGGCGATCGCATTGGGACCTTCCCAGACCATGGCCATCACCGGTCCCGAGGTGATGTATTCGATCAGCCCGGGATAGAACTTCTTCCCGACGTGCTCCGCATAATGGGCCTCTGCCAGCTCCCTGCTCACCCGCATGAACCGGGCTGCCACGAGCCGCAGGCCTCTGCGCTCCAGGCGCGCGATGATCTCGCCCACCAGCCCGCGCTGCACTCCATCGGGTTTCACCATGACGAACGTTCTTTCCAAAATTGCCTCCACTGCACAAATGGTTTTTCGCCGCCGGTCAGCGCAGGAGCTCCTCGGCCTTGGTATAAGCGTCCAGCGCCTCCTGCAGGCGGTTCTCACGCATGTAAGCATCCCCGAGGGTCTGCCAGACCGTGACCTCCACGGGATAGCGGTACAGCGCCTCGCGCATATCGTGGATGATCTCCTCAAGATATTTGCCGCGCCTGATCAGCCGCCCGTATTGTTCGAGGGCCGAGGGGATGTCCCCGCGGTTCATCTCGGCGCGCGCCAGGGCCAGGGCGGGCTCTCCCGAGGGGAAGCCTGCGGCGGGCTTGCGCTCGGCCGGGCGCACCGGGGGCTTGCGCGGCGCGGGAGGCGGCTCGACAGGCCGGCTGACCACCGGCATCGGCGGCTCAGGCTCAGGCTCGGCTTCGGCCTCGGGTTCGCGCACAGGCTCCTCGTAATGCGGGGCCTCCATCTGCGCCTCCTGCTGAAGCTCGGGCTCCACTTCCTGCTCTGCTTCGATCTCCATCCGGGCCGGCTCGACCGGTTCCGGTTCCCGCTCCATTTCAACGGGCTCCACGGCCAGCGGCTGCTCGCGCAGTTCTTCCAGCTCCTGCAGGTATTCCTGTGAGGGCTCCGGCGCGGCTTCCACCGCAGCGGGCGTCTCAGGCTCGACCGCGGCCTCGCCTCTCAGCCAGGCCGGGATCTCCTCTTCCGGCGTCACCGCGAGCGGGACGGATTCCATCTCAGCCGGTTCCATCTCCGGCTCCTGGACCGTCTCGGCGCGGCGCCACTCACCAGGGACGGTGGGCTCCGCTTCAGGCGCAGGCTCGGCCTCGCCCTGCAGCCAGGCAGGGATCTCCTCGTCCAGCGTCTCTGAGACCGGCGCGGCCGTCCAGGGCTCTTCCTCCCGGTCGATGTCCTGCAGCCAATCGGGCAGGTCGCTGGCCGCCGCCGGGACCGCCTCCACGGGCGCTTCCACCGGCGCTTCCTCCATGACAGGCGGTGTCATTTCCGCCTGCGGTGTAATCTCCGCCTGCGGTGTCACTTCCACCGGAGGCTCCACGGCCTCGGGGGTCTTGACCCAGTCCTCGGCCTGCTCAAGTGATTCGATGAAGTCCGCCGAGACCCCGGTCGTCTCCGCCGCGGATTCCTTTTCATCCAGGCTGCGCAGCCAGATGCCCGTCTCGTCCGCCGCGGTGGTGAAGGCCCCGGGCGTGAACGGTTCCAGGATGGGCTCCACTTCCGCAGGGACCGCCGGCTCAGGATGCTCGGGCTCGGGCTCGATCATCTGCGCGGTCTCGGCCTCCTCAAAGTGCAAAGCGCCTTCCAGTTCCGGCACGACCGGCTCCAGCGGCTCGAGGAACGGCACTTCGGGTTCAACCGCCTCGACGACGGGCTTTGCGGGTTCCACGGGCTGCTCGCGCTCCTCGCTCTGCTCGGGCTCAGGCTCGAGGAAGACCGGCTGGGTCTCTTCCAGGGAAGGCTCCGGCGTGACGGGCTGCCCCTCGCTCAGCGCCCGGGCCTGCTGCACCCATTCGGGCGGCTTGTCCGTGCGGGCGTTCGGGTCGCTGACCAGCTCCTCGGCCTTGGCGCCGTGCTTGGCGGCCAGGCTCTCCAGCCACGCCAGGGCGTCGTCCTGTTCCTTCATCGAGGTCCCCAGCGACTCCAGGCTGGGCGGTGGGGTGAGCGGCTCCACCGGCGTGATCATGGGCGGGAATTCCTGCTCCATCGGCTCCGGCTCCGGGATGGGCGCCGCGGCCACGGGCTCCTGCGGGGTGCTTGCGAGCCAGTCGGGCAGCGCGGCCTCCGCGGAGGAGGGGGCCATCCCCGGCTCGGCGGCTTCGATGTTCTCCAGCCAGTCCGGGATCTCGGGTGTCGGGGTCTCTGCCTCGGCGGTCAGCTTCTTGAGCCAGTCCGGGGTGTCGTCTGCCGCCTCGGCGACCGGTTCGATCGCTTCGACCGGGGCCGCCGGGGTTTCAGCTTCCGCGGAGGCCATGTCCGCCATCCAGACCGGGGCCGACTCGGTCGGGACCACCGGGATCTCCGCGGCCGCCTGCGCCTCGGCCTCCTCCGGGGTGGTCATGCCGCTCAGCCAGTCCGGGAGTTCTTCGGCGGGCGTCGGGACGGCCGCCGGGATAGGTGTTTCCGGTTCCTTCGCGCTCACATCCTGGAGCCAGTCCGGGATCTCCGCGGGGGGCTCGGCTGCGGGCGCGGGCGGCGGCGTGAGGCTGTCGCGCGGCGTGACATCGCTCAGCCAGTCCGGGATGTCCCCGGCGCGCAGCTGCTCGGCAGGCGGGATCGGGATAACCGGTGTCTCTTCGGGTTCCTCCGCCGGGGCCATGGCTTTCAGCCAGTCCGGCATGTCACCCGGGGCCAGGTCAGCGGGCTGCGTTTCTTCCTTCCCGAAGTCCACGGGGGCGGATTCGTCCACGATGCCGGTCGCCGCGGTCCAGCCCGCGGCGCGCATGAAGTCGGGGAGATCGTTCTTGCTTTCCAGCTTCGGGGCGGGCGGCTCTTCGGCCCCCGAGGAATAATCCCTCTTCAGCCACTCCGGCTGTTCGTCCGGTGCAGGCTCGCCGATGCCCGCCGGCTTCCATTCGGGCGCGGCTTCCATGTCCTGCCCGTGGTATTCCAGGTGATCCAGGCTGACCGATACCTCCGGCGCCTCGTTCGGATGGAAGACCCCGGCCGGGCTGTAGGCGGCATAGGGGTCCAGCTCAATGACGCGCTCGCGGTACGCGGCTCCGGCATCCTTGCCCTCCGCGCCCTGCATCAGCTCGCTCATGATGCGGTTGGCGTCCAGGGAATAGGCGTAGGTCTCGAGGAGCTGTGCGCACAGGTCCGAGGCGTCCGCCTTTTGCCCGGCATGGAAATAGGCGCGCGCCAGGAGCGTCTTCATATCCGTGCGCTGGCTGTCCGTGGCCAGCACGGCCTTGATCTCTGCGATGGCCTGCGGGTACAGCTCGCCCTGCACGTACATGTGCGCCAGCGCGTCCCGCTTCATGCGGATCTTGGTGGGCTGGACGCCGTCACGGCGGCCGAACAGCCGCCTCAGCTCGTTCTGGATGGCCGGGTTGGAAGGCTGGGTCTCGTAGGCCCGCTCCATGTGCGAGATGGCCTCATCCAGCCGCCCCTGCTCGTCGCGGATGATGCTCATCCCCACGTGCGCAACAAAATCATCCGGCACCGAGGCCAGGACGCGCGTGAAGACATCCACCGCCTCGTCATAACGCTTGGCCTCCAGGTAGGCCTTTCCCAGCAGGCGGTACGTATCCAGGTGCTTGGGATAGGTCTGGAGGATGTGACGGCAGTGGGCGATGGCCTCATCCAGCCGGTTCTGGTCGATGAAGCCTTCGATCTCCCGGTTGTAGTTGCGCAGTGACACTTTTGCCATGGCTATACGCTCCTGAGGCAAGTATGCCTGATTCTCAATAATACCGCAAGACTTGCAGCGCGAGCACCCTGAAAATGACCAATAATTCCCATCCGTGTGACCACTTTAATCATGGATCTCATTCATAGAACAGCGGCAGCGGCGGGACCGCGTGGTCCGAGAATGTATGCGCCGCGCTGACCAGCTCCCTCACCTCGGCCTGCAGGTCGGCGCGGTTGGCATGGATCGTATACAGCGCCTCCCCGGCCTCGATCCGGTCGCCCACCTTGTGATGAATGACCAGCCCCACGGCATGGTCCACCGGGTCGCCCTTGCGGGCTCTCCCGGCTCCCAGCCGGACGGAGGCCTCGCCCACCGTGCGCGCGTGGATGCCCCTCAGGTAGCCGCCCCGGGAGGCCTTGACCGTTTCAATGATCGGCGCGGCCGGGAACTTCGAGGGGTCGTCCACGTACGCGGCGTCCCCGCCCTGGGCCTCCACCAGCATGCGGAACTTGCCGAAGGCGCTCCCATCCGAAAGTGACTTCTCCGCCATCGCGCGCCCCTCTTCGAGACTCCTGGCGCGCTTGCCCAGCACCAGCAGGTGCGCGCTGACGTGCAGGCAGTGCTCGCGGAAATCCTCCGGGCCGCCTCCGTGCAGCGTGTCCAGCGCCTCGCGCACCTCCAGCGAATTGCCCACCGCATATCCCAGCGGCTGGTTCATATCCGAGAGCAGCGCCACCGTCTCGCGCCCCGCGTGCCGCCCGATGTCCACCATCAGCCCGGCCAGCTCGCGCGCCTCCTCCAGGGTTTCCATGAACGCGCCGTTGCCCATCTTCACATCCAGCAGGATGGCCTGCGCCCCGGCTGCGATCTTCTTGCACATGATCGAGGAGGCGATCAGCGGCGTGGAAGGCACCGTGCCGGTCACATCCCGCAGGGCATACATCTTGCCGTCGGCGGGCGCCAGCTCCATGGATTGCCCCGTCAGCACGAGGCCTTTCTCTTTTAACTGCTTCTTGAATTCTTCAATGGAAAGGTCCACCCGGTATCCGGGGATGGATTCGAGCTTGTCGAGCGTGCCCCCGCTGAAGCCCAGCCCCCGCCCCGACATCTTGCCCACCGGGAGGCCGCAGGCCGCCGCCGCGGGCAGCACCACCAGCGAGGTCTTATCCCCCACCCCGCCCGAGGAGTGTTTATCCACCGCGATATCCACCACATCCGAGAGGTCCAGCATCTCTCCCGAGTGGGCCATCGCCAACGTCAGGTCGCCGGTCTCGCGCGCCGTCATGCCCTTCAGCATCACCGCCATCGCAAAGGCCGAGGCCTGGTAATCGGGGATCTCGCCGCTGGTAAAGCCCTGGATGAAGCTGTTGATCTCCTCCGGGCTCAGCTCCCCTCCATCACGCTTCTTGATGATGATATCCACCGCGCGCATGCGCCGCTCCTTGTGAGTTGTGAGGTTATTTTATCATCATAGGGGCATGTCGTTGCGGGC
>CAZSPX010000010.1:0-3552 GCA_964608885.1 uncultured Anaerolineaceae bacterium | reverse complement strand
TATTTTATCATCATAGGGGCATGTCGTTGCGGGCGTTGAGCAAAAGCGAAACGCCCCGGTGCGCGCTTCACCTCCGCTCGCTCCGTTCAGCGCGAGTCTCTGCCCCTCATGGAGCCATCGCAGCGGCATGCTCTATCCCCCGCTCAGCCGAAAATGCCGGATCTGACAGCCAGACGATCCCGCAGCACCGCAAATTTGCTGTATAGTGGCAGTCTGCTTCATAGGCTTAATATCGGTAGGTATTACTGGAGGTGATGCAAATGAAACTACGCCCGCTGTATCGTGTTCGCTTCACGTACCCGCAGGGATGGGAATTGGCTCTGTCTTCTCCCTCCAGCACGGAAGGTCAGCATTTCTATTTGGCCGAAGGCACCTGTGAAGGGCGTATTCAGGGCAGGTTCCGGGGCGCCAATCATCCCCGGCGAAGGGGGGATGGCACCTTTGAACCCAATTTCCAGGGGGTCATCGAGACCACCGACGGAGCGGTCATCTTCTTCGACTATACGGGGTATGGGCGGGCTTATCCGGCGGGTCGCCGCCAGATCATGATCTCGGCTTTTCATCTATCGGAGCACGAGAAATACCGCTGGCTGAATGACAGCCTGGCAGTGGGCGCAGGAGAGGTTCGAACCCTGAGCGAGGATCATGTCGAATTGGTCATCGACTGGTCCGAGGTGATCTGGGAACCGATCCCTGAGTGATGGCGAAACGCAGCGCGCAGACTTCCGAAGTTTTTAAAACTTCGGAAGTCTGGGGTTTACTGCAATGCCCTGTCAGGTTTTGTTGCCATGTTCCACAGTGATGACCACTTTTCCCCGGGCGTGTTCCTTTTCGAAATACCAGAAAGCTTCGGCCGCCCCGCTCAGGGGGTAACATCCATCGATCACCGGCAGGACCTTTCCTGATTCGACGAGCTCTTTTATGAAGATCAAATCCCTCCGGCTGTGCCGCAGCGAAAGAACAACAATTTTCTGTCGCCCTGTCCTGGAATTTCGTCTCCCATGACTCCCCGCCTGGAAGAGTTGAAGCATGGAGCCTCCGGCAACAATACAGGTACCCTCGGGGCTTAGAGCATGCAGATAATCTGAGATCGGATGATATCCGTTCACTGCGAGGATCAGGTCATACTGCTGACCGGTTTTGGCGAAATCTTCCTTTTGATAATCAATGACGTGATCTGCGCCAAGTGACCGCGCCATCTCCAGGTTCCTCGTGCTGCACACTGCGGTGACTTCCGCCCCGAACGCTTTTGCGATCTGTACGGCGAATGTACCGACGCCCCCCGAGGCGCCATGGATCAAAACCTTTTGGCCTGGTTGGATGTTGCCTTTGTCGCGCAAGCCTTGCAGGGCGGTCATCGCCGCCTCCGGCACGGCCGCAGCCTGATCCATGGTCAGATTGGCGGGTTTCTCCGTGATCAGATCTTCCCTGGCACACACATACTCGGCGAAGGTGCCGCGACCGGTTGCACTCGGCAAGAACCCAAAGACCTCATCGCCTGGTTTAAACTGCCTGACGCTGCAGCCGACTGCCTCGACCCGCCCGGCAACATCCGCCCCGGGTATCTTGTTTTTGGGGCGCCAGAGACCTCCGGGCATCAGCCGGATAAAAAATGGATCTGCCCGCAGCATTCTTAAGTCACGCGAATTGAGGGAGGCTGCATGAATTTGGATCAGCACCTCGTCCTCCTGTGGAACCGGTTTCACCACCTCCCGGAGCTGAAGTACATCCGGTGAACCGTATTTTGGGCAGATCATTGCTTTCATTTTCAAACCTTTCCTTATTCCAACCCGGCAGGTCCCGCTGAAGCCACAGATGGATTGATTCCCATGGATTGTCTTGTATAGGCCCAGCCGATCGCGATTCCAAGGGCAAGGATCCGGATCACGTTAAATGCCGTGCCAATAATGAAATACCGCAAGACATTATTTGTCGCATAGAAACTTGAGGGACCCCCAAGGAGGATCGTGACGATGACCAGCACGATCGAGCTAAGGATGACGGATTTCATAATTGGGTCCTTTACCGGAATCCTGTCAAAGAAGCGCAGCAAAGGATAACTGACCCACACTCCAATGATCAAGCCCCCGATCAGGGATTCAAGCAGCATTGGATAATAGGAAATTGACATGGCAGCCCTGTACTCGGCTGCGATGGGGGTTCGGGAGATCGCGAAGTTTGCCAGCCAGAAGGCCAGGCCTCCCACCAGGGTCAGTGCGAAGGCTTTTTTCCAGATTCCTTTTGAGTATTTCATCTTTCCTCTTTTCTTTACTGAGGATTCACGGATAACCGGGGTTTCACGGCCTTGATGGAAAGCCACAGGGCCAGGGAGACTTCTGCAATAAAGCTGATCACCGGGCAGGGATAAGCGATGATTGCCAGATCAGGGAGGATCAAACGCTGGCAGACATATATGAATTGACAGATGCCGTCCGCGATCAACAAGATGCCCAGGATCTTGGGAAGAAAGCCCGATTTCAGGACCAGATAACCGAGGGGGAAGAGCCAGACGCCGTAAGGCACCTGGGCGATGAAGACCCCATTTTTGTATAAACTGAAGAAAAACACCGCCAGTGCCTGCAGTTGATCCGGTTGAAAGGCTTGGATGGTTTCAGGCCCGTTCAAGATCACCAGGCTGCCAAACAGGCAAAGTGAACTGAACAACCAGACCGCAAACCCTGCGGCATTGAATAACAGGAAAAGCAAGGCCAGGTCTTTATTCACCGGTTTCAGCAGCACGTACAAGGCCCAGGCTGCCAGAAGGAAAAGAACGACGGAGAACAGGTTGATCACAAAACCGATGCGGAACTGGAGTGCATGGGTCATGATGTGATCGATGGTGACCGGGGCTTCCACGAAAACGAATTTTCCGAATAGATTTGCGATGACCGAGGTGATCACGTATAGCAGGTAAAGCAGCCCGGCGGCCCTGGCGATTTTATCGGCTGAATTCATTTTTAGCTCCTTTGAAGATGAAAGATCCCGACAGGCCAATGCCTGCCAGGTATAAAATGCTTTGAAGGACGTTCACCTGCCAGCGTCCATGCCCAATATATGAAGAAGCGAGAAAAGCCATCACTTCCACAAAACCGATCACGAAAACCAGCATCCAGAAAGCTGATTTCTCGCCAGCGACCAGATTCTCGCGGATGAGCGGCCACGTCAATACCGAGACCATCAGCGCGCAGGAGTTGTACAGGATCGTGAACGCATTGAGTGATGCAATGGTCCTGGCGCTGAGTCCCGCAATTTCTGCCTGTGAAAAGGAGGCCACTTGCAGGATCGGGGAGTTCTGGTTGAAAACAATGACATAGCTCAATATGATGATGGCGAGCACGAAATTGATGCCGCACCATATGGAAAGGACCAGTGAACCTTTTTTCAGCATTTTTTCTCCTTGCGAAAAGTTAGCCCCGGCTCCGCCATGAAGCCGGGTGGATGGCTGGCACAGGTTATTGCGTCGAAGCCTGGAAAGAGGGATGACCGTATTGCAGAGGGTCCGACGATCTGTTGAAGGCGGATGGATTGAATCCTTTGACGATCAACCAGACC
>CAZSPX010000009.1:0-28259 GCA_964608885.1 uncultured Anaerolineaceae bacterium | reverse complement strand
TTGGTCCCGCGCCGCAGCGCCCTGCTGCCCGGCCTGGCTTTTGTCTGCCTGGGTCTTTCCGATTATGCTTACAGTTTCCTCAGCCTCTCACAGAGCTTTCATGCAGGCTCCATCACCAGCCTGGGCTGGATGGCAGCCTATCTGTTGATGGGAATCGAGGTGCTGCGCGAGCGGACGGCTCCGGAACCCGGCGAGCGCCCGCCCATGCCCGCGCACAACCTGCGCAGCCCGGCCTTGAACATTCTGCCGATCGCGCTGGTACTGGCGCTGGCCTGGTATGTCATCACCGACTGGCGCCTCAGCGGTCAGATCTCGTACTTCGGCGGGTCGATGACCCTGCTTTTCATCGTCATCCTGGTGGTTCGTCTCGGCATCCGGGCCGGTGAAGTGGAACTGGAAAAATACTGGCAGTTGTTCAGCAGCCTGGCCGAGCCAGCTTTCATCTGCGACCCCCGGGGCCGCATCCTCCTGGGAAACCCGGCGCTTTATGAACTAAGGGCAATCGGCGGCGAGACAGACCCCTCCCGGGTGAGCCTGCTTGAGATCTTTGCGGGCGGACCGGGGCTGGAAAGGTCCCTGGACGAGGCAGCCCGCAGGGTGACCACATTGGAGGTTCCGGGGAAGGCCCGCCCGGTCCCCTATCTGTTGACGCTCAGCCCGGTGCCCGCAGAAGGCCGCCGGAAACTGGTGGCCGGCGTGGCCCACGATCTCAGTGAGCAGAAACGGCAGCAGGAGGTTGTGGGCCGGGCCTATTCGGAACTGCAGAGCGTGTATGCGAAGCTGGAGACCCTCAATACCGAACTGGAAGGCCGGGTCGAGGAGCGCACACGCACGTTAAGCGAAGCTTACCGGCAGCTGGAGGAGCAGCACCGCGCCCTTCAAGAACTGGACCGGTTGAAAACGGATTTTGTCTCCATGGTCTCCCATGAACTGCGCACCCCTCTGAACCACCTGGGCGGGGGCATCGAGCTGCTGCTGAGCAAGAGCACGGTTGGCGGTCCGGACCTCCGAACCCTGGAACTGATGCAGTCCGCCATACAGCGGCTGACCCGCTTCGTTGAGAACATCCTCGACCTTTCGGCACTGGATGCGGGCCGCCTGGACCTGCATCTTGTGCCGGTCTCCCCGGGGGTACTGGTGGAGGAGGTCATGCGCAAACGCACACAGGACCCGGAATACAAACGCATCCATGTGGAGGTGGCCGCGGATCTGCCCCTGGTCCTGGCGGATGAGAACGTTGTGGGGAGCGTCCTTCACCACCTTCTGGATAATGCCCTGAAGTATGCCCCGGAGGGTCCAGTGACCGTCCGCGCCATACCGAACCGCAGCGGTGTGCGCGTGCAGGTGGTGGACACCGGCCCGGGGATCCCGCCAGAGAAGAGGCGTTTTCTTTTCCAGCGTTTTCAGCGCCTGGAAGCCGGGGATTCTCAATCGGTGTATGGATACGGACTGGGGTTGTATCTTTCCCGCCGCCTGTTGAAAGCCATGCGCAGTAATCTGAGCTATGAGCCTGGAACGGCGGGGGGCTCGTGTTTCTACTTCTCTCTCAAGGCGGCAGGATGAATGCCCGGGTACTCCTTGTAGATGACGATGCGACCCTTCTCAGCCTGCTCGGGCAGTTCCTGCGCGACCAGGGTTTCGAGGTGAACGAGGCCCTGAACGGCGCCCTGGCCCTCCGGCAAGCCTACGAGATCCATCCAGATATCGTCCTGCTGGATGTGATGCTCCCGGGCATGGACGGCTGGGAGATCTGCGCGCGGCTGCGCGAGATGAGCCGGGTGCCGATCATCATGCTGACCGCCAAGGCCACCGAAGCCGACAAGCTGCGCGGCTTCCGCCTGGGTGTGGATGACTACGTGACCAAGCCCTTCAGCTTTGCCGAACTGGTGGCGCGCATCCAGGCCGTGCTGGCACGGGCCTCCTCCGGGGGCCGAAAGGATGCCGCACACATCCTGTATGGCGATATCCTGCTGGATATGGAACGCTACCGGGCCACGATCAATGGCCGTGTCCTGGACCTTACGCCCACCGAGTTCCGCCTGCTGGAGGCCCTGGTGCGGAGAGGCGGCAAAGTGGCCTCGGAGGCGGAACTGGTCCAGGAGGTATGGGGAGGCTACCGGCAGGATGATACAGCCCTGGTACGCCGCTATATCCTGATGCTGAGAAAGAAACTGGAGGAGGATCCCTCCAACCCCCATCTCATCCTCACGGTGCGGGGGTTCGGCTATCGCATCGGATCCGACCCACAGAATTAGAGACCTGGCCTGCGAGGATTTCGCGGGGGTGCTTGGCGAATCTTGTGAATTGTCTTACAATCCTCGCATGGCTACCACCCTCACAAAAACCCAGGAATTGATCATCGAAGGGGGCGTCCCGCTCCGGGGCGTTGTCACTCCATCGGGAAACAAGAACGCCGCATTGCCGCTGCTGGCAGCCTGCCTGCTGATCGAGGAGCCTGTCACGCTGCATAATGTGCCTCTCATCCGGGACGTCATTGACATGCGCCGGGTGATCGAAGGGCTGGGCGCGAAGGTGGAGGATGTCGGCGAGCGCAGCTGGCGCATCACCGCCGCGGACCTGAAGGTCAGCGACCTCGATCCTGATCTCTACAGGCGCATTCGAGCCTCGATCCTGGTGGCGGGGCCCATGGTGGCCCGCAAAGGGCACCTGCACCTGCCTCCGCCGGGCGGGGATGTGATCGGGCGGCGCAGACTGGATACGCATATCCTTGTACTGCGCGCCCTGGGGACCGAGATCACCTATGACCGCGCCTTCCATTTCGAAACGCAGGGACTGCAGGGCGCGGACATCCTGCTGGACGAGGCCAGCGTGACCGCCACTGAAAATGCCATCATGGCCGCAGTGCGGGCCCGGGGAGAGACCGTGCTGCACAACGCCGCCTCCGAGCCCCATGTACAGGAGCTGTGCAATTTCCTCAATACCATGGGCGCGCAGATCCGGGATATCGGTTCGAACACGCTGCATATCACCGGCGTGGACGGGCTGCACGGCGGGGAATATTCGATCGGCCCGGATTACCTGGAAGTCATCAGCTATGTGGGCGCGGCGGCTGTGACGGGCGGCGAGATCCGTATCCTTTCAGCGGGGGTCAGTCACCTGCGCATGATCTCCCAGGTTTTCCAGAGACTGGGAGTTCAGTGGGGAGTGGACGGCGACGATCTGCTGGTCAGCGCGCAGCAAACGCGTACCATCGTGTCGGACCTGGATGGGGCGGTGCCGGAAGTCAAAACCAATGTTTGGCCGGCTTTCCCCACCGACCTGACCAGTATTGCCATCACCGTGGCCACCCAGATGACCGGGTCCATCCTGTTCCATGACTGGATGTTCTCGGGGCGCATGTATTTCACCGACAAACTGGTAGGCATGGGGGCGCGCATCATCCTGTGCGACCCTTATCGCTGCCTGGTGCAGGGCCGCACACAACTTTATGGTGAGAAGCTGGAAAGCCCGGACATCCGAGCCGGTATGGCGCTGCTGCTTGCCGCGCTGGCGGCCCGGGGGACCTCGGTCATCCGCAACGTGGGGCAGATCGAGCGGGGCTACGAGCGCGTGGATGAGAAATTGCGCGCCCTGGGTGCGAATATCGAGCGCATCACCGCCTGAGAAATAAAAGGCCGGAAGCAAGCGCTTCCGGCCTTGATCGTCCCTGGGAAGGTTTACGGGGGGTTAAGCTTTATGGCCTCATCCCGGATCACCAGCGTCCACTTGTCCTCGTTATTGGCGCAGTAACCTCCACCGCTGACCGTGGCGGGTTTCTTTCCGTTGATCCACGCATAGGCCGAGTAGCAGCCCTGGGGTACAGTGACGACGGCAGACCCGCCTTTTGCGATCGAGTAACCCCGGTAACCGCATTCGCCAAACGGCGTCTTGTTCAGATAGAGCGACAGGTTGACCTGGCCGCTGCTCTGGTTATCGAGACGGAAGGTTGTGGAGGGTCCGTCGGGGCTGGAAGACATGGGCTTGTTGCATGGGTCCGCGCCGGGATTGCCTGCCGCCGTGGTGGGCGCGAGGGTTGGCAGGGAGGAGGTCGGCGGGACCGGTGGGGTATCGGTCGGCAGCGGCGTTGGGCTGGGCGTCTCCGTAGGGGGGATCGGCGTCGCCGTGGGTATGGCAGCCTGGGTCTGCGCCACCATGGTGGAGGCTGCCGCGAAGGCCGTGGCCTGCACGTCCGCCGGGCTCATCGTGGGAGTCGCCTGGGGGCCGCAGGCAGCGAGCACGGTCGCAGCCAGCATGGAAAGGTAGATCAGCTTTTTCATGTTTCGGTTATTAACTCCATTCATTTACTTGATCATCACCCGGTCTATGAAGAACACGATCCGCTTGTCTCCGCCCGGGTCCAGGGTGAAGCTGCCTTCAAACTGGCGGCCGCCCACCCAGGCGACATAGAGGCACTTTCCGGCAGCGATCTTGACCTCGGACCAGCGACCGACCGGGTACTCCATGATGCTCAGGGTGCCTTCCTTGTTGGTGCATTGGAAGGAAACATAGGCCTGGGCATGGGAGCGGTTGATCATCGTCATCCTGCCGGAGGGCACCAGAGGGGGAAGTGTACCAAAAAACATCACGCCCAGGGTGGGAGTGAGGCTGGGGGTCAGGGGCGCCGGGGTGGAGCTGGCCGTGGCCGTGGCGGCCGGGGTTAGCGTATCCACCCGGGTTGAAGTCGGCGCCGGCGTCCGGGTGGGAGAGGCCACCACCGGGGTGCTGCTGGGGACCGGGCTGGCGGTCGGCTGGGATTGTAATGCCTGCGCAGCCGAGGTAGCTTCCCGGGCGGCCTCTGTAGCCGCGGCATTGACCGTTGGAGTTGGGTTGAGAGCCTGCTGTATGAAGGCCGGCATGCACGCACTCAGGGCCAGCGAAAGGATCAAGGCAAGCAGGAGCGATCTTTTCATGCCCAACTCCTTGTGATGGGATTTGCTCTTAGCTCGTAGCGACGACTTCCATGAATTGGCTCACGATATCGCGCAGCATTCTCTCCGGCAGAGCGCCTACCTGGCGGTGGACGATCTTTCCATTGGCGACGAACAACATGGTGGGGATGCCCTGGATGCCGTATTTGTTCATCCATTCCGGGTTGTCATCCGTGTTGACCTTGGCGACGATCAGTTTTCCATCGAATTCCGCGGCCAGTTTATCCAGCACAGGCGCGACCATCTTGCAGGGACCGCACCAGGGGGCCCAGAAATCGACGATAACCGGTAGGGGTGACTGCAGCACGGCCTTTTCGAAGGCCGCATCCGTAACGTGAATGGGTTCAGCTGACATGGGGGTATTATATTCCTTTTCTGGTTGTACGAACGAGTACTTTTCCCTCGCCGAGTCATGGAGTATATCACAGCGAAAAATCTTACCTGATATAATCCCGCCTCATGGCCGATATGCTTGCGCGCTGGCGCGCCGGGCTCTCCAAGACCAGCAAAACCGCCTTCGGACGGATCGCTGGTTTCCTGGGCGCCACCGAGATCGACGAAGAGGTATGGGAGGAACTTTCTGCCCTGCTGATCCAGGCGGACCTGGGTCTGGAGACCGCCGGGGCGGTCGTGGAGGCTCTCCGGCAGGATGTCTATGAGCAGGGACTCACCCGGACCGGGGAACTGCAGGAGGCGCTCCGCAAAGAGCTGCGCCTCCGCCTGGATGCGCCCCCGCAGATCCAATGGACATCGAAGCCTGCCGTGGTGCTGATGGTGGGGGTGAACGGCTCCGGCAAGACCACCACCCTGGCAAAGCTTGGCCGGCGTTTCAAGGACGAGGGCCGGACCGTGCTGCTGGGCGCGGCGGATACCTTCCGTGCTGCGGCCGTGGACCAGCTCCAGGTGTGGGGGGAGCGGCTGGGGCTGGAGGTGATCACCGGCGCGCCCGAGAGCGATCCCGGGGCAGTGGCCTTCAACGCGGTCCGCGCTGGCGCGGCCCGCAAGCTTGACCTGGTGCTGATCGATACAGCCGGCCGCCTCCAGACGCGCTTCAACCTGATGGAAGAGCTGAAAAAAGTGGAGCGGGTGGTGGGCAAGGCGCTGCCGGGCGCGCCGCATGCCGTCTGGCTGGTGCTGGATGCGACCACCGGGCAGAATGCGCTCTCGCAAGCCCGGGCTTTCAAAGAGGCCGTGGGCGTGACAGGCGTGATCCTGGCCAAGCTTGACACCTCGGGGCGCGGCGGCATGGCCTTTGCCATTCAGCGGGAACTGGGATTGCCCATCCTGTTCGCCGGGCTGGGTGAAAAACCTGAAGACCTGCAGGTCTTCGACCCGGACGCATTCGTTGAGGGAATTCTCGGGGCAGGCTAAAGCCTGCGTTGATCCGACTTTCGCCCGTTCCACTTCATTGATCCATTTATGGAGGCAACATGCAAGATCTGCTCGACCGCTTGCAGGCAGCGCAAAGCCTGACTCATCAGCTCCTGGAGCGTCTTTGACTTACCCGCCAAGGCGCGGCAGCTTTCCCTGCTGGAGAAACAAAGCGAAGATCCCGATTTTTGGAATGACGCTTCTGCCGCGCAGAAGGTGATGAAGGAGATCGCCTCGCTGCGCGAAGATGTGGAAGGCTGGAATCAATTCAACCGACATTTGACGGATCTGCTGGAGCTGGTCCAGATGGACGACGAGTCGCTGCGCGGCGATCTTGAGACCGAGGTCAGGCAGCTCGAGACCGATCTGGAGAAGCGCTCCTTTGCGGCCATGCTCTCCGGGAAATATGATGAGGACAGCGCCCTGCTTGCCATCCACGCGGGCGCGGGGGGAACGGATTCGCAGGATTGGGCTGCCATGCTGCAGCGCATGTATCTGCGCTGGGCGGAGCAGAGCGGCTTCAAGACCGAGATCCTTGACCAGACGGAGGGGGAGGAAGCCGGGACCAAGAGCATTACGATCGCCGTGGACGGACGCTATGCCTACGGCTACCTGCGCTCGGAAAAGGGCGTCCATCGCCTGGTGCGCCTTTCGCCCTTCGATTCGGCTCACCGGCGGCATACCTCCTTTGCCCTGGTGGAAGTCCTCCCGCAGGCGCCGATGGACGATACCGAGATCGAGATCAACCCCTCCGACCTGAAGATGGATGTTTTCCGCTCGTCAGGGGCCGGGGGGCAGAATGTCCAGAAGAATGCCACTGCGGTGCGTCTCACGCATATCCCCACCGGGATCGTGGTTACCTGCCAGAACGAGCGTTCACAGCTTCAGAACCGTGAGAACGCCATGCGGGTGCTGCGCGCCCGTTTGCTGGAGATGAAACAGGCTGAAAAGGAGCAGGAGATCGCGGTCTTGCGCGGGGAATACACCAAGGCAGAGTGGGGAAGCCAGATCCGCTCCTACGTGCTGCACCCCTATCAGATGGTCAAAGACCACCGCACCGAATACGAAACGGGCAACACCCAGTCCGTACTGGATGGCGCACTGGATGGCTTTATGGAAGCCTATTTAAAGAGCAGCTATGCAGGGAGCAAGACATGAATGGGATCATTGCCGAATTAGAGCGCTATATCGCAGAGAAAATCCTCAACCGCCCGGAAAAGCGCATCATGGAGGGGGAGGCCCTGCTCTCCAGCGGGCTGGTGGATTCCTTCCACTTGATGGACCTGGCCCTGTTCGTGGAGGATACCTATGGCGTGAAGCTTGAAGACACCGAGCTGAACTCCGGATCGTTCGATAATCTCGCACAGCTCGCCTCCCTGATCCAAGCCCGGCAAAAATGACCACATTCCCCGAGCGCTTGCTCTCCCTGCGGGAGCGGGCTCCTGAGAGGATCGCCATCCACCTGCAGCGCGCCGGCCGGGAGGATCTGCCCATCTCTTATGAGCGGCTGGTGCATGATTCGGGGATCTATGCGCGCTGCCTTGAACGTGAGGGAATCCTTCCGGGCGAGATCGTGGTGCTGATCCTTCAACATGGCGAGGAACTGGTGTATGCCTACTGGGGAGCCATCCTACACGGGGCCATCCCCTCGATCATGCCCTTTCTCACCGAAAAACTTTCCCCGGAACGCTACCGGGCGGATCTGGCCGCGCTGGTCTCGGTCACGCGGCCTGCGGCCATCGTGACCTACCCGGAGTTTGAGCAAGAGGTCCGGGCTGCATTGGGGGATGAGAGTCCTGTGCGCAGCGTGATCGTGGCCGGAGGATTTGAACGGGCCAGTGAGGACTCCCCCTCATCCTTTGCCGGGCTGAAGCGAAACCCGGAAGAGACTGTGCTTCTCCAGCACTCTTCAGGGACCACTGGATTGCAGAAGGGGGTGGCGCTGTCACACCAGGCTGTCTTCAACCAGCTGGAGGTCTACGGGCGATCCCTGGGCCTGAACGGATCCGATGTATTCGTCTCCTGGCTTCCGCTTTATCACGATATGGGTCTGGTCGCAGGGTTTCTCATGCCCGTTTTGGGCGGGCTGCCTCTGGTTCTCAGTTCTCCGTTTGATTGGGTGCGCGCTCCACACAAGTTTCTCCATGCAGTGACGCGTTATAAAGGGACGCTCTCCTGGCTCCCCAATTTCGCTTACAACTTCCTGGCTCAGAAGACCCGCGAGCGCACCCTGGAGGGTGTGGACCTTGCATCCTGGCGGGCGGTCATCAACTGCTCCGAGCCTGTCCGTTGGGAGAGCCACCAGCTCTTCCAGGCGAAGTTCGCCCCCTATGGACTTCAGGCAGGGAGCCTGCAGAGTTCTTATGCAATGGCTGAGAACGTTTTCGCAGTGACACAATCCGACATGAAGGTCGGACCGCGAGTGGAGGAGATAGACCGTGAAACGTTCATGACCGAGCGGAAGGTGAGAGCGCCGCGCCCGGGGAGTCCCTCCATGATGATGATGTCTTCAGGTCGTCCGCTCCCCAATACACGCATCAGGGTCCTGGATGAGCATGGGAGATCCCTTGAGGCGGGAGTCGTGGGCGAGATCGCCCTGGAAAGCGACTGTATGCTCAGCGGCTATTACAACCGTCCCGAGGAGACCCGGAAAGCATTCAATGAGGGCTGGTTCCTGACCGGCGATTACGGATATATCTCACAGGGCGAGCTGTTTGTCTCCGGGCGCAAGAAGGATATGATCATTGTGGGCGGAAAGAATGTATACCCTCAGGACCTGGAGATGCTCACCTATGAAGTGCCGGGGGTTCATTCAGGCCGCTCGGTGGCATTTGGACTTTTTGACGAAGAGCAGGGCACCGAGGAAGTGGTGATGATCGTGGAAGTGGATTCGGAGGACCCCGCGGTCCAGGAGCGCGTGGCCGAGGATGTCCGCCGGTATGTGACGCGCAATTCGGCCGTCGCGCTGCGGAATGTCCGCGCAGTGGGGCCGCGCTGGATCATCAAGACCTCCAGCGGAAAGACCGCCAGGGCGTCGAACCGCGAAAAGTACCTGCGCGAACAGCAGAAGGCAGCCGGGCGGTGACGGAGCCTCCCCCCGATCTACTCGAAAAGGCCATCCAGGCTGCCCGCGAGGGGAGGCGGACCGAGGCGCGCGATATGCTCCTCCACCTGGTGGAGGCGGAGCCTCGGAATGAGGCCGCCTGGATCTGGCTGACCGGCCTGGTGGATGAGCTTGAGGACAAGATCATCGCCTGCGAAAATGTGCTCACACTCAATCCTGGCAACGAGAGGGTGCGTGCCTACCTCAATCAATTGCTCCTCAGGAAGAAGTCCCTGGAGGCCCCCCCCATCCAATGGAGGGAGCCGCCGGCTGTCTCTCCTGCTCCTGTGCAGTCCCCAAAGCCTCCGCCGGCCCCGGTGGAAACGACTCCCCTGAATCTTGCCCGGCAGTACGAGGCTGAAGGCCAGCTTGAGGAGGCTCGCCAGACTTTGATTGACCTGGCATCCGTCACGAAGGATTCCGTGGTCTTTGATGAAATCTACCGTGAGATCTCACGGCTGGAAACCCTGCAGGAAGAGAACCTCACACGTGTTTCCCCGGTCGCCTCGATCGCGCGCCTGACGTTTGGCTGGCCGCTGCTGTACCTCTCGCTGGCGTTGGTGCAATCAGGGCTGAATCCGATCGCGCACCCCTCCTGGTTCATCTGGCTGGGACTGCCCATTGTGACCCTTGGAGGCTTTCTGCTGGCGATCGCGGAGATACGGGCCCGCAATCCCTTCTGGAAGGCTGTTTTTGCTGAGGAAAGTGCAGCCGGGTCTGATATGGCCCGGATGAGCGCATCCATTGGCGGTTGGCTCCTGGTCATCCTGCCTCATGTCCTGATGCTGGCAGAGGCCCTCAACCGCATGCAGGATTTTCAGGTTCCTTCCTTTCCCTACTAGCGAGGCTCCATGCTGCCCCTCAACGATACCGAGCCCAACCGTTACGCCAGTTTCCCCTTCATGACAGTGCTCCTGATCGCTGCCTGTACCTTTGTGTTCATCCTCCAGAGCCTGGTGGAGCCGGAGGGGTTCTGGGATTTCCTGATGAAGTACGGCTTTACACCCTCGTTGATCGTTAGCGCGCAGGGCGGGGGCATGATCTCCAACATTACCTCCATGTTCCTGCACGGGGGACTGATGCATCTTGTGGGGAATATGCTTGCCCTCTGGGTCTTTGGACGCCGCGTGGAGGACGCCTGCGGTCCGTGGCGTTTCCTGGCATTCTATCTGCTGGCAGGGACCGGTGCAAACATTCTGTATGCGCTGGTGCAGAAGGATGAGCTGCTTCCGGGAATCGGCGCGAGCGGGGCGATCTTTGGGGTGATGGGCGCGTACCTGCTTCTGTACCCGGGAGGGCGCATCCGCACGCTCGTCATGCTGGGGATCATTCCTGTCTGGCCGCGCATTCGCGCATTCTGGATCGTTCTCTACTTCGTGGGTGTACAGATCATCCCCGCCGTGAATATCCTGCTCAACAAAGCCAGCTATAGCGTGAACCATTGGGCGCATCTGGGAGGCTTTTTCTCCTCGGTACTGATCCTCCTGTTCATCCGTCCGGCGGCCTTTGCACGCTACATGAGCGATACCTCGGTGTAACCGCCGGTCCTTAAAACAAAAGAGCGGGCCCGCAAGGACCCGCTCCTGATCTCCGGGGATCAACCTCCGGTGGGGAGGCGCTTCTCCAGTGTGCGGTTGAAGATCTCTTCGCTCTCGCGCGAGCTGGTCTTGGCGGCGCGTTTGGCCTTCTGCTGCTGGTTGCGGGATTTGGCCCGCTCATTGGCCTGCATCCATGCGATCTGCATGGCGGTCATCTCAGGCTCGGAGGAAGCCTCAGGCTCCACCTCAAAGCTCTCTTCCTGCTTGGGGTGTCCCTTGGGGCCGCGCTTGGTGCCGGCCGCGCGGGGCTTGCGCTCCTCGCGCTGCGGCTTTTCCTCTTCCACAGGCTCGGGGATGAGCGCCTTCATGCTCAAGCGAATCTGGCGCTTGCGGCGGTCCACATCCAGAACCTTGGCTTCCACCTCATCGCCTTCCTTGACGACCTCGTTGGGGGTCTTTACGTAGCCGCGCGTCAGCTCACTGACGTGCACCAGGCCCGGGCGTTCGGCGCCGATATCAACGAACGCGCCGTATGACTCGAGGCGCACAACCTTGCCCTTGACGACCATATCCGGCTGGATCTCGCGCCATTCGAGGCCAAGCGGTTCGATCATGGTCAATTCGATACGGTCCTTCTTAACCCGGCGGACCCAGACCTCCACGGTCTGTCCTTCCTTCACAACATCCTCGACCTTGTTGACGGGATCCTTTTGGAGTTGTGAAATATGGATCACACCCGGGATCTCCAGCCCAACGTCTACCAGGGCGCCGGCCAGAGTCGTCTTGACCACCTTTCCGCTTAATTTTGTTTTGGGTTCCAGCGCGCTCACAGGCGCGGTATTAATCGTTGCCATTCGTTGTCTCCTGCGGGGTTTTAATAATGCCGAGGGTCGATTATATCTGTATGACAACTTTCCGTCAATGTGCTGTTCGACATGGATGGTTTATCCGGGCTGCACTTGACGAAAGTGTAAGGGTCATGTATAGTTGACATGCCGTCGTCATTTTCGGAAAAGAATTGGACAAACTATGTATGAAATCGACAATACTGATGTAAAAATCGTCAACATTCTCCTTGAAGATGGCAGAATTTCGGCATCCCAGATCGCCCGCCAGTTGGGCGGCATCTCGGAGCGCGCAGTTCGCTATCGAATTGAGAAAATGATCAACGAAGGAGTCATCCAGATCAGCGCGGTTGTGCGGCCCCAGGCATTCGGTCTGACCACGATTGCGGATGTGTGGCTGGAGGTCGAATCGGACCAGATCCTCGAAGTCGCCAACAAGATGGCCACCTGTGATAACGTCAGCTATGTGGCCTGCGGTATCGGTGAGACCGACGTAAGCATCCAGGTGGTGGCGCGCGATACGGCCGAGATCTACCGCTTCGTCACGGAAGTGGTGCGCAAGACTCCCGGTGTACGCAAGACGACCACCTCCATTGTGCCTCTGATCCTCAAGGATGTGTACCAGTGGAGAGTGCCGGCGCGGCTGGCAGGGGAAGGCGCTGCGAACGGAGAAAACAACGGTTCCAGGTAGTCGGGTGGAGGCCCTATGAGCATGTTCGGCGAGAAGAGCCGTTCGCTCCAGAAGCGGGCGCAGCAGGTGATGCCGCTGGGCGTCAATTCAAATTTCCGTTACTGGGGGGAGGGCATCACCCCTTATGTGGAAAAGGGAAAAGGCGCCTACCTGTGGGACGTGGATGGAAAGCGCTATATTGATTACCGCATGGCCTTTGGGCCGATCATCCTGGGGCATGCCTTCGATGAGGTCGATGCCTGTGTGATCGAAGAGATCCAGAAAGGCAGCCTGTTCGCCATGACCGGCGAGCTGGAGGTCGAGCTGATCGAGTTGCTCGTGGCGATGTGCCCGGCCGTGGAAATGGCCCGACTGGCCTGTTCCGGCACCGAGGCCACGATGCATGCCATACGTGTAGCGCGCGCCTTCACCGGCCGCGAGGTCATTATCAAGTTTGAAGGCAATTATCACGGTTTTCACGATCACACATTATGGTCCACGTATTCGCCCATTGAGGCCTATGGCAACCGCCGCAGCCCCATCCCGGTGCCTTCCTCCTCGGGGATCCCTAAAGGCATGCGGGATATGATCATCACCCTGCCCTTCAACGACTTTGAGGGCTTTGAGCGGGTGATGCGATCCTTCGGGGAGCAAGTCGCAGCGGTAATCACAGAGCCGTGCCAGGGGAACTGCGGAGGGATCGAGCCGCAGCCGGGTTTCCTGGAGCTGATCCGGGAGAGAACCACGGAATATGGGACAGTATTCATCCTGGATGAGGTAAAAACTGGCTTTCGCATAGCAAACGGAGGGGCGCAAGAGTATTACGGGATCCGGCCTGACCTGGCTACTTATGCAAAGGCCCTTGGGAATGGGTATCCGGTGGCGGCCTTTGGCGGAAAGACGGAGATCATGTCCATCATTGGCCGGGGGGTTTCCCAGGGAGGTACCTATACCAATAATAAAGCCGGCCTTGCAGCAGGCTATGCCACCCTCAAATTGCTGCAGGAACGCCCTGTTCTGAAGTCCATTGCCGGGCGCGGACAGAGGCTGATGGAAGGCTTGAGGGATATCTTTGCAGAGAACAACATCCCTGTCGTGATGAGCGGATATCCGGCGATGTTCTCATTTGCCCTGGGCGTGGAATCGGTCACTTGCCAGCGCGATTGGAGCCTGAGCGACCAGGACCTGTACCTGCGGCTGGTGGAACAGGCCATTGGCAGAGGCGTCATGCCGGACCACGATGCTCGTGAGCCCTGGTTCCTCTGTTATTCACACAGCGATGCGGACATAGACGAAACCCTGAACATTTACGCCGATATCGTGAAACAGATCAAGCAGTGAAAATTTTGCAGGTGGATGATCAGCCGGTCATCCGCCTGTGATATTTTGTCCACGGAGATGCCATGTCAAACCTCACTTCGAAAGAGATCGTTGACCTCAATAAGGAATACACCTTCTATTCCTGGTCCAACCAGGGCCAGGTGAACCCGATCCCGGTCACGCGGGCGGAGGGCGTGTATTTCTTTGATGCAGATGGGAAGCGCTACCTCGATTTTGCATCCCAGCTGGTGAACACCAATGTAGGACATCAGCACCCGAAAGTGGTGAAGGCCATCCAGGAACAGGCCGCAAAGCTGACCTTCGCAGCGCCGGGTATGGCCACCGAGCCGCGCGGCCTGTTGGGGAAGAAGCTGGCAGAGATCACGCCGGGGGACCTGAAGAAGACCTTCTTCACCCTGGGCGGTGCGGAGGCCAATGAGAACGCCATCAAGATCGCCCGGTTCTATACGGGTCGCAGCAAGATCCTGGCCCGCTACCGCTCCTATCATGGGGCTACGTATGGCGCCATTGCCCTGACCGGCGACTATCGCCGCCTGCCCGTGGAACCGGCCCTGCCGGGTGTGGTTCATTTCCTTGATCCGTATTGCTACCGCTGCCCCTTTGGCTGGACGCGTGAGACCTGCCACCGGGAGTGCATCAGCCACATCGAGGAGGTGATCCAGCATGAGGGCCCGGACCAGATCGCGGCCATCATCCTGGAGGGGGTGACAGGGACCAATGGCTTGATCATCCCCCCGGATGATTACTGGCCGAGGGTGCGCGAGATCTGCGACAGGTATGGCATCCTGCTGATATCCGATGAGGTCATGTCTGGCTGGGGACGCACGGGACAATGGTTCGCTGTTGACAACTGGGATGTAACCCCGGATATCATCACCACGGCCAAGGGCATTACTTCCGGTTATGTTCCGCTGGGGGCGGTGATCGTCCGTGAGAAGATCGCCACGTACTTCGATGACAAGATGCTGTATGCGGGTCTCACTTATAACGGGCACGCGCTGGCCTGCGCTGCAGCACTGGGGACCATCGAGGCCTATGAGGAAGATTGCATCTTCGATAACGTCAAGCAGGTGGGTGTTCACCTGGGGGAGCGCCTGGAGGATCTGAAGGCGAAGCACCTGTCTGTGGGGGATGTGCGCTATATCGGCATGTTCTCGGCCCTGGAGCTGGTGCAAAACCGCCGCACGAAGGAGCCGATGGACCTGGCGCCCCTGAAGAACTTCCTTGTGACCCATGGAGTGTATGTTTTCAATTTCAAGAATATCCTGTTCGTGGTGCCGCCCCTGGTGATCACCGCTGAACAACTGGACGAGGGCCTGGACCTGATCGATGAAGGCCTCTCGGAGCTGATGGATAAACAGGTGAGGTGAGGACGATATGGAGATCCTGAACTACATCAACGGCGAATGGATCAAGCCTGAGGGGCGCGAATGCGTGGATGTGGTCAACCCGGCCACGGGTGAGCTGCTGGCCCAAACCCCCTTGTGCGGCAATGATGAGGTGGAGGCTGCTGCGGGGGCCGCTTCGGCTGCTTACGAGCTGTGGAGGAAGGTGCCAGCCCAGGAGCGGATCCAGTATCTTTTCCGCCTGCGTGATCTGCTGAAAGCCAGCCATGATGAAATCGCCCGTACCATCACGCGCGAGTGCGGCAAGACCTTTGAAGAGGCCCGCGCCGAAATGGTGCGTGCCATCGAGAATGTCGAAGTGGCGTGCGGGATCCCAATGATGTCGAAAGGCGAGATCACGGAAGATATCGCCCCCGGCATCGATGAGATGATGCTGCGGCAGCCGGTGGGAGTATGCGCCACTATCGCACCGTTCAACTTTCCCGGGATGATCCCGTTCTGGTATCTGCCGTATGCACTGGCCACTGGCAATACCTACATCGTAAAACCTTCCGAGCGGGTGCCCATGACCATGCAGTTCCTGTTCCGTCTGGTAGAGCAGGCAGGCTTCCCCAAAGGGGTGGTCAATCTTGTGAATGGCTCAAAGGACGCCGTAGATGCCATCCTGGACCATCCCGCCATCCGGGCGATCACCTTCGTCGGATCCACCAATGTTGCCCGGTACATCTACTCACGGGCGGCCGCGAACGGGAAGCGCGTCCAGGCGCAGGGAGGGGCCAAGAATCCGGTCATCATTCTGCCGGATGCGGACATGGGGATGGCAACCACGATCGTCGCGGACTCGGCTTTTGGCTGCGCCGGCCAGCGGTGCCTTGCGGTGTCACTGGCGGTGACGGTGGCTGAGGCGCGCAACCAGTTCGTCGAGATGATCTGTGATGCGGCAGCTACCCGTAAGGTGGGCTATGGTCTGGATGAAGGGGTGCAAATGGGTCCGGTCATCAACCACACCAGCCGGGGACGCATCGAGCAGTTGATCGGCCTGGGCGCAGGCGAGGGGGCCAGCGTACCAGTCGATGGCAGGGGCTCGGTGGTGCCGGGCTACGAGAAGGGCGCTTTCGTGCGCCCGACCATCCTGATGGACGTCCAGCCGGGCAGCGAGCTGTGGAAGACGGAGGTCTTCGGTCCGGTGCTTGGCCTGATGCATGTCAATACCATCGAGGAGGCCATCCGCCTGGCGAACAGCCATTCTTATGGCAACCAGGCCAGCCTCTTCACCTCCAGCGGCGCTGCGGCGCGCAAGTTCCGGAACGAGGTGGAAGCAGGCAACATCGGGATCAATATCGGCGTGGCTGCACCCATGGCCTTTTACCCCTTCAGCGGCTGGAAGAACAGCTTCTTCGGAGACATGCACGGCCAGGGCTCGGATGCGGTCGAATTCTTCACCCAGAAGAAGGTCGTGGTGGAGCGCTGGCCGAAGGAATGGAGCCGGAAGTTCTGATCATGAATACCAATTTTGAGGGAGCGCTGGAATATTCCGCCCGCTGGATCGACCTGATCCGGCGGATCGACCTTCCCGGCGAGGAGGAAGGCAAGCAGATCATCGAGGAGTCGCGGCAGAATTTTGCCGAGCATTTCAACCGTGGCTGGCTGGAATACCGCAAATCGGTGACCGAGGCCGGGGATTGGGCGGCGGTTGAATGGACGGGCTCCGGAGCGGTCTTCAAGGACGTCCTGGGCCGCGAGTACCTGGACTGCCTGGGCGGCTTCGGCATGATGGACCTCGGCTGGAGCCATCCGGAAGTGGTGGAGACGGTCAGGGCTCAGCTGGGGCGCACCCCCATGCCCTCCCAGGAACTGATCGACCCGCTGCGCGGTGTGCTGGCACGGCTGCTGGCCGAGATCACACCGGGAAATCTGAAATACAGCTGGTTTGCGGCCAGTGGGACGGAATCCATCGAAGCCGCCATCAAGATCGCCAAACTCTACACTAGAAAGCCGGCTTTTATCGCTGCAGTGAGGGGTTTTCACGGGAAGACCATGGGCGCCCTGTCCATGATCGGCAAAGCAGATTTCCGCGCACCGCTGGGAGTTATGTACGGCGGGCCTGTGTACCATGTGCCTTTCGGTGATGCCGGGGCTGTGGAGCAGCAGCTCGAGATCTGCGACCGCACCGG
Organism: uncultured Anaerolineaceae bacterium; assembly: GCA_964608885.1. Classification (GTDB taxonomy): domain Bacteria; phylum Chloroflexota; class Anaerolineae; order Anaerolineales; family Villigracilaceae; genus JACPVF01. The sequence goes on along the minus strand of CAZSPX010000009.1, from coordinate 10,943 downwards.
GGTTGGTGTGGCCGCCGTGATATTCGAACCGATCCAGGGGGAGGCCGGTGCGATCGTCCCGCCGGACGATTTTTGGCCGTGTGTGCGGGAGTTAACCCGCCGTTATGGCGCCCTGCTCATCGCTGACGAGGTACAGACGGGGTTGGGCCGCACAGGCAGGCTGTGGGGCGTGGATCACTGGAATGTGGAGCCGGATATCCTGGCGGTGGCCAAATCACTGGGCGGAGGCGTCATGCCGATCAGTGCGGTATGCACGACCGAAGAGATCTTCCAGCCGATGATGTATCCGAACCCGTTCATGCACACCACCACGACCGGGGGAGGCGCCCTGGCCTGTTCTGCCGCCATCGCGGCCATCCATGTGACTCTGCGCGAGCGTTTATGGGAGCAGGCTGCAGAGAAAGGCGCTTATCTGATCCCCAAATTGGAGAAATTGGCTCAGCAATACCCGGGGATTTATGAGAAAATTACAGGGAGAGGATTGCTGATCGGCATGCATTTCAGGGATGCTGAGACCGGCTACAAGGTGGCTGCAGGTCTATTCAAGCGCGGCGTTCTTGTTGCCGGCACGTTGACCAATGCGCAAACGATCCGCATCGAGCCTCCCTTGATCATTTCCTATGAGCAGCTGGATATTCTGCTCGATCGCCTCGAGGAGACACTTAAGTCAATCAGCAGGAGCGGGTAAATGGAGAACGAGTTTGCGGTTGAGTTGCGGGATGTGGTCAAGGAGTTCATCACCCCGGAGGGCAATGAACTGCGGGCCGTGGATCAAGTAAATATCAAGATCAAGAACGGCGAGTTCTTTTCACTGCTGGGCTCCTCGGGGTGTGGAAAGACAACTTCCCTGCGCATGATCGCCGGTTTTGAGTGGCCGACCAGCGGGGAGGTGTACATCGAAGGGCAGCCTATGGGGCACCGGCCTCCTTTCCAACGCAAAGTGAATACGGTCTTTCAGAATTATGCCCTTTTCCAGCACATGACCGTCTTCCAGAATGTCGCCTTCGGGCTGGAGATGGAAGGTGCCAAGAAGGATGAGATCGAGAAACGGGTAAAGCGTTTCCTGGATATGGTGCAGCTCTCCGGTATGGGAAAGCGTTTCCCCAAACAGCTCTCCGGCGGCCAGCAGCAGCGTGTGGCCCTGGCCCGCGCGCTGGTCAAGACCCCGGATGTGCTCCTCCTGGATGAACCGCTGGGTGCGCTGGACCTCAAGCTGCGCAAAGAAATGCAACTGGAGCTGAAGGCTCTCCAGCAGCAGCTTGGGATCACCTTTATCTACGTTACCCATGACCAGGAAGAGGCCTTGACCATGTCGGACCGCATCGCGGTGATGAGCATGGGGAAGGTGATGCAGATGGGCACGCCGGTCGAGATCTATGAGCGGCCCAACAACCGCTTTGTGGCTGATTTCATCGGGGAGTCAAACTTCTTCGAGGGGCAGGTGAAATCCATCTCGGCGGAGGAGGCTGCAGTTTTCATTCCAGCCCTGAATTGTGAATTGACCGGCACGCCGGTCGAGGGAGGCATGGTCAACGGGGAGGAGGTCGTGGTGTCAGTGCGCCCGGAGAAGGTACGTATCACGGACCAGCCTCGTTCCCAGAACAGCCTGAGCGGTACCATTGTCAGCACCGTCTATATCGGCTCCAACACCCATGTTGTCGTGCAGGTGGGAGAGACCCGCATCAAGGTATGGGAGCAGAACCGCATTTCCCGCCTTGACCCGGAATCCTTCTACACGGTGGGCCAGGAGGTCCATATGGCCCTGATGCCCGAAAACACGCTGGTCCTGAAGAAGTAGGGAGAGGCCATGTTCAAACGATTGCGTGAAGACAAGGCCTTGCAGGGGACGATCCTGATCTCGCCCACACTGTTGTGGATGGTCGTGCTGCTCATCATCCCGCTGATCCTTACGACTGTCATCAGTGTCGGGAAGCGCAGCCCGGATGGAGACGTGATCTTCACCTTCTCACTGGATAATTACATCCGGCTCTCGGGCTACGATACCACCTGCGATAATGGCGCCCCGGTCTGTTTCGATCCGCTTTACCTCCAGATCCTGTCCCGCTCGCTTCTGCTGGCGCTCTATACGACGGTGGGCGTCATCCTTCTTGCCTACCCGTTGTCTTATTTCATTGCCCGCGCCCATCCCATGCGCCGGAATACTTTTCTGTTCCTGGTGCTGATCCCGCTGTGGACCAATTTCGTGATCCGGGTCTATGCCTGGATGATGCTGCTCCGAAAGGAAGGTGTGATCAACAGCGTCATTGGATGGGCTGCAGGACTTCTGCACCTTCCGTTCCAGCCCCTGGAGATGCTGTACACTCCCGGGGCGGTGTTGGTGGGGATGATCTACGAGTTTCTCCCTTTCATGATCCTTCCGATCTTCACCTCGCTGGAAAAGATCGATAATTCATTGTATGAGGCCGCGGCGGACCTAGGGGCCAATACATTCCGTACCTTTCTGCGCGTCACTCTGCCGCTGTCCATGCCCGGTGTGGTGGCCGGTACCATCCTGGTCTTCATCCCGGTGATGGGAACCTTCATCGTCTCGGACATCCTGGGAGGGAGGCAGGTGATCCTGATCGGCAACCTGATCCAGAGACAGTTCCTGGATGCGCGCGACCCGACATTTGGAAGCGCGGCCTCTCTGATCCTGATGATCATGACTCTCATCGTCACGTACTTCTACACGAGAAAATTCGGCTTCGGGGAGGAGATCGTAGCGGTATGAATCCGTTCCGCCGCTCCCCCTTCATCCGGATCGCCGCGCTGCTGGTGTATTTCTTCCTGTACGCGCCAATCGTGGTGCTGATGCTGTTTTCCTTCAATTCCTCACGCGCCAACGTCACGTTCCAGGGTTTCATCCCGGCCTTCAGTGACCGGGTCGTCATGGATGGAAGCGTTGTGGTCTCCAGCCCGTGCGGTCCATTCCACTGGTTCTGTGAGCTTTCCAAGAATCGCGAAGTCATGGGAGCGGCGCGCAATACCCTGACGATCGCCATCATCTCGACCCTGGTTTCTGTGGTAATCGGCACGATGGCAGCGCTGGCCCTTCAGCGCTATAACTTCAGGTTGAAACCCTTCTCGCAGGTCTCGCTTTATATCCCGATCGTGATCCCTGAGATTGTGATGGGCATTGGCATTCTCACCCTGTTCAGCCAGCTGTTCAAATTCCTGAACACCAGCCTGGGACTGGCCGGGGATGCCAGACTTGCAATGGGGTTGGGGACGGTGATCGTCTCGCACATTGCCTTCAGTGTGCCGTTTGTGACGCTGGTGGTGCAGGCGCGCCTGCAGGGCTTTGAGAAGTCCTACGAAGAGGCGGCCATGGACCTGGGTGCCAACGAGTGGACCACTTTCCGGCGTATCACTTTCCCCATGATCCTTCCCGGGGTGCTCTCGGGAGGGCTGCTGGCTTTTACACTCTCGCTGGATGATTTCGTCATCACATTCTTTACCAATGGCCCGGGCTCGACTACGCTGCCTATTTACGTCTATGGATTACTCCGGCGCATCATCACGCCTCAGGTCAATGCGCTTTCCACGGTCTGGATCCTGGTCGTTTTCCTTGCCGTTCTGCTGCTGCAAAGGCTTCAGGCCCGCGAGGCTCGTAAGTAGCCTCGCCGTGAGGATAAATCGTCTCCATGTATGGGAATCACAGTGCCGTCAATCCGTCCGGGCGCTGTATTCAGAACCAAAACTACCAAAAGGAGGAAGAAGTGACTAGATCGAACTGGTTCCGCGTGCTGGCAGTGCTTGTACTTGCCAGCCTTGCCCTCTCAGCCTGCGGGGGAGGCCCGGCCACCCAGCCGGCCACGCAGGCCCCGGCTGCCGAGCAGAAGGTGACCAGCACGGGCTTTACCTGTCCGGAACCCCAGCCGCGAATGGATGTTACATCGAAGGAGCTAAACCTTTTCGTATGGACCGAGTACATCCCTCCCGATATGCAGGAGTGCTTTGAGTTGGTCTACGGGATCAAGGTCAACCGCGATGAATATTCCAGCAATGAGGAGATGTACGCCAAACTGTCGGCGGGGGGCAGCGCCTATGACCTTGTACAGCCCACCGACTACATCGTGAGCCTGATGGTCCGCCAAAACCTGCTTCAGGAGTTGGACAAGTCCAAGTTGTCAATTATTAATAACATGGACCCCAACTACATGAATCTGGCTTTCGATCCTGGCAACAAGTACACCATCCCCTATCAGGGTGGGACGGATGCTCTGGTGGTCAATACAGACAAGGTCCAAAATCCCCCCAAGTCGTTTGCGGATCTCTGGAATCCAGAGTATGCCGGGCGCATGGTGTTCCTGGACGACTCGCGCGTTGTGATCGGCATGACCTTGCTGACACTCGGGTACGACATCAACACCAAGGATCCTGCCGAGCTCGAACAGGCCAAGGAAAAGCTGAAGGAGCTGATCCCCAACGTGAAGCTCTTCGACAGTGACAGCCCGAAGACCGCATTGATCGCCGGGGACGTGGACCTGGGAATCACCTGGACTGGAGAAGCCTTCACCGCGCACCAGGAAAATCCTGCCATCGTGTACGTATATCCGACCGAGGGCGCGACGATATGGCAGGATAACTGGGCCATGCCGGTTGGCGCTCCCCATCCGGATGCCGCCTACGCGTGGTTGAACTACACCATGCAGGGCGATATCTTCTGGATGATGCTGCGGGATTTCCCCTATACAAATCCCAACAAGGCAGCGCTGGAATATGCCAAGACAGCCCAGCCGGATCTTTATACCGCCTATATTGAATCTCCCATCACGAACACGCCGCCGGAGGAGATCAAGAAGGCCCACCGCATCGATGATGTGGGCGATGCCCTGCCGCTCTATGACCAGATCTGGACGGAGATCAAGGGCCAGTAGCGGTCATCACTGAACGGAAATCCCCCGGGGCCCTACCCGGGGGATTTTTTATTTTGCATAAAATGACCATATCTATAATAAATTATCATAAAATAATTGACCCATATAATTATTTGTTATATAATATGGGTATGGAAAACGAAATTGTCACGGGCGGCTCGGAGCGTCTGGACGAGACTGACCAGTATATTCTCGAAGCCCTGCGCCGCGACGGCCGGGAGGCCTTCTCCCAGATCGCCGGCCAGCTGAGCGTCTCACCGGGCATGATCCGCCAGCGCTATAACCGCCTGGTGGAGCTGGGTTTCCTGAAGGTGGTGGCGATCACGAACCCGGTCCAACGCGGCTTCAAGACCATGGCAATGCTGGGCATACGCACGGATGGCAGCCGGATGCTGGAGATCGCCGACCAGATCGCCGCGCTCCCGGAGGTCGTATATCTCATTGTCGTCAGCGGCCAGTTCGACCTGATGGCGGAGGTCTTCTGCCGCGATCCACAGGATCTGCTTAAGTTCATCACGGAAAAGCTGTATGGCGTCAGCGGGGTGCGGGAGGTGGAAAGCTTCCTGCATTTGAAGATCGTAAAGGAGATCTATTTCTAGCCCGCGAAAGGACCTGTTATCCTAACCCGCCCGTGTGCGGGTTATAAAACCAAACGGAGAACTGTTATGAAAGTGCTGCTCGTGGGTGTGGGTGGGGTGGGAGAAGCCATCGCGGCGATCGGGAAACCGCGCGCCTGGCTGGAGCAAATGGTACTGGCCGATTACAATCTGACACGCGCGGAGGAGGTCCAGCGCAAGCTGGGCGACCCCCTGCGCTTCCCGGTGGAAAAGGTGGATGCTGCCGACCAGGGCATGATCGAGGCCCTTGCCCGCAAGTATGGGGTGGATCTGATCATGAATTCGGTGGATCCCATTTTCAACCAGCAGATCTTTGACGCGGCCCTGAACGTTGGAGCTACCTATCTGGATATGGCTATGACGCTCTCGGAGCCGCATCCAACCGATCCCTTCAACAAGCCGGGGATCAAGCTGGGGGACTATCAGTTCGAGAAAGATGAAGAGTGGAAGCGGAAAGGAAGAATGGCCCTCGTCGGCATTGGGGTGGAGCCGGGCATGGCGGATGTGTTTGCGCGCTATGCGCAGGATCAGCTCTTTGACGAGATCGAGGAGATTGGTATCCGCGACGGGGCCAACATCGTCATCGATGGCTACGAATTCGCACCGAACTTTTCCATCTGGACAACCATTGAGGAATGCCTCAACCCGCCTGTGATCTGGGAAAAGGAACGCGGCTGGTTCACGACCGAGCCTTTCTCGGAGCCGGAGACCTTCGACTTCCCCGAGATTGGCCCGGTAGAGGTGGTCAACGTGGAGCATGAGGAAGTGCTGCTGGTGCCCCGCTGGGTGAAGGCCCGCCGCGTGACCTTCAAGTATGGCCTGGGTGACCAGTTCATAGGTGTCCTAAAGACCCTGCACATGCTGGGCCTGGATAATAAACAGAAGATCAACGTCAAAGGCGTCCAGGTGGCCCCGCGCGATGTGGTGGCTGCCTGCCTGCCCGACCCGGCGCACCTCGGCGAAAAGATGCATGGTAAGACCTGCGCCGGCACCTGGGTGAAAGGGATGAAGGATGGCAAGCCTCGCCAGGTCTATCTCTACCAGGTTGCCGACAACCAGGCATGCATGCAGGCCTGGGGCTGCCAGGCCGTGGTCGCGCAGACCGCCTTCAGCGCGGTGATCGCCATGGATCTGATCGAGCACCGCATTTGGGATTGCCCGGGGGTGGTTGGGCCCGAGGCGCTGGATCCGCTTCCCTTTATGGAAAAAATGGCGGACTATGGCTTCCCCTACGGCATAAAAGAAATGTGACCGGAGGCCGGGGAGGAGACTTACTCCTCTCCGGCTTTTTTCCTTCGCATCAGTGTAAAATTTCCGTTCTACATGTCGCTTTCGGCAAATGATATTTGCTTATCCTGCCGTAGTTTCTTATAATGGGGGCACAGCCAGCCAGTTTTGAACAGGAGAGTTTCCATGCCATTTGGATATAACGGCAAGATCCTGCACGTTGACCTGACCGGCGGCACCCTGGTGGTTGAAGAGCCCCCCGAAGCTTTTTATCGAAAGTACCTGGGGGGCAGCGCCATGGGGATGCACTATATCCTGCACGAAATGCCGGCGGGTATCGATCCTCTTTCTCCGGAAAATGTACTGACCCTGATGGCAGGTGTCACCACAGGCGCGCCCATCTCCGGGCAAAGCCGCCTGAATGCCAACGCCAAGTCGCCCATCAGCGGCGGGATCGGTGACTCACAGAGCGGGGGCTTCTTCCCAGCCGAGCTGAAATTTGCCGGTTTCGACGGCATTGTGATCAAGGGCAGGTCGGCCAAACCCGTGTACCTTGCCATCGTGGATGGGATCCCGGAGCTGCGGGATGCAGCCCATCTAATGGACAAAAAGACGGGGGAGGTGGATGATATCCTGCACGCCGAGGTGCATCCCAAGGCCGAGATCCTTCAGCATGGCATGGCTGCCGGCCACGGGGTGCTTTTTTCAAGCCTCGTGAGCATGTCCAACCGTCATAACGGCCGAACCGGCATGGGGCTGGTGATGGCTTCCAAAAATCTGAAGGCAGTTGTTGTACGCGGAACGAAGCGGGTGGAATTGGCCGACGCCAGAACCATTACCGCTCTCAACCGCACCGGTCCGAAGCTTATCCCGGAGAATGGCGATATGGATGGGCTGGCAAAATATGGGACGGCCGTAGTGGTGCTGTTCAACAACACCATTGGCACGCTGCCCACCCGCAATTACACCGAGGGCCAGTTCGAAGAGGCCGACCCAATCAGCGGCGAGAAGATGGCTGAGACCATCCTGAAGGAGCGGGATACCTGCTATGCCTGCGTGGTGCGCTGCAAGCGCGTGGTGGAGATCACCGAAGGCCCGCACCGCGCCGACCCGCGTTACGGCGGCCCGGAATATGAGACCCTCGGAACATTTGGGTCATACTGCGGGGTCAAGGACCTGGCGGCGATCTCCGAGGCCAATCAGGTCTGCAACGAATACGGCGTGGACACCATCGCCTGCGGCGCCACCATTGCCTTCGCAATGGAGTGTTTTGAAAAGGGCATCATCACCACCGAACAAACAGGCGGAATCGAGCTTCGCTTCGGGGATGCAGATACGATGCTTAAGGTCCTGAAGATGATCGTTACCGGGGAGGGGGAGCTTGGGCGGGTGCTGGGACAAGGCTCGCAGCGGGCAGCGCAGATTTGGGGGAACGGCGCGGAAGACTACCTGATCACCGTCAAGGGGGCGGAAGCTCCCGCACACATGCCCCACGCCAAGCGTTCCCTGGGGCTGATCTATGCCGTCAACCCCTTTGGCGCAGACCACCAGTCGAGCGAGCACGATCCCTATTATGAGGAGGGCGTGGCCGACTTCAACCTCGACCGTCTTAAGCAGATCGGCCTGGGATCGCCACAACCCCTCTACAGCCTGAGCGAGGAGAAAGTACGCTTCGCGTATGAAACCGAGCTTTTCTATTCGATGATGGACTCGGCTGAACTGTGCCAGTTCGTCTATGGTCCCACGTGGACCCTCTACGGTCCCGCCGAAACCGTCCAGATGATGAACGCAGTCACCGGCTGGGACCTTACGGTCGATGAGCTGATGGAAGTTGGGCGCCGCCGCCTGAACCTCTTCCGCACCTTCAATGCCCGGGAAGGCTTCGGGCGCAAGGATGACCAGCTCCCGAAGAAATTCTTCAAAGCCCTGACCGGGACTGGACCCACTTCGGGCCTGGCCATGACCCGTGAGGAGTTCGAGAGCGCCCTGGATGATTATTACCGGATGGCCGGATGGACCTCGGAGGGTGTGCCCACCCCGGAGACTCTGAAAAAACATGATCTCGAATGGGCTGCACAATATCTTCCGGCATGAGCGGGATTCGAGGGATCGGGATTGAGAGTCGGGGTCTTTCCGACTCTCGTTCTGTAAATTCACAGTTCGTATTTCCACCAAAGGGATCTGATGCAGATGGACACACTCTACACGGATAATTTTCCCCACATGTCCCCGGTCTGGGGGCGAATTTTCAACTTCGTCGCCGAGCGCGCCGAGGGCTCCTATATCTACACCAGCGACGGCCGCCGTCTGCTGGACTTCACCTGCGGTATCGGCGTGACCAACACCGGCCATTGCCATCCCCGGGTGGTGGAGGCGATCCGCGAGCAGGCAGGGTTGTTCCTGCATGCCCAGGCGAACATCGTGATCCACAGGCCCATGCTGCGTCTCATCGAGGAGCTGCGCTCCATCACTCCTGCCTCCATTGACGGCTATTTCTTTTCCAATTCCGGTGCCGAAGCCCTGGAGGGCGCGGTCAAGCTGGCGCGGGCCGCCACCGGGAAACAGAACATCATCGTATTCAGCGGATCCTTCCACGGCCGCACAGCCGGCACAATGGCCCTGACCACCTCGAAGACCATTTACCGCGCCGGCTTTGGACCGCTGCCCGCGGGGGTCTTTGTTTCACCTTTTCCCTACGCTTTCCGCCTGGGGATGACAGAAGAGCAGGCCTCCGCCTACGCCCTCGAGCAGCTCGAGTATCTGCTTGCTTCGCAGACCGCCCCGCGCGAGACTGCCGCCATCCTGATCGAATCCGTGCTGGGGGAGGGCGGTTATGTAGTCCCACCCCTGTCCTTCATGAAAGGCCTGCGCGAGATCTGCGACCGGCACGGGATCCTGTTGATCTTCGACGAGGTGCAATCCGGTTTCGGTCGTACGGGCAAGTGGTTCGCCCTGGAGCATTTCAATGTCATCCCCGATATCATCACCTCTGCCAAAGGATTGGCCTCCGGTATGCCGCTCTCCGGGGTGTTCAGCCGCCTCGACTTGATGAAGAAATGGGAGACCGGCTCGCACGGTGGGACCTATGGAGGCAATGCCGTGGCCTGCGCCGCGGCCGTCGCGACCATCCAGGCTATGCGGGAGGAGGGGATGCTGGAAAATGCCGTGCAGCGCGGCTTGCAATTAGTGACGGGTCTGTGCAAGCTTCAGGAGGAATATCCGCAGATCGGGGATGTGCGCGGCAAGGGGTTGATGATCGGAACCGAATTCATTGTTGATGGCCGTCCGGATAAGGCCAAGCCGCTGGTCAAGGAGATCGTTCACGCCGCCGAAAGCGAAAACCTCCTGCTGCTGACCTGCGGAACCTACGACAACACGATCCGCTGGATCCCGCCTCTGAACGTCACCGAGCGGCAGATCCATGCAGGCCTTCAGGCCTTCGAGAATTCCCTGAAAGCTGTCATCCAGTAGCAGGCAGGCACATGGCAGGAGAACTTGACCGTGAACGGCTCAAGGGCCGGTTGCATGACGAGGAGAGGCGCTTCCAGGCGGAGCATCGCCTCTCCCATGAGTTGTACCAGCGTGCCCGCCGGTCTCTGCATGGCGGTGTGCCCATGCTGTGGATGGTGCGTTGGGCGGGGTCCTTCCCCATTTTTGTAAAGGAGGCCAAAGGCGCCTGCTTCACAGACGTGGACGGTCACCGCTACATTGATTTCTGCCTGGGTGATACCGGGGCCATGACCGGGCATGCGCCGGAGGCCGCGGTACAAGCCGTCCGCGAGCAGGCGGAGAAGGGGCTCACCCTCATGCTGCCCTATGAGGATGTGATCTGGGTGGGGGAGGAGCTGCAGCGCCGCTTCGGCTTGCAGTACTGGCAGTTCACCCTGTCGGCGACGGACGCGAACCGGTTCGTCCTGCGAATGGCGCGGCTGCTCACCGGGCGACCCAAAGTGCTGGTCTTCAACTACTGCTATCATGGTACGGTAGATGAGACCTTCATCACCCTGGATGAAGAGGGTACGCCGATGTCACGGCCGAATAACCTCGGCCCGCAGGTCGACCCGCTCCTCACAACCAAGGTGATTGAGTTCAATGATGTTGCTGCCCTTGAAACCGCCCTCTCGGCGGGGGATGTGGCCGCAGTTCTAGCCGAGCCGGTCATGACCAATATCGGCATCATCCATCCGGAACCTGGCTACCATGAGGCACTGCGCGAGCT
>CAZSPX010000008.1:0-29527 GCA_964608885.1 uncultured Anaerolineaceae bacterium | reverse complement strand
CGGTCCCGAAAGCGTTCTCATCGCATCCGGAATACTGGGGGCTACTGTCATGCCCCATGTCATCTTTTTGCACTCTGCGCTGATGCAAGGCCGGATCGTTGTCAAGGACAGCCAGCAGCGTAAGAAGCTTTTCCGTTTTGAGGTCATCGATATTGGGATTGCCATGGGCCTGGCCGGTTTCATCAATGCAGCCATGCTCATCATGGCCGCCTCCACTTTCTTTAATAACGGCCTTACCCACATAGGGACGATCGAGGAGGCACACAGGACTTTGGAGCCTCTGCTCGGCAGTGCTGCATCCTGGGTCTTTGGGATCTCTTTGCTGGCATCGGGGCTTTCCTCCTCTTCAGTAGGCACCATGGCCGGACAGGTGATCATGGGAGGTTTCCTCCACCGGCAGATACCAACCTGGATACGCCGCCTGGTCACGGTCATTCCCCCGATGCTCATCATCCTGATGGGCCTGGACCCAACCCGGACGCTTGTGATCAGCCAGGTGATACTGAGCTTCGGACTGCCGTTCGCGATCATTCCATTGGTGATGTTTACATCTCGAAGAGATATCATGGGTGAACTGGTGAATCGTCGCAGCACCACGGTGATCGCCAGCCTCATCGCAAGCTTGATACTCGCTCTCAATATCTTCCTCCTGGTTCAAATCTTCACGGGGAGCTAGCCATGTTTAAACGGATACTTGTGCCGCTCGATGGCTCAGGGCTTGCAGAAAGCGTCCTTCCTGCTGCAGCGGTGCTTGCGGCGAAAATGCGGACGCCTGTAACCCTTTTTCACGTCATCGAGCTCAATGCCCCGGAAGCGATCCATCAGGATCATCACCTTTCCCGGGATAGTGAAGCCGAGGAGTACTTGAGATCGATCGCCGAGGGCCAATTCCCGCGCGAGCTCCGGGTCGATTGGCATGTTCATACCGCAGCCGTGAAAGATGTTGCTGCGAGCATTGCGGCCCATGCGGACGAGTTTGGCTCCGATCTCATCGTGATGTGCTCGCATGGGCAGGGAGGCATGCGGGATATGTTCTTTGGGAATATCGCACAACAGGTCATTTCTCATGCTACGGCTCCAGTGCTTCTCCTCCGGCCGGAGGCTGGAAACCGGAAAGATACGTTTTCGATCCGCCGTCTGCTTCTGCCACTTGACAGTGAATCAATTCATGATGAGATATTTCCTTATGCGGTCGATCTGGCGAAGGCTTTCGAGGCAGAGATCGGTCTTTTGACTGTTATCCCCACCTACGGCACTCTTACAGGAGAACAAGCCGCTCTGGGGAGCCTGCTGCCAGGGACGACAGCTGCCCTGCTCGATATTGAGGAAGAGACCACCCGGGCACATCTCCAGGGACATCTGGCAGAACTTCAAAAGGAAGGATTGGGAGCCGCGGCTGCCATCGCCCGTGGAGATCCAGTTTCTGAGATTTTGGCCGCCGGGGCGCGCTGGAAAGCCGACCTGATCATGCTGGCCACGCATCGTAAGGCCGGGGTGGATGCCTTCTGGGCACGCAGCGTAGCCCCAAATGTCGTCCGAAGCATTCACATACCCATCCTTCTCCTTCCGATCAAGTAACCTGCGTGGGAGTTTTTTTTTGCGACCCGATGGCGTCACCATCGGGTCGTTTTCTATTCAATCAAATTCCCCGATGTGATTCTCCGTTAAAATGGATACAACTCAATCAAGGAGAAAAAAGTGGAAATGCTGTATAGGCGGTTGGGACGGGCGGGGATCAAGCTCAGCGTCCTTTCATTAGGGTCCTGGGTCACCTTTCATAATCAGGTGGACGTGGAGGCGGCGGCGGAAATGATGGGTCTGGCATTCAAGGCAGGGATAAACTTCTTCGATAATGCAGAAGTCTATGCCAATGGCCATTCCGAGGAGGTGATGGGGGCCGCTCTGAGAAAGCTTGGCTGGAGGCGCTCCAGCTACCTGATCTCGACCAAGTTCTACTGGGGCATTCAGAACGGGCACAATGAGAAGAACACCCTCAATCGGAAGCGGCTGTTGGAGGCCATCAACGGATCGCTCCAGCGACTTGGATTGGAATACGTGGACCTCGTGTTCTGTCACCGCCCCGATCGCGAGACTCCCATAGAAGAAACGGCGCATGCCATGCATAACATCGTGGAGTCAGGGAAGGCGATCTATTGGGGAGTCTCGGAGTGGAGGGCAGACGAGATCTGCGCGGCCTGGGAGATCTGCGACCGGCACGGCTGGCATAAACCCACCATGGAACAACCGGAGTATCATTTGCTGCGTCGCGAACGGGTGGAGAAAGAGTACGCCCGGCTATACGAGGATATCGGCCTGGGCACCACCACCTGGAGTCCCCTGGCTTCCGGCATCCTGACCGGAAAATACAACTCCGGCATCCCGAAGGGCAGCCGCGCCAACCTGAGAGGCTATGGCTGGCTCAAGGATGAGATCACGCCTGATAAGATCGAAAAGGTCAAAAAGCTGGCCCGGATCGCCAGGAGCATAGAGGCAACCCTTCCCCAATTTGCCATCGCGTGGTGCGCACGAAACGAGCATGTCTCCAGCGTCATCACAGGCGCATCCCGGATCGAGCAATTGCAGGAAAACCTGAAATCCCTGGAGGTCCTGCCGCGGCTTACACCTGAGATAATGGCGGAGGTGGATAAGATCGTCGGCAAGCCCGGGCTCGACGAGGAGTAGCATCCTCACATCCATCTTTTAGGAAAACAAGAGCGGACCCTATTCAGGTCCGCTCCTTTATTTGCCACAATCGCCGGAGGGTTACCAGTTGCCCATCATCCCGCCGCGATAACCGGCGCCATTGTTGCGAAAGCGGCCGCCATTTCCCATCGGGCAGTTCCCGGGTTGACCACCAGCGGCCCAGTTGCCTTGCATGCGCTGGAGCATCCAATCGGCCTGAGCCTGGGTCAAGTAGCCGGAGGCAACAGCCTTTTGAAAGGCTTCCTTGTGAACCTCGGTCAACAGAGCAGGGACATCGGTTTCGGCCGTGCCTGCATCCAATGCGATCTGGTACATGCTCTTCCCGGAGGCGAAAGCCTCCTCAACCTTGGCCTCGGTAAGACCCAGTTTCGCAGCCAGGGCCTCTTCCACAAAGTCATGCATCCACCCCATTCCACGCCCCCCGGCCATCATGCCACCAAAGGGAGGCTGCTGCCCCTGCGCCAGGACCGAGCCGGCCCCAAAAGCTGCCAGGGCCAGAGCAGCCAGGATCAATGCAAATACGAGGTTTTTCTTCATCGGTTTACTCCTTTGTTATTAGTCCGGCAAGTATTGATCGGACTTTAACCAAAGAATACTCCGCATGTGTGAAGAAACCATAAAGAAATCATCAAGATCAGACCAAGGTTTAGGATACAGTAATCCAGAGCCCTTGTCTTATCAAGCACCCAGCAGCCTTACCAATATGGGGTAAATGATGGCGGTCAACAAACCAACCGCGGAGAGAACAAGGCCTGCAATGGCCACCTTTTCCAACTCCGATTTGAGGCCGAACCAGCCAGTGATGAGCCCAAGGATGGCCAGCCCCGCGCCACAAATTGGGAGAAGCGCAGCGCACAGGCTAAGGAGTCCCGCCGAGGCAGAGAAGAGGGCGAAGAACTTGTTTGTACGCTCCTCGGGGTCCAGACTGGCGGGATCGGTCTCCATGGCTCACTCCTCGCCGGCAAGCAGCTTGATGCGCTCCCAGGGTTTGAGGGTCTCGTCCTCCGCCATCCAGCCGCGCACCTCGTACATCTCATCGCGCAGCGCCGCGGCGCGCTCAAATTCGAGGTTCCTGGCAGCTTCCTTCATCTGCTTCTCAAGCTCGTTGACTATCTTCTGGAGCTCACCACGCGGCACACTGCCAGAACCCTTCGCACGGTAATCTGCCCTGGACTCGGCTACGGCCTTGACGGTCATGCCCTCGGTGAGGTCATGGACCTCTTTCACAATGCTGACCGGGATGATGCCGTGCTCCTGGTTATATTTCACCTGCTTGGCGCGGCGGCGGTTGGTCTCGTCAATGGCGAACGTCATCGAATCGGTCATACGGTCGGCGTACATGATCACTCTTCCAGCGGCATTGCGCGCGGCGCGCCCGATGGTCTGGATGAGGGCGGTGCCAGAGCGCAGAAAGCCCTCCTTGTCGGCATCGAGGATCGCCACCAGCGAGACCTCGGGCAGGTCCAGGCCTTCACGGAGGAGGTTGATACCGACGATCACGTCGAAGACGCCCAGGCGCAGGTCACGAAGGATGCCGATCCTCTCGAGGGTCTCCACCTCGGAATGAAGGTAGTGGACTTTGATACCCAGCTCCTGGAGGTATTCCGAAAGGTCCTCGGCCATACGCTTGGTGAGGGTGGTAACAAGAGTTCGCTCACGGCGTTCGACCCGCTGGTGGATCTCTCCCACAAGATCATCCACCTGGCCCTTGGTCGGCCGCACATCCACCTGCGGGTCAACCAGACCGGTCGGCCGGATAATCTGTTCCACCACCTGGTCGGCGCGCTCCATCTCGTAGGGGCCAGGGGTGGCCGAAGTGTAGATGGTAGCACCCATCACTTGTTCGAACTCATCGAATTTAAGCGGCCGGTTATCGAGGGCAGAAGGGAGCCGGAAACCGTATTCGACCAGGGTCTCTTTGCGAGAGCGATCGCCATTATACATGCCGCGGATCTGGGGCACCGTCATGTGGCTCTCATCCAATACCAGGAGGTAATCGCTCGGGAGGAAGTCGATCATCGTCCAGGGATGCGTGCCTGGAGCGCGCCCGTCGAGGTGCCGGGAATAGTTCTCGATGCCGGAGCAGTAACCCACCTCCTTGAGCATTTCGATATCATAACGGGCGCGCTGCTCGAGACGCTGGGCTTCGATCAGCTTGCCGGTCTCGTCGAAGAACTTGAGACGCTGCTCCAACTCGCTCTCGATGGCACCTATGGCATCCTTCATCCGATCAGAATCCGTCAAATATTGCTTGGCCGGGTAGATCGCCACTTCATCCGGCTCATTGAAGACCTCCCCAGTCAGCGGGCTGAACTGGAGAATGCGCTCCACCTCATCGCCGAAGAAGGTGATCCGGAAGCCGCGCTTCTCTTCATAGGCGGGGATGATCTCGAGTGTATCCCCGCGCACCCGGAAGGTGCCCGGCTTCAGGTCCATGTCGTTGCGCTGGTACTGGGATTCGATCAACTGGCGCAGCAAAGCATTCCGGCGGTAGAGCTGCCCCACCTGAAGCACGACCGTCCCTTTGCCGAATTCCTCCGGGCTGCCGAGGCCGTAGATGCACGAAACCGAGGCCACAATAATTACATCGCGCCGCGAGACCAGAGAGGTCGTAGCGGCGAGGCGCAGGCGCTCGATCTCCTCATTGATCTCGGTCTCTTTCTCGATATAGAGGTCATGCCGGGGGACGTAGGCTTCCGGCTGGTAATAATCATAATAAGAAACGAAATACTCGACGGCGTTCTGGGGAAAGAATTCCTTGAACTCTGAATACAGCTGGGCAGCCAGGGTCTTGTTATGCGCCATGATGAGCGCAGGCATCTGGAGCTCCTGGATCACTGAGGCGATGGTAAACGTCTTGCCGGTTCCGGTGGCTCCCAGCAGGACCTGATTACGCTTACCCGCACGCACACCTTTGACCAGGCTGTCAATCGCCTCGGGCTGATCGCCCATGGGGTGGAAAGGGGCTTGAAGTTTGAAGTCCATATTCTCTTTCCGCTAGATGAGGGGAATGGAGATTTTATTATAGCATCCACCGAAATCGGAAAATTCAAATCTGCCTCAAATCCCCCACACCCCATATATAGGGGTGTGATACTAAAAGATCCACAATCACGCCATATGTGGGGGTTCGCGTAGAGGAACAAATCTGCCCCAATCGCTCCCCTTTTCTGACAGGACCTGCATAGGTTCCGGGCGGCGAAGAGATAAAAATACCAAATGGTATTTTGAGATTGATCGAATCAAGTCTTTGAGCCATCTGAGAAACCAATCCCCTCCGGGATAGAAATTTTCCAAGCAGGGCAAGCGCGGGCAGTAACCAGGATGCAGGCCGACGCTCGGGGGGAACCCGCCCAAACATTATAGAACACATGTTCCTATTTGACAAGAGGCAAATTTTTGAAATTCAGGCGAGGATCTGGACAGGGAGCCAGCATGCGGTTTGTGACGGCCGTCAGCCCGTCTCCGCTGCGTGGACCGGCTGTCCGGAACGCAGCCATATCAGGCCGATAAAAAACGCCAGCAGCATGATGGCCATCCCGGTCAGATAAGGAAGCTGGAAATTCAGATCAAAAGCCAGCCCGGCCCAGAGCGGCCCGGCGATACGGCCCAGGCTCTGAAACGAGTTGTTCAACCCCATCTTCATGCCCTGCCCGCCTTCGCCGGTCCGTGAGATCAGGGCAGAATTGGCCGGGTTCAGCATGGCATTGCTCATGATGAAAAAACATACCGTAAGGACCATGGTCCCCAGGCTGCGCGCCTGCGTCATCAGACCAAAACCGACGGCGCTGCCTAGAAGAGCCGCCTTAATGATCGCGGCCTCACCAAAACGGCGCGTAGCGGGACCTGTCAGCATCCCCTGCATTACTGCAGAGATCACACCTACCAGGGTCAGCACCAGACCTACCGTCTGAGGTCCATAACCGAAGCGATCCGAAGCATACAGGCCAAAAATGCTCTCAAAGTTGGTAAGGGCAAAGGTAAACAGGAAAGCCAACAGCAAGAGCAGGCCGAATGAACCCTGCAAAGCCTTCCAAAGAACGTCAAGGCGGGGGCCATGCAGACTCAGCGGGAGCGACTCGCGATGCTCAACGGGCAGGGATTCGGGGAGCACAAGATAGATGATGACCAGGGCAACAAGCGAAAGCAACCCGGCCAAAAAATAGGGCAGGGAGAGACTGTACACGGCCAGCCACCCACCCAGACCAGGGCCAAGCACCATGCCAATGCCCATTGCCGCGCCGACCGCGCCCATCCCGGCGCCACGCTCGTATTCCTCCGTGCTGTCGGAGATGTAGGCCATGGCGGTTGGCAGGGTAGCAGATGAAAGGATACCCGCCAGAAGGCGCGCGGCGAACAACATCCAGAGGCTCTGTGAAAGCCCGAAAAGGATCTGCGCCAGGGCATTCCCCAGCACCCCCAGCATGATGATCTTGCGGCGTCCCACGCGGTCCGAGACCTGTCCCCAGAGCGGGGCAAAAATAAACTGCATGAGCCCATAGACGGCCATGAGCATACCGAGGGCGCTGCCGCTGGCACCCAGGCTTTCCACATAGAACGGCATGATAGGGATGATCATGCCAAAACCAAGCATGACAACAATGAGGGTGAAGAATAGTATGCTCACATTGCGGTTGGATGCCATTCTGAAGATCCCTTCGAAGTCCGATTATAGTGCGCTCCCGGAGAGCCTGCCAACCACCAGAAAAAAAATCAGGAGGCACTCCCGCTTTAAGGCTCCTTCGTGAGCCTGCAAATCCCGAGACAAGACCTGGCTATTCTCCCAGAGCCGGAGGAGGCTCCGGGCCCTTAAGGGCAAGCAAGCCCAGGCCCATCTCCGCATGATATGATTGTCCAAGGCCGACTTCGTTCCGGGCCGGGGAGGGCATTCCGCCATGAGAAAGACCGCCGGGCTGATCGTTGCTTCACTAGCCATTGTCTGGCTGATCTATGTATTCCGGTTGTATGTCAGCAGCACCAGAGATCTGCTTTTCTATCTCGGCTGGGTGCTGCTCTACCTGATCCTGTGGGCGTATAGTATCCTTCTCCGGCAGCGCGAGGATAACGAATCCCAAAACAGGAGCCGGGTGATCGGGTTGATCATTTTCATCCCGATCATCGCCTACCTGCTGCAGGGATTGTTCGGACAAAAGAACCATATCATCGAAATGGCAGCCGCCATCTCGGTTTTCGGGCTTTTTATCTCGTGGGGCTCAAGGATCTACCGAAGCGAAACTTGAGGCTTTCCCAGCCCTGGCCCCGACTTTTCAAAGGAATTTACATGCAGACCTTCGATTGGTACGTCTGGGTAATTCTTCCCCTTTTGATATTTGCCTCGCGCGTGGTGGATGTAACCCTGGGCACGCTGCGCATCATCTTCACCTCGCGCGGCCAACGCAGGATCGCGCCCCTGCTCGGCTTTATCGAGGTGCTGATCTGGATCATCATCGTAAGCGAGGTGATCGGTAACGTCCATCACCCGGCTGCCTATATCGGCTATGCCGCGGGGTTCGCTACGGGAACCTTTGTCGGGATGAAGATCGAGGAGCGGATGGCGATGGGAACACTCGTGGTCCGGATCATCCTGGCGAAGAGCAGCGAGGAGCTGACCGCCGCGCTGCGGGGAGCGGGGTTCGGCGTAACCCAGGTAAGAGGGGAGGGAGCACAAGGACCGGTAGACCTTCTTTACACCGTGGTACCGCGCAAGAACATGGCAGCGGTCATCAACCTGATCCACGACATCGCGCCTGGCGCGTTCTTTTCGGTGGAGGAAGTCCGGTCCAGCGAGATGGGGATCTTCCCCCAATCCCAACCCACAACCACACGGCAGGTCGGTGAGAACCAGGATAAAACGATCTAGTCTTCTCAAGGAGGCGGTCATCCCGGAATCAATCCGGGGATAGGACCACCCAGTTCTTTGAGATCCTGCCCGCGGGGTGGTAGCGGTCATCAATATATTCGAACAACAGCTGCAGATAGTGATATTTTTCACCATTCCCAGGCTGAGAAAGCATTTCAAGGCGCCGGACCGGTTCCAGGGGAATGGCGTCCGGATTCCCCGGAGAGGCATCCACAATCACCGGGAGCTCCCGCTGCAGGGAGCTGACGAACTCCGCAACCATTGAAGGGGTTGCATACCCCGGACGCATCAGCGGGTACTGGTACACGAACCGATCCGGGCTTTCAAGATCGAGGAGAAAATTATAGGCGGCCTCGTTCCCCCACATCAACAATTTCGAATCCTGATTCACATACGCGCGCAGCCGGTTGAGAGGGCGGTCCTCCGTATCCCATTGCGGAGCGCTCTGCAGCCAATCAAGGGGAAAGTATTTGGAGAGCTGATCCAGCACCGGCGGCATCCGGCTCAGAACCAGCACCGCAGCCGCCAGATAAGCCAGATTTACAGCCCGACCCTTCCACGCCGGGGGGGCCGCGCCCAGCATATTCATCAGATGGGAACCAAAAAAGGCGGCCAGGATCCCTGCATACGGGAGCCATGCGATATAGTAGTGCTTATATCCAACCCTGGAAAGATTGGAGAGAATCAGCTCGGCCAAAGCCGCCAGTAAAAATGCTTCGATAAAACGGTGCAATCTAGTCCCGGGGCGGGAAGTTAACAAAACAGACAGCAGGGCTGCCAACCCGGCGAGGATCCAAAATCCCAACCAGGGCATACCGAACAGCCCGCGCTGGAAATCCTCCAAAGGGGTCCAGCGCAGCGGGCCCGCATAGCCACGATTGAACAGGATCACGGCGCTGAACATATCCGAGACCGCATGCTGCGGGGACAGGTAGAGCAAAATCAAAAGGACAGGGGCGGCAGCACCTGCGGCAAGCACAAGAAACGAATCCCGGCGCCGCCGGGGTATTGCCCCTGACAGCGGACGGAATAACAACACCCCTCCTATCCCTATTGCGGCGCCAAAGCCATTGGGGCGAAGGAGGAAGGCGACGCCACCCATCAGACCGCACAAGAAAATCCAGCGGGATTTCCCGTCCTTCAGATACAACCAAAATAGGTACAGGCAGAGGATCGTGAACAGGAGGCCATACTCCTCGGTAAAATTCCCTCCCCCCAGAGAGTTGCCCAAGCCAAGAAGAAAAATGAAAATCCCCAGGCACGCCGGAAGCTCACCTGCAATATCGCGCAGGAGGAGATAAAGACATAGAAGCGATGCAGCGATCCAGGCAACCTCAAGGGCCCAGACCCCATTAGCCGAATCCCCTCCCAGAAACAGCCCCAGGGCATTCAGATAATAAATGAGCGGCCCCTTGTGATCCCAAAAGTCCTTATAAGGGATCCTGCCTTCCAGAATCTGCCTCCCCGAATACAGGAAAAAACCAGAATCACGATCTGGAAAGACAAGCTGAGGATGGACAGGGAGATATACCCTTAAGACAAGCAACACCGCCCCGGCAAGGGCGCCGGTGAAGAGCAGGGCGCGGACGGTCTTTCCCGGCAGCACAACCTCGTGATCCCATCCGGATTCCAGAAAAAAAGAAAATAGAACGACCGTATAACATAAAGCCAGCCAGAGGGTCAGGAAAACCAGCGCCTTCCCCCATACGGGCAGATCGAAATGCCGCTGGAGGGAAATGAGACGGTCTTCGCCTGCGCTAACCCGATATTCCTGCACGTGATCATCGATGCGCACTTGAACTACAGCACCCGGCTCCCCCGAAAAATCCAACTTCAGCGAGTCACCGGTCCAGCCGGACCATGATAATGCTCCAGGAGGCGAGGCACCAGGAATCAGTCGATTCTCGATCCGCTTCCACGTCTCAAGCCCCTCCAGGGCCTCATAGCTCACTGGCGCAAGGGAAGTCCGCAGGCCGCGAAGCTCAAAATTACTACCAGAGGGTACCAAGGTCAAGCTGTGACGGCCAAAAAACGGCCAGACCTTAGCAGGGAAAAGAGAGATCGCCTGCATCCCCATTAATGCCAGTATCGCGGCGCCTGAGCCGATCAGGAAGAGGCGTTTTGATTTCAGGAAATCCCCATGTGAAAGAGCATCAAAAACCGGGTAAGCGAAAAGCGGAATACCCAGGGCCGCAAGCCCCAGACGTACAAGGCTGATCACCGGCCCCTGCAAGACCAGGAGATAAAACAAGAAAGCAGGGCCAAGCGCCAGCAAAATCGACAAAACCGCCGGTGCCGGCCCTGCCGTATAAGGCCGGGTTTTATGGGTATTCATGCTTTTTGCACGAGTATAATCCAATTCGATGACGCAGCTTTTAGAGCCAAAACGCTTTAGATCCATTGCAGGAAATCCACCCCTGGCACTTCTCGCGGCCTGCCTGCTTGCCTTCGGGGTATTCCTTCCCTGGCTGGGTTTCTACCAGGATGACTGGCATTTTATCTATTACGCCAACCAGGGCCTGAGCAGATTGTGGGAGCTTTCCGCCTACGACAACCGTCCCTTTGCCTCGTGGCCCTACATCGCCGGTTTTGCAGTGGCGGGATTCCGTCCACTTGCCTGGCAGGTGATCGGTCTCGTCCTGCGTTGGGCGACCTCGGTGGCTTTCTGGCTTTTCCTGCGCACCCTCTGGCCGGAAAAAGCCAGGCTGTCGGTCGTGGCGGCCCTGCTTTTCACAGTCTATCCGCTTTACACACTACAGCCCATGGCGGTGACGTATATCACGCACTGGGTATGCTATTTCCTTTTCCTGATCTCCCTGTGGCTGATGGCCCGGGCAGTGAGGCAGCCGGGGGCGATATTGCCGCTGCTGATCCTTTCCGTCCTGCTTGATGCGCTCCAGCTTTTCACCATCGAATACTTCAACGGGGTCGAGCTGCTGCGGCCAGTGATCCTCTGGATGGCACTGGCATCCAGCGGGATGACCCGGAGAGAGCGCCTGAGCAGGACAATCAAACTCTGGTCCCCGTATCTCCTGGCGCTGATCGCATTCATCCTCTGGCGAGGGTTCGTTTTCCACTCCCCCGCCCAGGATACAAACGCGCCTACAGTTTTCCGGGAATTGGTCAGCGCACCAACAGCCACAATCACGTATCTGATCGGGGCGGCGCTCAAGGATTCCCTCCTGATCCTGGCGGGCGCATGGAGCGACACGCTCGCGCCGGGCCTGGTGGACTTCTCGCCTGCCGGGTTGGCCATCCTTTTCCTGTCCGTGGTGACCTTTGCAGGTTTTTTTGTTTACCTAAACGGACTGCACACGGAAAGAGAGGAGGCCTCCGCCTCGGCACAGATGGGAATCCTGGGGCTGATAGGGCTTCTCCTTGGGCCGATTCCCGCATGGGTCACGCACCAGCCTCTGTATGACACGAATCCCCTCTGGAACAGCCGCCTGGGAATGGCATCGATGCTCGGGGCAGCCATGCTGGTTACCTGGCTGGTAGAGAGCGTCATCCGAACGCCGAAGCAGCGTATCATCACCTACGCGCTCCTGCTGGGACTTGCAACCGGCTTCCTCCTAAGGTGGGAAAACCTCTACCGGAACGCATGGGCACGGGAAAAGGATTTCCTGAACCAGCTGGCCTGGCGCGCGCCTGGATTGGGAGGAGGGACCGCGTTCGTATCCGAGGGAGAGCTGTTATCCCTCATGGGCGATTATCCGACCGCATTCGCCATTAACATGATCTATGACCAAAGTGACAAGGATGAACGCGCCCTGGCATGGTATTTTCCAAGCTATGGAAACGACACAACTGCCGAAAAGATCGCTGACGGAAGTGAATTGACCGAACGGAAGTTCTCGACCCGCTTTACCGGCGAGGGCGACCAAATTCTTCCGCTTTGGTATGATCCGGCAGTCAGCCCCTGCCTGCACATCCTGACACCGGAAGACTCGGAATCCCGCCTGTTCTCGGATTTCCTGCGATTCGCAGCCCGCCGCTCGGATCCCGGGCTCATCTCCCCCGTCAAGAAAATCAATGAAACCATCTTCGACCAGGCCCTGGGTCTCCCTCCCAATTGGTGTACCTATTACCAACAGGCCGAGCTGGCAGCCCAGAACAAGGACTGGGGGAAGGTGCTGGACCAGTACCGTGCTGCAGAAGAGGCCGCGCTCGCCCCGACCTACGGGGCGGAGATCATCCCTTTTATCCGTGCGAGCCTTGCCGTAGGGAGCACCGTCGAAGCCAGCCAGTTAACCGAGACCGCCGCGGGCATGACGAATACCCAGGCGCTGCGTCTCAGCCTGTGCCGGACATGGGAGCAGTCCGGCATCAGCCTCCCAGCGGACCTCGCCGGACTGCTGAAATGCGGACAATCCCAAAACAACTGAAAACCGATCAGGGAAGAGGATAGGCCGGGAAGGCGTCTTCGGGCGCATACCAATCTGCAGGATCAATGCCAGTCACAGTCCCTCCCTCGGGGACAGTCACCGGGGTCAGTGAATGGTCGGTACAGGAGCTCTGCAGCCCGCAAGAGACCGCCTGCGAGTATCCGCCCGCATAGCCTCCGCCCAGGATATAGGCAACAACATAGTACTGACCTGCCGCAACAGGAATGGAGTAGGTCTCCTGCCCCTGCTGAGTGGTCACGAAAGAATAATCACCGGGGGCACCGCCCACGCGAAACGCTACGACCGCAAGGGAGGGGATAAACTCGGAGGGGTAACTCAACGAGCCTTGAATGGACCCGCCGGAATCCGGCACATTCGCCGGGGCGGAGGGGGTCGCGGGGACTGGCCCGGGAATGGGCGGGAGATCACGCCCGTTCCAATCCGTGGGGTGGACACCACTGGTCACCTGACCCGCTGATACAACGACCGGCAGGAGCTGATGACTGGTGCAAACCTCCGTCAGACCGCAGGGAACGGCAGCGGTATACCCGCCGGCCAATCCGAACGGAAACGCGCCTCCACCCAAGCTATAGGCCACGACATAATAGGTCCCCGGAGGGATATCAGGGATCTCGTATTCTGACTGATTTAACAGGGTATCCACATAATAAGGCTGGCTTGTGGTCACATCCAGGGCGGCCACACGCATTGGGGGCAGTGCACCGGCAGGGTAACTCAAGGCCCCAATGATCGAACCAGCCAGCGCGGGTGGAACCCCTGGCACACCTGTGAGGGCGATCTGCGTGAGTTGAGCTGCTGCTCCAGTCTGAACCGCAGAGGAGGGAGGTGTGGGAGAGGCGGCAGCGGGAGTAGGGTTCCCGAAATCCGCAGACGAACAGAACAACGCTGCAAGCGCAAGCAGTGAAATTGCCAGCAGATTCCGGTAATGCTTCACCACACTCTTCTTCATGTGCAAGCCTGCAAACCTCTCGTGGAACAGAGCTGCCCCAATTTTAACTGCATACAGTCTATTGGGCGCCGGCTGGAAGGATCGAAAGCACCTCCAGCAGGCGATTCATCCAATCCGGGCTCTTCCCAAAGTTACACCACCAGGCTCCACGGCCCCCGCGGACATTCTCTCCCAGATCCGGCAGACGGGCAGGCTGCTCGCCCTCCGCAGGAGGGGGGTAGCGGAGAACGATCTGGCCGTTTTCCCAACTGATGCTCGACAGGCCTGCCCTCTCAGCCCGCAGCTTGACGCGCATCTGGTCGAGGAGATTTGTCACCATTTCCGGCAGCGTGCCGAAACGATCCTGGAACTCCGAACGCAGGGCTTCGACCTCGGCTTCATCACGCAGGTCCGCAATGCGCCGGTAAAGCCGGAGGCGGAGGTCCTGGTCGGGAATATATTCCGGCGGGATGCCAACCGCCAGAGGCAGATCCACATTGACCGGCATTGCCAGGGGAAGGTCGAAGGGGGAGAACGAAGCAGCCGGGACAAGCAAGCCCATGCTGCCGCGTATGCGGCGAACCGCATTCGCCAGGAGGCGGGTGTAGAGATGGAAACCCACATCTTGGATGAAACCGTGCTGGCGGGTCCCCAGCAGCTCTCCCGCGCCGCGGATCTCCAGATCCCGCATGGCGATCGAGTAGCCGGCGCCTAACTGGGTGTTCTCGGCGATCACCTCGAGACGCTGCTGGCCTTCGGGCGTGGGGGAAAGCTTGTTGTGCCGGAAAAAATAAGCATAGGCACGCATGGCCCCGCGACCCACACGCCCGCGGAGCTGGTAAAGCTGCGCCAGGCCAAAGGTATCGGCCCGGTCCACGATGAGGGTATTCGCGTTGGGGATATCCAGGCCCGATTCAATAATGGTGGTCGAAAGAAGGATATCCACCTGCCCATTATTAAAGCGGTGCATCACGCCCGAGAGCTCCTGTTCAGGCATCTGCCCATGACCGATATCCACGCGGGCTTCAGGGACCAGCTTTTCAAGATGCGCCCGCATGGCTTCAATGGTATGCACGCGGTTATGCACAAAGAAGATCTGCCCGCCTCGCTCCAGTTCCCGGAGGGCCGCCTGCCGGACCAGGCGCGGAGAGTAAGGCCCGACATGGGTGACGATGGGAAGCCGTTCTTCCGGGGCGGTGTTCAGATTGGAAATATCGCGGACGCCCGAAAGCGCCATGTAGAGGGTACGAGGAATCGGTGTGGCGGTGAGGGTCAGCACATCCACTTCCGTGCGCAGCTTTTTGAGATGCTCCTTGTGGGTCACCCCAAAGCGCTGTTCCTCGTCTATGATGACCAGTCCCAGGTCCTTGAACTGCACATCCGCCGAAATGAGCCGATGAGTACCGATAATGATATCCACCTCCCCGGCGGCGAGAGCAGACAAGATGGAGGCCTGCTCACGAGGGGTTCGGAAGCGGGAAAGCATCTCGACCTGGACCGGGAAGGCCGCGAGCCGCTGGATAAAGGTCTCGTAATGCTGCTGCGCGAGGACCGTGGTGGGAACCAGGATGGCGACCTGCCTGCCATCCATGACCGCCTTGAAGGCCGCACGCAGCGCCACTTCGGTCTTGCCATAACCCACATCGCCGCAGAGCAGCCGATCCATGGGGCGCGGGGTCTGCATATCCTGCTTGATCTCCTCGAGAGCGCGGACCTGATCACCAGTCTCCACATACGGAAAGGAATCTTCAAGCTCCTTCTGCCAGGGCGTATCTGGCGGGAAGGCATGCCCCTCCGAGATCTGCCGGCGGGCATACAAGTCCAGCAACTCGACAGCCACCTTCTGGACCGCTTCCTTGACACGCGCCTTCTTTTCCGTCCAGCCCTGGCCGCCCAGGTGATCAAGGGAGGGAGACGACCCGTCCGCGCCGATGTAGCGGGTGAGCCGGTCAGCCTGGTGGACCGGAACGAAGAGCGTATCGCCGCTGTCATACTCAACCGCCAGGAACTCGCGGTCGTGGTTTTCCAACCGCCGCTGGACCAGTCCCGTGAACCGGCCGACGCCGTGGTCCACATGAACAACGAGGTCGCCCACCTGCAGATCAGCATAGAGGGTCTCCGGGGCTTCGACCGGAGGGCGCTGATGGGTGCGGGGCTGGGGACGCTCCCAGCCAAACACCTCGGAATCGGTGATCAGGAAAAGATCACCCAGCTGCCATCCTTCCGAAAGAGAGGCCTCAATGAACTGCGGCTCCGGGGGACCGCCTTCCCCGGCCGGGAGATGAGCGTCCCTCTGCTTCCAGAGCTCCTGAAGGCGGGGACTCTGACGGGAAGCGATGATGGCTGTCTTGTTGGCCTCCACCAGGCTTGCAAGGTAATCTTCGAACGGCTTGAGCCGCCCTGCGAAGCGCTCAATGTGGGCAAACGCATCCGCCAGCCCGCCCGGACCGGCAGTCTCGCCCTCTTCCGAGCGTCCAAGCTCCAGAAAATGCCGGTTATGCAGGTTGTCCGAAAGCTCAGACCAGGTGATATAGGGGATGGGGAAATCAGGGGGAAGGAGGCCTTCCTCAATGCTTTCCTTGCGGAAGTGGAGAGCCTGTTCCTCGATCTCATTGGCCATCATACCTGCCAGACTGGAGTCGTCGATCAGCACGAGGCATTTCGCAGGCAGGTAGTCCAACAGGCTCGCGGGGGCAGGATGCAGAACGGGGATAAGGAATTCAGTCGCCCGATCCTCCTCCAATCCAGTCTCCTTGGATCGGAAGGGAGCCAGGACATCGGGGTCGGCAAGAATGAATTCACGCCCCGGGGTGATCACTATCTCTTCGACCCTTTGCAGGGTTCTCTGTGTCGCAGGATCGAAGCTCCGGATCGTCTCGATCTCATCCCCGAAGAAATCCAGGCGGACGGGGGAGGCATGCGAAGCGGGCCAGATATCGAGCAATCCACCGCGGTGTGAGAATTGGCCGGCCTCCAGCACGGTGTTCACGCGGTTGTACCCGTATTCCGTCCAGGAGCGCAGAAGCTTTTCGGGCGGCACACTTTGTCCCTGGCGCAGGCGCATACAGGCCTTCAGGAAATCGCGCCGGGGGATGGTGCGGGTCATCAGGGCGCGAACGGAGGAGACAATCAGAGGCGGATCGACAGGAGGGTCCGAAAAGGGAAGATGATAGGCGGACAGCGCAGCCAGGGTAGTCATGCGATCCCGACGGGTGGCGGCACCCCACGCGGCCTGCTCATAGAACAGAGGATTCGGTTCTCCGAACAGATAACGAGGGGACTGGAGCCAGAACCCTGCCTCATCGAACAATGCCATGGCGTGATCAGCCCGGTCCGTGATGAGCAGGGTGGGCCCCTGCAGATCTGACTTAAGAGCCGCCATCACCGGAAGCCGGGCCGAGCGCGGCAGCCCGAGAGCCGGAATGGGCCTACCCTCCCCCAGATCAAAAAGGACCTGCTTATAGGAGGGAAGCTGCTGGATTCGTTGTAGGATCATCGGTTCCACAAGAAAAAGAACCTCTTATGGTGCTTCCACAGCGCTGCCATTGAATTTATTCATCGCAGCTTCCAGGCCGTGAACAACAAATTCCAGGACGGCCTCCTCAGCATGCCCGAGGATCTCAGGCAAAAGCTTTAGATCCTCCCTAGAGAAATTCTGAAGGACATACGCGGCAGGGTCCATCCTCCCCGGAGGCCGTCCAATGCCTATGCGCAAGCGAGGAAAATCATTGGAACCAAGATGCTCGATGATCGATCCCATGCCGCGCTGGCCCCCCGCCCCGCCCGAGGCGCGGATCCGCACTGTTCCGAAGGGCAGGTCGAGATCATCCGCGATCACCATAAGATTGGAAAGAGGAACCTTGTAAAAATTCAACAATCCCTGGACGGATTGGCCCGAGAGGTTCATAAAGGTCTGGGGTTTCGCCAGGATGATCTTGTGTTCCTCATGGACCGCGCTGGTCACAATGGCTTTGGATTGAAGCCGCATTCCGCGGGCGCCCAGGCGCACCGCCAGACGATCCAGGGTCATGAAACCGGCATTATGGCGGTTATCCCTGTACTCGCGGCCGGGATTCCCCAGGCCAACCAGGAGAAAGGTATCCAAAGACATCAGGCAGCTCCAACACTCATGTTCAGTTCCGGCGAAAACGCAGCAATAGACCCAGCACAGCAAACAGGACCAGGACCAGAATTACACTTCGCCCGAATATCGAAAGCACGGATCGCTGGTTGAGTCCCGCGGGGTTCTCAGGTAATGGACCTTGTGCAGGGAGGATCTCCGGCGTGCTCTGCAAGGCCTGGGTGGGAACGACGAGCTCGGGCAGGTCTTCAGCAGGCTCAGGGGTGTCTGTGGGCACAGGAAGGGTCTGGGTCGCAAGCGGGGGAGGTGAATCATTTCGGATGTGGAGGTCTTCCACGATCACCTCCTGCACCGACCCATCGTCCAGAACGACCTGCAGGCGGAGACGGTAATCACCATCGGTTACCCGGGAGGTATCCCAGGTGGCGAGCAGACCGGTGGGAGCGCCCCCGGGAAGACTCTGAAGCAGGAACCAGGTCCCGGTTGGATCACCTGCGAAGGAAAAGGCCAGCTCGGCAGGGGAAAAGGTGGAAGCCCCGATGTCCCCCTGAATCTCCACGGAGCCGCTGAGAATAGCCCCGGCCTGGGGCGCGGTAATCACGGGCCCGGTCTGCAAAGTACGGCCAGCCAGAGCGAGAATGACAAGGAAAATGGGGAAGGTTCCCATAAAAGTCAAACAGGTAAGTTTATCATGAAGGGGGGGAGGGGTCAAATTTAAGCCGCGGCGGCTGATCAGGATGACAGAAATGGGCGTTGGGGAAATTATGGTACACTCAGAAAGCTGTTCGAGGAGAACCCAAATGACCAAATCCCGCGCCGAACAATTAGTGGACCGACTGCGCTCGATGCAGGCCTCCGCCCCCGATATCGAAGCCTCCGCGGTGGTCTCTGTGGATGGACTGATCATGGCTTCGGCACTGCCGCAGGAAGTGGAGGAGGACCGCGTGTCCGCCATGTCCGCGGCCATGCTGAGCCTGGGCGAGAGAATCTCGGGGGAGCTGGGGCGCAAAGGCCTTGAGCAGGTTTATATCAAGGGGAATGCCGGATCGATCATCCTGACCTCGATCGGCGAGGAAGCGGTATTAACCGCCCTGGCACGTCAGGACGCGAAACTGGGCCTGATCTTCCTCGAAATGCGCCGGGCGGCCGAAGACCTGGCCAAGCTGGTGGGATGAAACGCCTGCAACCAATCCAACCCATGATCACAATCTCCGGTGGGGAGGGCTCAAATGCCCTCCCCACTGCCTTTATTATGCCGGAATCACAAAATCAAGAAGGTGAATTATGACGACCAAGTATCTGTTTTTCACAGGCGGCGTGGTCTCTTCTGTGGGGAAAGGCGTGACAGCAGCAGCCATGGGACTGCTCCTGAAGGAGCGGGGGTTCAAGGTTGCGGTACAGAAGCTGGATCCCTATATCAATGTCGATCCCGGGACCATGAGTCCCTACCAGCATGGAGAGGTTTTCGTTCTGGACGACGGAGCGGAGACCGATCTCGACCTGGGCCATTATGAACGGTTCATTGACATCCGCTTAAGCCGGGTGAGCAACTTCACCACGGGACAGGTCTATGCGGAGGTGATCTCCAAGGAACGGCGAGGGGACTTCCTGGGAGGAACCATCCAGGTCATCCCACACATCACGAATGAGATCAAGCGGCGGGTGGGATTGGTGGCAAAGGAGACAGGGGCGGAGATCGTGATCGTGGAGATCGGCGGCACCGTGGGCGACATCGAATCCCAGCCTTTCCTCGAAGCGCTACGCCAGCTCCGCAATGAGGTGGGCCGCGAAAACTGCCTGTTCGTGCATGTCACCTGGCTGCCGATCATCGGGGCCACCGGAGAGATGAAGACCAAACCGACCCAACATTCGGTAGCAGCCCTGCGTTCCATAGGCATCTCACCCAACCTGATCATCGCGCGCGCAGATGCCCCCATCGAAGACAGCCTGTGCGATAAGATCGCCCTTTTCTGCGATGTTGAAAAAGGGGCCGTCATCCCGATGCCGACCGCAGATGTCCTTTATGCAGTGCCCTTGATGCTGGAAAAACTCGGAGTGGGAGAGCTGGTACTGGAAAAATTGGGGCTGAAGGCCACGCGGAAACCAAACATCAAACCCTGGGAGAGGCTGGTGGAAGAGGTCCGCAAGCCGCGCCCGTCGGTCAAGATCGCGCTTGTGGGAAAATACGTGGAGCTGCAGGATGCCTATATGTCCGTGCGCGAGGCCCTGAAACATGCTGCGCTGGCCAATGGAGTGGATGTGGAGATCGGCTGGGTGCATTCAGCCGACCTTGAGAAGGACAAGGGTTGGGAGATCGTGCGAGGCGCACACGGGATCGTGGTGCCCGGCGGATTCGGCTCGCGTGGAATCGAGGGCAAGATCATGGCCGCGCGCTACGCACGGGAGCAGGAGATTCCCTATCTCGGGCTATGCCTGGGGATGCAGGTGATGTGCATTGAATTCGCCCGGAATGTGTTGGAGCTGGAGGATGCGAATTCCTCGGAATTTGACCGGGGGACGGAACATCCCATCATCGACCTGATGATCGATCAGCGCTCGATCACCGACCTGGGGGGAACCATGCGGCTGGGATTGTACCCCTGTGTTCTCCAGCCAGGGACCAAAGCTGCGGCGGAATATGCCACCGAGCGGGTGGATGAGCGGCACCGCCACCGTTTTGAATTCAACAATTTGTACAGAAAGGCCTTCCAGGAGCATGGAATGCTTTTCTCGGGACTTTCGCCGGATGACAAGCTGGTCGAGATCGCCGAGCTGAAGGACCATCCGTACATGGTGGGGAGTCAATTCCACCCCGAGTTTCTTTCACGCCCGATGCGACCCCATCCCCTCTTCAATGGGCTGCTAAGAGCGGCGCGGCAGCGGGCAAGCCTCTAGATAGGGCTGGGATCTTTTTCCGTTTTTTACATAGAAAACATCAATTTTCCCTTCAAAAAGCTTCTGAGAAGGAAAAACGGCGGTAATAACCGTATGTATGTCACTTGATTTTCCATGGGTAGAGGGATATAATTATATTGTTCGAATAATCAGATTAATCAAAATAATAAAATGCACGATAGAACCGGGAACGCACCCATTTCGGAATTCATGCAATACCTGGCCAGGCACAGGGAATCGGACTCTCAGCCCCTGCCCTCGCTGAATGACCTCAGCCGAGAACTGGGGGTCAGCGTCGCCTCCTTACGGGAGCAATTGGAGGTTGCGCGCGCCCTTGGGCTGGTGGACGTACGCCCTCGCGTGGGAATCCGGCGACTGACCTACACCTTCCGGCCAGCCGTACACCAAAGCCTTACATACGCCCTGGCAATGGATGAGAGCAAGTTCCAGAAGTATTCGGAGCTTCGCAACCATATCGAGACCGCGTATTGGGATGAGGCGGTTTGCACGCTGACCGCCGAAGATAAAGAGGAGCTGCGCGCGCTGATCCACCGGGCGCGGGACAAGCTGAGCCCACCCAACATCCAGGTCCCCCACGAGGAGCACCGCAGCCTGCATCTGCTGATCTATCGCCGGCTTGATAATCCCTTTGTCACCGGCCTGCTGGAGGCTTACTGGGATGCCTACGAGGCGGTGGGGCTGAACGTATTTGCGGGAAGCTACGAGTACCTGAAAAAAGTCTGGCAATACCATGAGCTCATGGTTGAAGCCATTTGCAGCGGCAATTACCAGGCAGGGCGCGAGGCGCTGGTCACTCACATTGACCTGCTCTCCGAACGGCCTGACTGAATTTCCAAGAGGAGCGAAATGAACAGGAAGGTTGTCAATGATTTTTCGATCACGGTCGGAACCGTAAACGGGTCGGGAAGCTCAACGGCGAACAATACGATCCTGAGAGCCTTGTTCAAGATGGGCATCCCCGTCTCTGGGAAGAACCTGTTCCCATCCAACATCCAGGGCCTGCCCACATGGTACACGATCCGGCTGAGCAAGCAGGGCTTTACCGCCCGGCGTGAGACCAGCGAGATCATGGTGGCCATGAACCCCGGTTCCTTTGCCCGGGACCTGGCTGCGGTGGAACCAGGCGGAGCCTTCTTCTATGCCGACGATATCAAGCAGCCGGTCACGCGCGACGACATCACGGTGTACGCCATGCCCGTCAAGCAGCTGATGCGCGAGCAGACCGAGGTGGCCTCGAACTTGCGGGACCTGGTCTCAAACATGGTGTATGTGGGTATCGTCGCACAGGTCCTGGGCATCGATCTCGAAATGATCCAGGCTGCGCTCAACTTCCACTTCAAGGGGAAGGAAAAGCCGATCGCGCTGAACCTCAACACCGTCAAGGCTGCCGCGGATTGGGCCAGGGCCAACCTGACAAAAAGAGACCCGTATTACGTGGAAGCCATGGACAAGACCAACGGGCTGATCATGGCGGACGGCAATACCGCCGCAGCCATCGGTTCGATCTATGGAGGGCTGCAGTTCGCGGCCTGGTACCCGATCACGCCCGCCTCGTCGCTGGCAGAATCGATCATCGATTACCTCCCCATGCTGCGCAAGCGGGAGGATGGAAAACACACCTACGCCGTCCTGCAGGCTGAAGACGAACTGGCCGCGATCGGCATGGCGATCGGCGCGGGGTGGAGCGGACTGCGCTCAATGACCTCCACCTCGGGCCCCGGCCTTTCCCTGATGACGGAATTCACCGGACTGGCCTATTACACCGAGGTGCCCATTGTGGTCTGGGACGTGCAGCGCATCGGCCCGTCCACGGGATTGCCCACGCGCACCTCGCAAGGGGATCTGAGCTTCGTGGCGTTCATGGGTCATGGTGACACCCAACAGGTGATCCTGCTCCCTGGTGGAGTGGATGAATGCTTTGAATTCGGCTGGAGATCCTTTGACATTGCGGAAAGGCTGCAAACCCCTGTCTTTGTGCTGAGCGACCTCGACATGGGTATGAACCAGTGGATGTGCAAGCCGTTCAAATACCCGGATACTCCGCTGGACCGCGGCAAGATCCTGTGGGAAAAGGACCTGGAGGAGCTGAAAGGCAATTGGGGCCGCTACCTGGACAAGGACGGCGATGGCATCCCCTACCGCACCGTGCCCGGAAACAAGCACCCCATGGCAGCTTACTTCCTGCGTGGAACCGGCCACGATGAGAATGCCCGGTACAGCGAAGAGGCGGCTGTCTGGCAGCGGAACATGGACCGCCTGAAGAAGAAATACGAGACCGCCCGCAAATACGTGCCGGCTCCGGTGATCCGCAATATGCGCGAGGCCTCGACCGGGGTGATCGCCTACGGCTCGACCGAGGCGGCAGTGGAAGAAGCCCGCCATCAATTGAGCAAGGATCATGGGCTGGCAACCGATTTCATGCGCATCCGCGCCCTGCCGTTCACTGCGGAGGTCCGGAAATTCGTTGAAAAGCACGAGGTCAACTATGTGGTGGAGATGAACCGGGACGGCCAACTCCACCAACTGCTCAGTTTGGAATATCCGGAGTTTGCCACGCGCCTCGTCTCTGTGGCCTTCGGAGACGGAATGCCCGCCTCGGCCCGCTGGGTGCGGGAAGGGATCCTTGCCCAGAAGAAACAGCAAGGCCCCAAGAAACGCCAGGCCCCCCGGCAGCGAAGCGACAAGAAGGCGCCCGGCGCCAGAGAGAGCCAGGTGGCATCGACTTCCCGGATCAAGGTTCCTGCCAACCGATCCAAGCCGGGGCGCGCCTCCAAACCCAGGGCCCAGAAATAGGAAGGAGCAAAAATCATGTCAGGGACAATCACAGTCAACGGACTGCAAACCGCCCAGGTGAACGCGGCCGGTCTCTCCAAAAACGATTACCGCGGCAACCCCACCACCCTGTGCCAGGGCTGCGGCCACAACTCCATCTCCAATCAGATCATTTCTGCACTTTACGAGATGGATATCCAGCCCGATAGCATAGCCAAGTTCAGTGGAATCGGATGCTCGAGCAAAAGCCCCACCTATTTCCTGAACCGGTCGTACGGCTTCAACGGCCTGCACGGCCGCATGCCTTCGGTGGCGACCGGCGGGTTGTTTGGCGACCATACCATGAAGGGCATCGGCGTGTCGGGAGATGGAGACACCGCCAGTATCGGCATGGGCCAGTTCAAGCATATCGTCCGCCGTAACGTGAACATGGTCTATATCATCGAGAACAACGGCGTGTACGGACTGACCAAAGGACAGTTCTCTGCCACCGCGGAGGTGGGGCTGACCCTCAAAAAGCAGGGCGTGAACCAGTACATGCCCATCGACATCTGCATGGAAGCGCTGGCCTCCAATGCCACATTCGTCGCACGATCTTTTGCCGGAAATCCGAAGCAAGTCAAGGAGCTCCTCAAGGCAGCGCTTGCCCACAATGGCATCGCGGTCCTGGACATCATCAGCCCCTGCGTAACCTTCAATAACCAGGACCAGGCAGTCCATTCCTATACCTGGGGGAAAGACCACGAGGCTCCCCTGCACGAGATCTCCTTCGTCCCAGCGCGTGAAGAGATCATGCTGGAAGCGGACATGGAGACCGGCGAGATCCGGGAGGTCACCCTGCACGATGGCTCAGTGGTGCTGCTCAAGAACCTGGACAAGTTCTATAACCCTCTCGATCGCTGGGAAGCCCTGCACACCCTGGAGGAGGCACAGCGAAATAACTGGCTGGTCACCGGCCTGATCTATATTGAGACCGACAAGCCCTCCTTGATCGATACACACCGGCTGGTGGATACCCCGCTCAACCGGCTTGAGGAAGCCGACCTGCGGCCGAGCCGCGCATCGATCGACCAGATCAACGCATTGATGTTCTAGCTGCAGCCTCCGAAGGTTGTCAAGATTTGAAGAACCCCCGCCATGATGAACGGCGGGGGTTCCATTTTTATCGATCCCAGACCCGCTTATTGAGCCGGGATCACGGTGAAGGCATCTTCAAGGATCGCAGTAGTCATATCGGGATTGGTCACGCGAAGATCCCAGAGCTGATTCCCGAAGGAGACATCTCCCTGGACATTTACGGAAAGCACCATGGTCTGAGGGTTAAGGACCTGGACCGCCGTTACCTGAGGAGCCGCCCCCTGACCTCCCTCAAAGGTCACGACCGCTCCGTTCATGAAGCCGGAGCCAGTGACCGTGATATTGATGACCGCCCCGATCTGCCCGCTGGAAGGAAGGATGCTGGACACACTGAGGACTGGCGTAGGGGTCGGTGAGACTGCGACCGTGGAGGTCGCCGAAGGAGGCGGAGCCAACGTCTGGGTTGGTGCGGCAGAGGCAGGCAGAGGCGTAGCCGTCACCACGATAGAGGTGGCCGTCGGAGGCGCGGGCGACAGAACGAAGGCCGTGTCGGTGGGCTGGACCGTTATCGTAGGCAGCAGCGTAGGCGTGGCGGTCACAAAGGCAGCGCTACCGTACTCGCGCCAGCCCAGATCGGGGGCTGAGCCAGTGAAACCCGTGATAGGACTCGGTGGGACCGCCTCCCCGGAGGCAGTGAGATATTGCACCACTCCTTTATCAATGGCGGGGGAATTGGCCGTCAGCAGAAGTCCGCTGAAGTCATCATCCACCGTTCCCCAGGTCCCATCGGGGCCAGGGTTGGGCGGAGAGGCGAAAAGTGGATCAACGCCCAGGATATTCCCGCTCCCCAGCGTGCCCTGATCGGCATCCACACCATTCCCGAAGAACAAGGTGTATGCTATCACTGAATTGCTTCCAGCCGGCCCTTGGACCTTCCATACGCCTCTGGATTTTGAGTTGGCAATGATGCTGTTGAAAGCCACGAGATTTTCCCCTCCTGAGATGGCTACATCATTCCCATAAAAGGTATCGTTGTAGACACGGATGGGCTCCCTGACAGCCGCCGCCGAATAATCCTCGCCTGCCGCAGTATTGGGAACCAACCCGATCCCTGCACGCTGATTATTGGCGATCAGGTTGCCGACAACAACCAGCCTGCGTTCCATTTGCTCCGGAGCGACACCAAAGTCAAGGACCTGGATGCCATCCTGGCGGCTGCCGATGATCATATTGTTCCAAATATCGATTCCGGCCGTGGAGGAACCCGCGGGGGTCACTTGAAGACCGATTTCGATTCCGTCATCCCCGGCGTACAGAATACGGTTGTTTTCGATCAGCAGAGGCCGGTTGGCGTTCTCCACATGGATGGCGTCATCGGCAGACTGGATATAGATATTTCCCCGGTTGATACCGCCTGAGCCATCCAGATAATTCACATGCAGGGTCGTGTTATTGAAATAACTGGATTCGATGACGAGCGGCGATCCGGCCCGCACTCCATTGGCGGCATTGGTCACGACGAACCCGCGCAGGGTGGGCATCTGGCTCATGTTGGGCGGCACAATGACCACTGCATCCCCTCCCATCCCGTCCAGCACAGCCGTATTGTTCACGGGGTAGATCGCGTCGAAACTTGAAGCCACGAGAGTAACAGGCTTGTTCAATGTAATTGTGCCCTGGTAGATCCCGGGACCCACCTGGATCAGATCACCAGGATTGGCAGCATCCACTGCTTGCTGAATGCCGGCATAATCGCCAGGCACCTTGATCAAGGAAAGCGGCGGCTTGGCTGCCTGCATGGCGATCGCGCCAGCTCCCACGATCATTGTCAGGATACACAGGACTGCCACAGCAATCGCAGCAAGCCCCGGGTTGAAACGTCTATTGATCATTTTCTACCTCCAATGCTCCTGTTCCTCCGGATGGATCCATATCCCCCGTCGACCCGGGAAAACAGGCGCGAATTTGCTTATATCCTTCTAACGAAAAGCTCCCGCTCCTGTTCCGCCGGATTTTTTAGGGTAATATTAAGGACAGATGAAAGGCTGGAGAAACCATCCCAAAACCTCCTTTCTTCGCCCTTAATGCTTACACAGGGGTGCGATCCGGTAGACGCTTACTTACAAATGCCTTCTGTATCCAAAAACCGATCCTTTAAAAGGCGCACAACAAAGATCTTCGCCAAGGAGCTTGGATGTCTCACCAACCCCTGAATATGCAGATGCAGCAGGTCCGGAACCTGCTTGCAGAGCTTCAACACAGCCTGGGAAGCCTGCCGCCTTCCTGCCTGCAGAGGGCTGAAGAAGAGCTGGCACAGTTCAGGAATTCCCTGGAAAGCTGTATGCAGGAGGGGAAGATCCAAGCAGAACAAGCCCAGGATCTACAAGTCGTACAGGATAAGCCGACCGCCTGGTTGGAAGAATCCCTCAGTGAAGTCCGCGTGGGCACATGGCGCTGGAACCTCCCGACCGGGAGGATGGACTGGTCGGCTGAGATGTACAGGCTTCACGGATGTGAACCATCCGTCGAACCGATGGACTACGACTGCTATATCGACTGCATCCATCCCGAAGATCGCAGCCGGGTGACCGAAAAACTAAGCTCCAGCCGCGACCACGGAACGCCCTTTGTGGAAGAATATCGCGTTCTCAGCACAAACGGCAAGATCTTATGGGTAAATACAGTGGGCGAAGCCGGCCGTGATGCTTCAGGAAAAACCCTCTACCTAAGGGGCGTCTCGCAGGATGTGACCGATCGGAAAAAGGCCGAGAAAGACCTGGATGAGGCAAGGGAACGAGAAAAGGCAAGGGCGGCTGAACTGGAAGCGATCCTGGATGCCGTGCCAGCGTTGGTCTGGATCGCGCGGGATCCGGAATGCCGGGAGATGACCGGCAGCCGATATGGTTATGAGTTCCTGGGAATGTGGAAGGGGGCCAACCTCTCAAAGAGCGCCCCGAGCGAGGACCTTGTGCTCCAGCCCTTCCGGAATTTCAAGGACGGTAAAGAGATCCCCGCTCATGAACTTCCCATGCAGGTCGCGGCTGCGTCAGGCATTGAAATCCGGGACTATGAGTTTGACATTATCCTTACAGACGGCCGGGCGCGTAATCTGGTAGGCAATGCGGTTCCATTGCTGGATGAAAACGGGAAACCTCGTGGTGCCGTTGGTGCCTTTATAGATATCACCGAGCGGAAACGGATCGAAGACATCCATCTGCAAAACGAGGCCATGGAACAGGCGCGCTCGGCGCAATTGCAGGCCGTGATCGATGCAGTCCCAACACCAGTTTTTCTGTGCCTGGATCCAGAGGGGATGACCATTACAGGGAACCAAGCGGCCTATCGTGTGATGCATACAGCGCCCGGTGCAAATCTTTCCCGAATGCAGACAGGACGATCCGAGGCGCCAGTGATGCAGGTCTCCTACCATGGAACGGTACTCCCTCCCCAGGAAGCCCCCATGATCCTCGCCCTTAAAACCGGGAAATCCATTAATGACTTTGAGGTCCAATTGGCTTTTGACGATGGAACCAGGACCTTGCTCTGGGGAAGCGCAAGCCCTCTCCTGGACGATACCGGAAAAGTGTATGGCTCGGTTGGCTCATTTGCGGATGTAACCGCCAAGCGAGAGGCCGAGGAAACCCTGCGGAGAAATGCGGAACGGGATGCCTTCCGCATCACACTTGCAGATGCCCTCAGGCGGCTCACAGACCCGGAGCAGATAAAGGAAACAGCCGCACAGGTGCTCGGAAAATGGCTGCGGGCCAGCCGTGTCTTCTATGTCGCGGTTGAACCGGGCGGTGAGGATGTGACCCTGGGAGGCGGCTATACCGACGGCGTACAAGCCCTGAAGGGCCGGTTCCACCTGGCAGATTTCTCCCGAAATCTTCCCAAGGATCATCCCAAAGGCCGCCCATACATAATCGCCGATATCCCCTTCAACCCCAATCTGACAGAAGAACAGCGGTCTGCGTATATGGCCCTGGATGTGCAAGCACATGTGGATATCCCGCTGATCATTGATGGTAAAGTCGCTGCGCTCCTGGCAGTCCACCAATCCACTCCTCGTCAATGGAGCGATGAGGAGGTGGCATTAATGGTTGAAACCGCCGAGCGCACCTGGGCGTCGGTGGAGAGGGCGTGGGCTGAAGCGGCCCTGAGGGCAAGCGAGGCCAGGTTCCACCTTTCCATCGAGAACCTGCTTGAGAGCTTTATCCTCTATTCCGCAGTACGCAGTACCCGCAAAGATGGCAAGCCCGGAAGGATCATCGATCTGCGCTTCGAGTACGTCAATGCGGCTGCCTGCCGCATCGACCAGAAAACCCGGGAGGAAATGCTGGGGCATACCCTGTTGGAGGCGCTCCCCGGCAATCTTGGAAAGGAGCTTTTCAAGCGTTATAAAAGAGTGCTTCGAACCGGGCAGCCTTTGATGGAAAGGGCGCCGCTGGGCGATACCCCGGAGACGACGCGTATATATGATATCCACGCGGTCAGGCTGGGCGACGGGCTGGTGGTCACCAGGTGGGATGTTACGGAACAGGTCAGCCTGGAAAACGAGCGCCAACAGGCCATCACGCAAATGGAAATCCACCACCGGCTTGCAGAACAAAGCGAGAGAGACCGGCAGAGTTATGCGCGCGAGCTGCATGACGGCCCCATTCAGAGCCTGGCAAGCATTGCCTATAACATCCAGTACATCAAGGAAACCTTCCCGGACCCGCGCCTGGGGAGCGAGCTAAGACAGATCAGCTCCACCGTCCGGGCCACGATCCAGGAACTGCGAC
>CAZSPX010000007.1:0-30702 GCA_964608885.1 uncultured Anaerolineaceae bacterium | reverse complement strand
ATACCGGTCCATTGGCAGGTGCTTCTTGCTGGGCTGCAGGTACTGGCCGATGGTGAGGATGTCCACGCCCCAGGAGCGCTGGTCGCGCATCACCGCCTTGACCTCCTCCATCGTCTCGCCCAGCCCGACCATGATGCCTGATTTCGTCAGCACTTCGGGATCGAGCCGCCTGGCGTTGGAAAGGGTCGCCGCGGCCCACTCGTAATTGTCCTGCGGCTGCACCGCTTTGAAGAGCCGCGGCACTGTCTCCACGTTGTGGTTAAGGATCTCGGGGCGGGCATCCATGACGATCTTCAAGGCCTCCAGCGACCCCTTGAAATCAGGGATCAGCACCTCGATGGAGCAGCCCGGCAGCAGCTCGCGGATGCGGCGGATGACCATCGCGAAGATGGGTGCCCCGCCATCCCGCCGCTCATCCCGGTTCACCGAGGTGATGACGGCATGTTTCAGGTTCATGGATTTCACGGCCTGCGCCACGCGCTCGGCCTCGCCCCAGTCCATCAGGGCCGGCTTGCCGTGCTTGATATCGCAAAAGCCGCAGGTGCGTGTGCAGACATCCCCCAGCATCAGGAAGGTGGCGGTCCCTGAGCCCCAGCACTCGCCCATGTTCGGGCACATGGCCTCCTCGCAGACGGTATGCAGTTCCTTGGAACGCATCAGGGTTTGCAGGCGCTCGTAGGTCTCTCCGGAAGGGGCGCGCACCTTGATCCACTCGGGGCGGCGCAGCGGCGGAGTATCAGTTGAGACGGGATCTACCCGGGCTCGGGTGGGGGGATTTGGCATCGGTTCCTTTGTGTTGCTTCAAGCTTATCTTATTTCTTCCTGACTTTCAATCTTAAGCCCTCGACCTTGACGACCTCGACCGCGTCCCCCTTACGGATCTTGTCGGAATCCTCGGCGTTTTCCGCGCTCCACAGCTCCGATCCAAGCTGGACCTGCCCGGCAAGACCCGACCAGGCCCGCGCGATCCCGGTCTTGTGGACCAGCGCCTCCGCGCCCATGCGCAGCGGTGTGTGACGGGCGCGCAGCCCGATCATCACGATCACGGCGAAGAGGGCGCCGATCGCCAGCCCCACCACGATGACCAGCGGAATGGAGACGCGCTGGAATTGCGGCGTTCCGGGCGAGTTGAAAAGTACCAGGGCCCCCACGATGAAGGAGCCCACGCCCGCCGTGGTCAGCGCGCCGTGGGTCGGCGCCTTGATATCCAGGATGAACAGGACAAAGGCCATCAGCAGGAAGACCAGCCCGAACCAGTTGACCGGCAGCACCCCCATGCCATAGGTTGCCAGCGCCAGGCAGATCACGCCGATAAAGCCCGCCACCCAGCCTCCCGGGCTGGAGATCTCGATCAGGATGGCCTGGATGCCGATGGCCAGCAGCAGGAAGGCGATATTGGGGTCGGTGAGCATGCCGAGCAGCTGCTCGATTAAGGTGGAGGGCAGCTCCTCTGTGCGTGCCCCGGCCGTGTGGAGCACACGCTCGCCGCCCGCTGTCCGGACCGTGAAGCCGTCCAGCTGCCGCAGCAGGTCGGCCTGGTCCCCGGCAATGAAATCGATCAGTCCGGCCGCGAGCGCTTCATTGGCCGAGACGGCCTTGGCATCCTCGATCATCGCCTCGGCCAGGGTCACGGCCTCGGTCCCGCGTCGTTCGGTCAGGCTGCGGGCGATGGCCTTCATCGCTTCCTTCTCTTTACGTTCCATCGTCTGGCCGAGGTCTTCGCCGCTGCCTCCCACGGGAGAGGCCGCCCCGATGACCGTCTCGGGAGCCATGGCAGCCGCCTCCCCCGCCATGGTGATGATCGCCCCGGCTGAAGCCGCCCAGGCCCGGCGGGGGGCCACGTAGACCACCACGGGCACCGGGCTGGCGGCGAGCATCTCCACGATGTCCTTCATCGCGCTGACGGCGCCCCCCGGGGTGTTCAACTGCAGGATCACCACCTCTGCGCCGCGCTGTTCCGCATCCTGCAGCCCCCGCTGGATATACTCGCGCATGGCCGGCATGACCGGTCCGGTGGCGGTTAGGACAAGTGCAAGGGGCTCGCTGCCCTGGGCGCGGGCCGGCTGGATGAAGAGCGCCAGCAGGCATAGTGCAAGGCAGGCTAGGCGGAGGGGTTTCATGCCCGCGATTATATCGCGTCCCCCTTATAATGAATTTATGAAGCGTCTTGCGGTGGCCTGCGGGCTGGTCGGCCCGCTTCTCCTGGCGGGGGTGATCGTCTGGCTGACGATCGCCGAATACGATTTTATGCGCTCCCTCGGCTGGGACGGCTTGCTGCGCCCCACCCTGGACTGGCCCAGCGGTCTGGCGTTGGGGCCTCTGGGTGGCTGGATGGTGGCAGCCTTCCTGGTCTGCGGGGCCATGCTCTCCCTCTTCAGCTGGGCGCTGCGTATGGACCTGGAACCCGGTCCCTCTGCCCGGCTGGGCACGGCCCTGGTCATGCTGGCCGGGCTGGCGCTGATGGGCGAAGCCTTCCTTACGGACCCTCTGAGGAGTCCTGATCCGCGCACCTGGCACGGGATCCTGCATGATGTCTTCTTTGTGATGCTGGGGCTGACACTGATGCCTGGCATGCTGGCGCTGGGCCATGCCTTTCGCCGGGATGCGCGCTGGCGGCGCTTCAGCTTCTATACCTGGGGCACGGCGGCCCTGGCGCTTCCCACCTTCTTCTTCAAAGGGCTGGCTTTCTATGTCTTCCTGGCCGCCATCCTCACCTGGAGCGAGGTCATGGCCTGGAAGCTGAGATCACTTCAGTAGCACCTCGGCCACATCGGGGGTCTCTTTAACGATCAGGTCTGAGCCGAGCTGGCGCAGCTCGGGTTCCTCGCCGAACCCGCACAGGACGCCGATGGTCTGCGCCCCCGCCGATTTTCCCGCCCGGATGTCCACCGTGGTATCCCCGATCATTACGCACTGGTTCGGGAGGACTTTCAT
The DNA here is from genome assembly GCA_964608885.1 of uncultured Anaerolineaceae bacterium. GTDB lineage: Bacteria > Chloroflexota > Anaerolineae > Anaerolineales > Villigracilaceae > JACPVF01. The sequence continues at coordinate 27,768 of CAZSPX010000007.1, read as the reverse complement.
TTCCTGCGCCGCCAGCAGGATCGGGTCGGGGTAGGGCTTGGTATGCGGCGCCGAAAGCCCGGTCACGATCACATCGAAATATTGCACCAGATCGAACTTTTCCAGGAATGCCATGCTGCTGCGGGCGGGCCGGGCGCTGACCACCGAAAGGGCGAAATATCCCTTCAGCCTGTCCAGCATTTCGCGGACTCCCGGGACCAGCAAAAGGAGCTCCGGAGCATGCCTGCGGTGACGGTAGATCCAGTCCAGGACCGCCGCCATCTCGTCATCCACGCCCAGCCGGTCGGCCAGCCCGAACAGGCCGTTGGCCGGCGCCTCGGACCACATCACCAGCCGCCGGGCCGTGCGGGCCGGGTCCTTGAAGAGCCAGGGCGGCAGGAAGGGCAGCAGCCGCTGGATGTAGACGTCATCGGTATCGCTCAGCGTCCCATCAATGTCGAAGCAGAGGGCCCGAACTCGAGAGATGTCCAATCCCATGGGCCGATTTTACTATGCTATACTCGCTGAATCCGGTTCAGGCCGGCCAGGCCTGAAAACGTCCGGCTATTTCCCTCTCTGCGTGGTATGATTCGAAGTGGCTGTCCTTTAGAGGCGCTGGCAAGGAGCATATGACGTTTCTGAAAGAAACGATGGAACAGGATCATAATCGGTCATTACTGGAGCTGCTGATCGGAGTCAGCCGGGAGGTTGCCACTGCTCTGGACCTTCGGACCGTGCTCCAGCGCCTGCTGTACGCCGCCCTCCAGAACGTTGGCGGCGAGCGCGGCAGTATCGTGGTGATGGACGATGCGGGGAAACCTCTCGATGCCACCATTGTGTACGGAAAGCAGTTCCACGAGCATATCACCCAGCAGTTGAAGGAGACCGTTGAGCGCGGGCTGGCCGGGTGGGTGGTCAAGCACCGCCAGGCAGCCCTCGTACCCGATACCAGCCTGGATGAGCGCTGGCTGCGGCGTGAAGACGACGCTGCAGAAAACTCCGGCCCGAAAGCGGCCATCTGCGTACCCCTGCTCGCGCGCGAGGAGCTGGTGGGTGTGCTGACGCTTGTGCATTCCACCCCCCACGCGTTCAACGAGGAACACCTGCACCTGATGCAGGCCATTGCCGACCAGGCCAGCGTGGCGGTCCTCAATGCCCGCCTGTACAGTGAAAGCCAGCGCACGGCGCGTGTCATGTCAGCTCTGGCAGACGGCGCAGCGACCATCAATACCTCGCTTGAAATGCCCGAGGTCTGGCGGCGCGTGCTCGATCATTCGATGCGGGCCCTCCAGGTGGAGACGATGGCCCTCGCTCTGCTGGACCCGGAAGGCGCCCTCATCTATCATGCCGCCGCCGGGAAGAATGCCGCCCAGATCCTGAACCGCCACGTCCCTGCCGGGCAGGGACTGGCAGCCCGAGTGATCAGTGAAGGGCGCGGCCTGGTTCTGCCGGGTGCCTCCGCAGACGGGAACCTCGGCGAGATGGATAAGTTCCTGGGCGTGGATATCCATTCCCTGGCGCTGGCTCCCATCCAGGCGCAGGGAGAGATCATTGGCATCCTTGAGGCCATTAACCCCGTGGCGCGTGTGTTCGACCCGGATGCCCTGCTGGTGATGACCGGTCTGGGCAGCCTGGCTGGCACCACCATCCAGAACGCCAGCCTGTATGCCCAGCTCCAGCAGGCCCACGGTCGCTACCACGAGCTCTTCGATGACAGCATCGATGCCATCATGATCACTGACTTCAGCGGGCGTGTGCTTGAATCCAACCGGCAGGCCGCCGCCCTGACAGGTTATACCCTCGAAGAGCTGCGCGACCGGAACATCGAGACTCTGCATGATGTGAACCGTAGCAAGGTCGGTTTGGAGTTTGAAGCCCTGCGGGACGCCGACTGCACCTACGAATCAACCATGCACGGCAGGGAGGACCTGACCGTGCCGGTGGAAGTGCATGCCCGCAGCGTGCAGTTCGCCGAAAGCGATTCCATCCAGTGGATTCTGCGGAATATCGCCGTACGCAAGGACTTGGACCGCCTGCGTGAAGACATGACGGCCATGATCTATCACGACCTGCGCTCTCCGCTTGGCAACATTGTCTCCAGCCTGGACATGCTGGAGGACATGATCCCCCCCGATGAAGCCGCTCTTTCCATGCTCACCATTGCCGTTAACTCGACCGGGCGCATCCAGCGGCTGGTCAATTCCCTGCTCGACATCAGCCGTCTTGAGGCGGGACAGCAGGTGCAGGACAAGGCCGCCATCGACCCGGCCGCCCTCATCGAGGAAGCCCTGCGCGATGTGGATCCCAGCGCCTCGGCCCGCAACCAGGTCATCGAGAAACAGGTCGCCCCGGCCCTGCCGTTGATCCTGGTGGACGTGGATATGATCCACCGCGTGCTTATCAACCTGCTGGAGAATGCCATCAAGTTTACGCCGGTGCGCGGCAGGATCGTCATCGGCGGCCGCGTGGAGAGCGCCGAGTGGGTGCGCCTGTGGGTTAAGGATAACGGCCCCGGCATCCCCCCGGCCGAACAGGAGCGCGTCTTTGAAAAGTTCATGCGCCTGCACAGCAAGGAGAGGCCCGGGGGGCTGGGCGTCGGGCTGGCCTTCTGCCGCCTGGCGGTCAACGGGCACGGCGGGCGCATCTGGGTGGAGAGCGAGGCGGGCCAGGGCGCCACTTTCTGGCTCACCCTGCCTGTGGCTCGCATCCGGCAGACGGGGAAATTGCGCCGCCAGACGGGCCGCCTTTCCATGGAACAAGACTGATCTCTCAGGAGAAGCATGCACGCCATCGCCAAGACCGTCTACATCGAGGACCAGTATCCCGGAGTGGTGCTGGGAGTGATCGTCAGGCCGCGCGGCCTGGTACAGATCGATGCGCCGCCCTCTCCCGAGGACGGGCGCGCCTGGCGGGCTACGCTCATGAACCTGAACGCCGGCCCCGACCGGCTGCTCATCAACCTGGACGCGCATCCCGACCGGACACTGGGCGCCCGCGCCATGGATTGCACCGTCATTGCTCATGAAAAGGCCGCCCAGATCTTCCGCAACCGCCCCAACACTTTCAAGGCTCAGGGCGAGGAGACCGGTTCCGAGTGGGAGGATATCTCCGGCCTCGGCAGCGTCCGCTGGGCGCCCCCTGAGATCTCTTTTGAACAGCAGCTTACCCTGTACTGGGATGGCAGTCCCATCCTCATCGAGTCGCGTCCCGGTCCCGCCGCGGGCGCTCTCTGGGTCACCCTGGAGGAGGAGCGGGTCATATTCATCGGGGATGCGGTGCTGAAGAACCAGCCTCCCTTCCTGGCCACCGCCGATCTGCCGGCCTGGATCGAATCGCTCCATTCCCTGCTTTCCCCGGCCTATAAGGGGTACACCGTTGTCAGCAGCCGCGGAGGCGTGGTCAACGCCCAGAGCATACGCGGCCAGATGGACTTCCTCAAGCGGGCCCGCGACCGCCTGGAGCGCCTGGGTGCCCGCAAGGCCTCCCCGGCCGCGACTGAGAACCTCGTGCATACCCTCGCAGCCGGCTTCAAGGGCTCGGCTGCCAAGCAGCGGCACTTTGCCCAACGCCTGCGCTACGGCCTGCTGCATTACTACACACGGCATTATCATCCCTCCGCACACCCCCTCGAGGAGAGCGTGTGAGCGCAGCGCTCCCCCTGCTGGAACTCAGCCGGGGCCGCCTGGTGGAGTCCACCCATTACGGTCACATCGCCGTCGTGGACTCGGATGGCAGGCTCCTGGCTTCCTATGGCGACCCTCAAACGGTCGCCTTTTTACGCTCCAGCGCCAAGCCCTTTCAAGCCCTTCCGTTTGTAGAGCATGGCGGGGTGGAGCATTACGGCTTCACCTCCGCCGAGCTTGCCCTGGCATGCGCCTCGCACGAAGGCTCCGCTCTGCACCTCGAGACGGTGCGTTCCATGCAGGCCAGGACCGGTCTGGAGGAGGACCTGCTGCAGTGTGGCAGCCACCTCCCCTCGGACCCCGAAAGCTTCCGCCGTTTCGTATCCAGCGGCGAGCGGCCGACACCCAACTACAACAACTGCTCCGGTAAGCACACGGCCATGCTGGCGCATGCCAAAATGCGCGGGCTGCCGCTGGAGAGCTACCTGAGTCTCGATCATCCGGTCCAGCAGGAGATCCTGGCTGCCTTTGCCGCGCTGTGCGGGATGGATCCGGGGGCCGTCGAGCTGGGTGTGGATGGCTGTTCTGCGCCCAACTTTGCGGTCCCGCTGGCCAATGCCGCCCTGGGGATGGCCCGCCTGCTCGATCCCCGGGGGTTGCTCCCCGAGCGGGCCTCCGCCTGCCGCAAGATCATCTCCGCCATGACCTCCCACCCGGAGATGGTGAGCGGCCCCGGCGAATTCGATTGCGAGCTGATGAAAGCCTGCGACGGTCTGGTGGTGACCAAGCGCGGTGCGGAAGGCTTTCAGATCATCGGCCTGGCTCCCGGCGTGGTCGCCTCCGACAGCCCCGGTATTGGCATCGCCTTCAAGGTGACGGATGGCGATGCCTCGCGCCTCTCGATGGACCTGCGTTCCTCAGCGCGCGTGCGGCCCGCCGTGGCGCTGGAGATCCTGCGGCAGCTTGGGGTCTTGTCAGGGTCGCAGCTGGAGGCGCTGGCTCCGTTTGGACCGGGCAGGCAGCTCCTCAATCACCGCGGGCTGGTCACAGGAGCCTCCCGGCCGGTCTTCACACTGGAACGCCATGAATGAGGCCCGGCGGGCCGGCAAAGTCCATGCCGCGCTGCTTGCCGCATATGGAGAGCCGCTCTGGCGCGAGGGCCTGCCCCCGCTCGATGAGCTGATCTCCACGATCCTCTCGCAGAACACCAACGATATCAATCGCGACCGGGCCTTTCACCTGCTCCGCTCCCGTTTTCCCACCTGGGAGGCGGTGCGGGATGCCCCCGCCGGTCAGGTGGTGGAGGCCATCCGCCCGGCAGGCCTGGCCAACCAGAAGGGGCCTCGCATCCAGGCCGTCTTGAAGGGCATCACGGAGCAGCGCGGTTCGCTCGACCTCTCCTTTCTGGCGGAGATGGAAGTGGAGCAGGCGCGCTCCTGGCTGATGCAGTTCAATGGCGTAGGCCCCAAGACGGCTGCCATCGTCCTGTGCTTCTCGCTCAACAAGCCGGCCTTCCCCGTGGATACGCATGTCTACCGCGTCACCGGGCGCATCGGTCTTCGCCCGCCCCGGATGACGGTCGAGCAGGCCCATCCATATCTGGAGGCCCTGCTCCCGCCCGGGACCTATTACGCGGCCCATCTCAACCTGATTCGCCTGGGCAGGGAGGTCTGCGCGGCGCGCCGGCCCAATTGCCCTGTCTGTCCCGTCCGCAAGCTGTGCTTGTACGAGCCAAAGACCCATGCCTGAGCTGCCTCCCGTCAGCCTTGCCTTGCAGCAGTTGGGGATCCCTCATCGCGTCTTCACCCATCCCGGCCCGGTGGAATCGCTTGAGCAGGCCGCCCTCGAGCGCGGCCAGCAGCCCGGACAGGTGGTGCGCAGCATCCTCTTCCGCTTGAGGCAGGATACCTTCGTCATGGCGCTGGTCGCGGGTCCGGCGCAGATCTCCTGGAAGGCGCTGCGCAGTTACCTGGGACAATCGCGCATCTCGATGGCCACCGAGGAAGAGGTGCTGGAGATCACCGGCTATGTGATCGGGGCGGTGGGCCCCTTCGGTCTGCGGCAGCCCATCCGGGTACTGATCGACCCCGGGTTATTGTCGCAGGAGGAGTTGTCCATTGGCTCGGGAGTGCGCGGAACGGCCGTCATCCTGGGCAGCGCCGCACTGATGCAGGGACTGCCGGAGGGCGAGGTGGTCCCGCTTGTGGAAGGTGGCGGCACAGCCGAAGGCTGATTCCGGGGGACTCACAGGTATAATCAATCCGATGAGCGCGCTGCAAGGGAAACGTATCATGCTTGGCGTCACCGGCTCGATCGCCGCTTATAAGGCGGCGGAACTGGCCTCCAGGTTGTCGCAGGCAGGCGCACAAGTGGATGTGGTCCTGACCGCCGCCGCCGAAAAGTTCATCACCCCTCTCACCTTCCAATCCGTGACCGGCCGCCCCGCCTTTTCCGACCCCGATCTCTGGGGCGGGGAGGCGCATGTGCTGCACGTGGGGCTGGCGCATTCGGCGGATCTGCTGGTGGTGGCTCCCTGCACGGCCAATACGATCGCCAAAATGGCGCACGGCCTGGCCGATGACCTGTTATCCGTGACCCTTCTTGCCGCCTCCTGCCCGGTGTTGATCGCCCCCGCCATGGATGGCGGCATGTTCGAGGCGCCCGCTACGCAGCAGAACCTGTCCATCCTGAAGGAACGCGGCGTCTTCATTGCCGGGCCGGCCCAGGGTCATCTTGCTTCCGGCCTTATGGGGACCGGGCGCATGCTTGAGCCCGCCGAGTTGTCCGGCCATATCCGCCGCCTCTTGGGGCTGAAGGGCAGGCTGGCCGGGCGGACCGTGCTGGTCACTGCCGGGGGGACCCAGGAGCCGCTGGACCCGGTGCGCGTGCTCACGAATCGCTCCTCGGGCAAACAGGGCTATGCGCTCGCCCAGGCAGCCGTGGACCTGGGGGCCGAGGTGGTCCTGGTCAGCGCCCCCACGGCGCTCACGCCTCCGGTGGGGTCCCGGCTTGTGCCGGTGCAGACCGCTCTTGAGATGTGCGACGCGGTCATGGCAGAGCTGCCGGGCGCCGATGCGCTGGTCATGGCCGCCGCAGTGGCGGATTTCCGGCCTAAAGATGTCGCTCCCGACAAGATGAAGAAGCGCGAGGGCCTTCCCCGGGTGGAGCTTGAGCCCACCCCCGATATCCTGCGGACGGTCGCAAGCAGTCCGTCCAGGCCGCGGGTGGTGGCGGGCTTTGCCGCGGAATCGCGCGATCTTCTTGAGAATGCAGATGAAAAGCTCAGGTCAAAGGGTCTGGACCTGATCGCCGCCAATGATATTACTGCCGAAGGTGCGGGGTTTGCCGGAGAGACAAATCGTATTACCCTGCTGTTCTCCAACGGGCAGCGCGAAGCCTTGCCGCTGATGGAAAAAACCGGGGCTGCCGCGATCATCATGGAACACATTGCGACCTTACTGGAGGGATAATGCAGGTCCTTGTCATCTCTGACATCCACGCGAACTATTCGGCCTTCGAGGCCGTGCTGGCCGATGCCGGCGCGGTCGATGAGGTCTGGTGCCTGGGTGATCTGATCGGCTACGGCCCGGACCCGAACCTGGTGGTGGAGCACATGCGCGAGCTGCCCCATCTCACCTGCCTGTTGGGTAACCACGATGTGGCCGTGATCGGCAAGATGCCGTTCGAGACCTTCAACGGCGATGCCCGCCGCTCGCTGCTGTGGACCGAGAACGTGCTGACCGCCGACAACATGGACTTCCTGCGCTCCCTGCCCCAGAGCACGCGCGTGCGCGGCGAAGCCACCCTGGCCCACGGCAGCCCGCGCGACCCCTTGTGGGAATATGTGCTGAACACGCTCTCTGCCCGCCTCAATTTCGATCACTTTGAGACCCCCTGGTGTTTTGTGGGCCATTCCCATATCCAGTGCCTTTTCCGCCTGGACGAATCCAATGACCGCATCTCCCTGGAGGTGCTGAAGGAGAACCGTCCGGCTCCCCTCGGCTCGCGCATGATCCTCAATCCGGGATCGGTGGGCCAGCCCAGAGACCGGGATTCGCGCTCCTCCTACGCCCTCTATGACACCGAAGCCCGCACCTGGACCCCGCGGCGCGTGAAATACAACATCGCCGAAGTCCAGCAGCGCATCCGGGCGGCCAACCTGCCCGAGAAGCACGCGCTGCGCCTGGCCGAGGGGTGGTAGGGGAACATTTTCCTTTGGTGGGTCGTCCCTGCATCGAACAGACCTGCATGAGGAGAAAAGAAATGAAACGCCTTTTGTTCATCAGCCTGATCGCCGCCGGCCTGCTATCTGCCTGTGCGGGCTTTCGCGCGGCCCCGACTGCAGCACCCGCATTCCAGGACCAGTACTTCAGCCGCCAGGACGGCGGTGCGCCGGCCAATGCGCCCCTTGCCCCGGCTGCTGAGGCGCCTGCGCCTTCCTCTGGTGGAGGTGGACAGCCTGCCGCCATCGAGCGCTTGGTCATCCAGAACGCTGATCTTGCCATCGTGGTGGCGGATGTGGATGCCCGCATGAAGGCCATCGAGGCCCTGGCCGCCGAAATGGGCGGCTATGTGGTTTCCTCCAACAAGTACCAGTCCACCGGGAATAACGGGGTAACAGTCCCTGAAGCCCAGGTCGTCATCCGCGTGCCATCTGAGAAGCTGGACCAGACACTGGACAGGATCAAGTCTGAGGTGATCGAGGTGCGCAGCGAGTCCCGTTCCGGCCAGGACGTGACCGCCGATTACGTGGACCTGCAGTCCCGGCTCAAAAACTTGGAAGCCACCGAGACCCAGTTGGTCAAGATCATGGAGAACGCCACGGCCACCGAGGATGTGCTTAACGTCTTCAACCAGCTCACCTCCATCCGCGAGCAGATCGAGGTCGTCAAGGGGCAGATGAAGTACTACGAGGAGTCTGCCGCCCTCTCGGCCGTGTCGGTGCGTATCATTGCCGAGGCCAGTGTCCAGCCCATCGAGATCGCTGGCTGGAAGCCTCAGGGTGTGGCCCGCGAGGCCATCCAGGACCTGATCTTCTTCTTCCAGGACTTTGTGGACTTCCTGATCCGCTTCGTGCTGCTTGTCCTGCCCTCCCTCATCCTGATCGGCATCCCTGTCTGGCTGATCTTCCTGGGCGTGCGGGCGCTGGTGCGCAGGTTCCGCAAGCCGCGCATGAAGGCTGTCGTCGTCGAAGAGCCCGAAAAGAAGTAACCCCGCCGGGGGCAGGTTCAAAGCCTGCCCCCGTTTTCTCTCCCATGAATTCCCCCCTGGAAAAACTCGTTCAGGATGCCCGTGCCCTGTTCGGCCTCTCCCTCACGGAGCGGCAGGTGAGGGCGTTGGCTGCCTATGAACGCGAGCTGATGGAGTGGAACCGCAAGTTCAACTTGACCGCCATCCGGGACGAGGAGTCCATCCGCACCAAGCATTACCTGGATTCCTTCTCCTGCGCCCTGGCGTGGAGGTCTGCTCCCCCGGCGCGCCTCATCGACGTGGGTACCGGGGCAGGTTTTCCCGGCATTCCCCTGAAGATCTTGTATCCGCAGCTGCGCCTGACCCTGGTGGAGTCGGTGGGGAAGAAAGCCATGTTCTGCCAGCACATTGTGGAGCTGCTTGGCCTCGAGGAGGTGGATGTGCTCCAGGCGCGGGCCGAGGCGGTGGGCCAGGACCCCCGCCACCGCGAGAGCTATGACTGGGCGGTTGCGCGGGCGGTCGCGAAATTGAATGTCCTGGCCGAATACCTGCTCCCACTGGTGAAGATGGGCGGCAGGATGCTGGCCCAGAAGGGCGAGAGCGGCCCCGCGGAAGCCCAGGCCGCCGAGCATGCCATGAAGATACTGGGGGGGAAGTTATCCAGCCTCGTGAAGGTGAACCTGCCCGGCGTCGCCGATGACCGTTACCTGGTCGTGGTGGAAAAGATCGCTGCTTCGCCGCCCAAGTACCCGCGCAAACCGGGCATCCCGGTCAAGATGCCGCTGGCCTAGCAGGCAGCCTCGTCCACGATCGTGATGGTATCCTGTTTGTTGGGGATGATGCACAGGAATTCGAACGGCTCGCTGCCCGTATTCTCATAATAGTGGATGGCGCCTTCCGGGATGAATACAACGTCCCCCTGCCTGACCTCGTAGCTTTCCTCTCCGATGCCAATGCGTGCCTGCCCGCGCAGCACGTACTGCTCGTGCTCCACCGTGTTGGTGTGCCGCGGCATCCCGCCGCCCGGCTGCATCGAGAATTTCCGCAGGGCGAAGTTCGGTCCCTCCTGCGCAGAGATCAGGACCTGGATCGTGGTGTCTTTTCCGGCCGCCACCGCTTTGGCTTCCACATCCTGTGAGCGTTTCACTGTCATTTTGACCTCCGTTGGCTTACCGTAGTGACAATTTCAGTCGTCCGATGCCCTGTCCATCGGGATGGTCTGCTCCCCGGGCGGTCTTGCCTGCACCCTGCCGCCTTGCACCTCCCAGATGTCCGCCTGGCGGGTGAATCCCGGGTCAAAGAGATTGAGGTCCGCCGCGCTGAGCAGTGCCTGCTCCGAGCCGCCGATGTAGTGCTGCAGGTCGGCGCGCCTCTGGATGTCCAGCTCGGCCATGACCTCGTCCAGCAGGATGACCGGCCACTCCCCGGTGCGCTCTTTCATCCAGGCCACCTCGGCCAGCTTGAGTGCCAGCATGGTCGTGCGCACCTGGCCGCGGGAGCCGTAGTCGCCCAGGTCCACATTGTTGGCGTAAAAGCGCAGTTCATCGCGGTGCGGGCCGATGGTGGTGACCCCGCGTGCGATCTCCTCTGCGTGCAGTTGACCCAGGCGTTCGCGGAAGCCGGCCTCGATGCTGCGCAGGTCCAGGGTGGACCGGTCCACCACGGTTTTGATGCGCAGCCCCATCTGTCCATTGGGGTGCGGCAGGGGGTCGAAAGCCGGTTCATAGGCCAGGCGCAGGATCTCCTGGCTGCGCGTCAGCTGGTTGTGGACGCGGGCTGCCAGCCGTTCGATCTCATGGACCGCCTGGATGCGCCAGAGGATCAGCCTCGCCCCGCTGCTTGCCAGTTCCGCGTCCCAGACCTCCAGTTGGTCCGGGCTGCCGCCCCGCTCGTTCAGCATCTTCAGCAGGGCGTTCCGTTGGGTCAGCGCCTGGTGGTATTCCCCCAGCACGCTCCCATAGGCCGGGACGACCTGCGCCAGCGCCAGGTTGAGGTAGCGCCGCCGGTCTTCCGGCCCCCCCTCCACGATCTCTGTCATTTGCGGCACAAAGATCACCGCCTTGAATTGTCCGATGGCCTCGGCTGTGCTGCGCTTCACCCCGTCCAGCAGGATCTCCTTGCGCAGCCTCTGGCCGTTGGCCCCGGTGGGCTCCAGGATCAGGCGCACTTCCAGCCGGTGGGAGGAGCCGCCGCGCGCGTATTCCGCCACCAGCCGCGTCACCGCCAGCGGTTCGCGCGCCGCGATGAAGTTGACAAGCTGCCGGTCGGTGTGTGTCTGGAAGGAGGTGAAGGCTGCCAGGAAATAGACCGCCTCCAGGACGCTGGTCTTGCCTTGCGCGTTGCTGCCCACCAACACGACGACCCGCCGGGGCAGATCGATGTCCAGGCGGGTGAATTTGCGGAAGTTCGTCAGCGAAAGGTGCTTGAGGTACATGGATCGAGGGGATCAGACTTCCTGTTCCTCGGCCGGCTCGGTCTCCGGTTTCCACAGGCGGGTGGCGCGGTCAGGGAAGAGAACCCCGTTCAGGTGGTCGATTTCGTGCTGGAAGATGCGCGCCAGCCAGCCTTCGGCCTTGACCTTGATGGGCTGTCCGCGGCGGTTGAGGCCTTTCACCTGCACGCTCGAGAAGCGTTCCACCTCGCCCACCAGCCCTGGGATGGAAAGGCAGCCTTCCACGCCCGTTTCGGTTTCCTGGGAACTCTTCACAATCTCGGGGTTGACGACCACGAACAGCTTTTTGGGATGTTCGATGATCTCGCCGTCTTCGCCCTCTTCCTCCTCCCCGTACTCCACCACGATCAGGCGCTCGGAGATATTGACCTGCGGGGCCGCCAGCCCGACCCCGGGAGCCTGGCGCATGGTCTCGATCATGTCGTCGATCAGGGTCTGGAGGTTTCCGTCAAAACTGCTCACCGGTCGGGCCTTTCGGCGCAGGACCGGGTCTGGAAGGGTGATAATGTTTCGGGTGCTCATATGATTCCTCGCGAAGTCCAACGATTTTAACCGCTTTTCGGCCCTTCATCAGACCCGCTCCGAAACTCATCCAGGTTTTCGCTGTAAGCTGCCAGCCATTCAGCGATGCGCTCGCGCTCGCCGGACACCTTGGCCTCGTTCGTCTGGGCCATGCGCACCATCCGCCGCCGGTCGATGTCCGACTGGACCGTGGCGGGGTCGGTCACGTCCTCAAAGGTCAGCTGCGTGCCGCCCACGGTGATATCCACCGTTCCGAAGTTAAAGAGGTTGCCCAGGATGCCCTCCCGCCGGTATTCCGTGGCCAGGATGTTCTCCAGCTGCGCGGACCGCCGTTCCTCCGTCCCGAAGGGTGCGCGGTCCAGGTCTATGATCTGGTCCGCCGTGACCTGGAAGACATCGTTGCTCCAGTCGATGATCTGGTAGAGCATCCACAGGAAGCAGGGGATCATCAGGATGGGCAGCAGCAGGGACAGGGAATCGATGCGGTTGCCGGTGGCCGTCTTTTGGATCAGCGACACAGCCGGGTCGAAGGCTAGGATGAGCAGGTGCCGTACCCACAACCCCGTGAGCGCCAGGATCAACAGGGCCGGAAGCCCGGCCTGCTTAACCAGCACGAACCAGTGCTTGCGATACACGACCGTATCGCCGATCTCGTAGCGGATCTTCATGGTGTTGGCCCCCAGGGCTTTGAGGGCCACGGTCTGGATGCTGGGCGCGGGCGGCTTGGCAGGGCTTTGCACCGTCTGGGCGGGGCGCGGGGGGATCGTCATTCCCAGTTTTTTCCGGATGGCATCCCGCATGGCATCCCGCTCCGTCGTGGTTACCTGCTTCTTGGCCCGGTTCCAGTACTCCTCGATGGCATGGGCCGCCTGGTTGGGATGGGGCACGCTCAGGAAAGGGATTTTTCCCACGAACGTCCGCACGATCACATTCCCGTAATCCAGTGCCCGGCCCCAGATATCCGTCTCCACGCTGACCGAGAGCACCGTGTTCAGCGGCGATTCCTGCCGGCTGTCGTACAGGCCCACCACCTTCTCCAGCCAGACCACGCGTTCGTTGGTGACTACGTAGTAATCGTTGCTCCAGTCGATGGCCCGCCACACCCCCCAGCCAATGGCGGCCAGCAGCAGCAGGCCTCCCACCGCGGCCGGAGTGACCGCTCCCGTAAAGACGGACCACAGCGCCAGCCCGATGGCGCCCATCAGGACCAGTACGGGTGCCCCCATCGCCTCCCAGAGCAGCACCGGGTGTTTGCGGGCCAGAAAATACACCACCTCGTCCTCCCGCAGCCACTTGAACTGCAACTGCCGTGCCAGCGAGCGGCTGCGGATGGTTACATCCAGGATGGGCTTGAGCGCCGGGTTCTTGCGCAGCAGCTCATCGAAGTTCTCCCGCGAGAGCATCAGCGCTGTGACCGGTGTCAGGGCCTTGATGGTGGCGGCCCGCGGCTTCCTGGAGACCAGTTCCATCTCGCCGAAGTAATCGTTCTCCACCAGGGTCGCCAGTTGTTCCTCGCGGTTGTCTTTCTTGCGGCTGACGCGTACTTTGCCCCGGTAGATCAAATAAAAGGTATCCCCCCGCGTGGCTTGCTCGATGATGGCCTCACCCGCTTTATACTCCACCTCGCTGAACCGGTTGGCGAGGTAGACCAGCTCCTCCTCGCTCAGTTCCCTGAAGAGGTGGATCTTTCTCAGCATTGCGATCCGGGCTTCGGTCGTGATCACAGTGGGATTCTAGCACTAAACAAGGCGCACGATCGCGCAGCCGAAGGCGGGCTGCTCCTGTACCTCCGGCGGGCGGCCTTCCAGCAGGGCCTCCACGGCCGCCTCCACATAGAACCGGCTGGCCGTGGGCCGCCGGAAGGCGACATCGTCCACGGCCCCCTGATAGCGCAGGATGCCCTCCCGGTCGATGACGAAGGCATGCGGGGTGCTCTGGGCTTCGTACAGGTCTGCCACGCGGTGATCCCTGTCCAGCAGGACCACCGGCAGTCGGCGTCTCAATGCAGCCTGGCGTATGTCCTCCAGGGCCTCGTTCCCATTCGAGGCCACGGTCAGCAGGACGACCTCCCCCTCCCATTGGACGAAGGTGGACATCAACGAACGGTCCGTCCGCTCGGAATGGGGGCACTCGCAGGACCAGAAGTTCACTACAATGATGCGGCCCAGCTGGTCGCTGAGCCGGCGGCACACCCCGTCCAGGCCGGGCAGCTCGAAATCCGGTGCAGGCTGGTTGGTGAGCAGCATGTGCTCATTATAAGACCCGGCAGGGGCCTGCATGATACAATCCCCCGCATGAAAAGATGGCAGTTTTGGGTCGGGGTTCTCATCAGTGTCTTTTTTGTCTGGGTGTCGCTGAAGGGGCTGCGCTTGCAGGATTTCTGGAGTGCTGTGCAGACCGCCAATTACTGGTGGTTCCTGCCGGGCATCGGGGTATATTTCGTGGGGGTCTCGATCCGCGCCTGGCGCTGGCATTATCTCCTCGGCCCCATCAAGAAGATCCCCACCCGGGTGATGTTCCCTATCACGACTATCGGTTACATGGGCAATAATATCTACCCCGCCCGCGCCGGCGAGGTGCTGCGGGCGGTCATCCTCAAGCGCAGGGAGGGTGTGGCCGTCTCGGCCTCGCTTGCCACCATCATCATTGAGCGCATTTTCGACGGCGTGGTGATGCTGGCTTTCGTCTTCATCAACCTGCCCGAGCTGGCCCGCCTGACCGGCAGCTCTGGAGTCCTGGGGAGCATCCGGCAGGTTGCGGTGTTCGGCACGGGCATCTTCCTGGGGGCGCTGGTGGTCTTCCTGCTGGCTGCCATGTTCCCGCAGGTGACATCCCGTTTTGGTTCCTGGTTCATCCAGCGGCTGCTCCCCGGCCGTCTTCACGAGCGCGCCCTCGGGCTGATGCATCGCTTCCTGGACGGGCTGGCCTCCCTGCGCTCACCCTTCAACGTCCTCATGGTCTTTTTCACCTCCGTCATTATCTGGCTTCTGGAGACGGGCAAGTACTGGTTCGTGATGCATGCCTTCCCCTTCAAGGTGAATTTCTTTGCCCTCATGCTCATGAATGGACTGGCCAACCTGGCGACCACCATCCCCTCCGCGCCCGGCTACATCGGCACCTTCGACGCGCCCGGCATCGCCGTGCTCACCGCCTACGGTGTGGACCAGGCCGCCGCCACCGGCTATACCCTGGCCCTGCACGTGGCTCTCTGGCTGCCCATTACCCTGCTGGGCGCCTACTATCTTGCGCGCGAAGGCATCCGTTGGAGCGATTCCCTCCGGGCCGAGACGGAAGTGCAGGCCTGAATTTTTTGACAGGATCAATCATGAAGATCGCGATCATCGGTGCTGGGTTTGGCGGCATGGCCGCCGCTTTTGACTTGCGCAGGGCGGGCCATGAGGTCACCATTTTCGAATCGGCGCCGGCTGTGGGCGGACTGGCTTCGGGCTTTAAGGAACCGCATTGGGATTGGTCGGTGGAGAAGTTCTATCACCATTGGTTCCAGTCTGACCGCTACATGCTCGGGCTCATCCGCGAGCTGGGCTGGGAGGATGAGGTGCTCTTCCCCCGGCCTCTCACGGTCATGTATCACGATGGGAAATTCTATCCATTTGATTCCATCCTCAAGGCGATCCTCTTTCCCGGGCTGGGCTGGGGGTTGGACAAGGTGCGCTTCGGCCTGGTCGGCCTGTTCCTGCGGCTGACGAATAACTGGCGTGCGCTGGAACGCGTCACCGCCGACCAGTGGATGATGAAATGGGCCGGGAAGAACGTCTATGAGAAGATGTGGAAACCCCTGCTTGTGGGCAAGTTCGGGCCGTTCTACCGGGATGTGAACATGGCCTGGATGTGGGCGCGCATCAAGGCGCGCACGACGCGCCTCGGCACCTTCCGCGGCGGCTTCCAGCGCTTCGCGGACCGCTTCGCGGACCGCCTGCGCGAGATGGGCGTGGACCTGCGCCTGGGCGCGCAGGTCAGGGCCATCCGGCCCGGCCCCTCCGGCGGCCTGGAGGTTGAGGCCGGGGAGGCGAAGCATTTTGACCGGGTGCTGGTGACCACCTCGCCCAATCTGCTGGCACGGCTTTCTCCTGACCTTCCCGGGGATTATCTCAAGGGTCTTCTGGCGCTCCAGTCCATGGGCGCGGTGGTCATGGTGCTCTCGCTTAAGCACCAGCTCTCCAAAGAGGGCTATTACTGGTTCAACCTGCCCAAGGAGGAGGGCTATCCCATGCTGGCCCTGGTGGAGCATACCAACTTTGTAGGTGCGGAGCACTTCGGCGGTGACCATATCGTATATGCCGGTGATTACCTGGAAGCCGGCCACGAGTATTTCTCGCTGAGCGATGCAGAGCTGCTGGAGCGCTTCCTGCCCTCCTTCAAGAAGTTCAATCCCGCTTTTGAGCGGGACTGGGTGAACAAGGTCTGGGTCTTCAAGACCAACTATGCCCAGCCGGTGCCGCTGCTTGGCCATTCGAAGAACATCCCCTCCATTGAGACGCCCATCCCGGGCTTGTATTTCGCCTCCATGAGCCAGGTCTATCCGTGGGACCGCGGCACGAACTTCGCCGTGGAGATCGGGCGGCGCGCGGCAGGGATGGTCCTCGCTTCGGATCAGTCGTGAACCTGCCGGATGAGTTCCTCAAGCCGCGTTACGATTCGGGCGGCTTTGCCGGTCTTCCCGCGCGCCTCCAGTCGGCAGTGAAAAGCGGTAGCTATGATGCGGTGGTCCTCCTTCTGGCGGATGGCCTCGGCTGGCGTTTCATGGAGCGCTTTCAGGATGCTCCCTTCCTGCGCCGCCTCACCCGCCTCGGCCGCCTGGAGAAGCTGACCTCCCAGTTTCCCTCCACCACCGCCGCTCACCTGACGACCATCCACACCGGGCAGCCGGTTGGCGAGAGCGGGGTGTACGAGTGGTTCTATTACGAGCCTCTGGTGGACCGGGTGATCGCGCCGCTCCTGTTCTCCTTTGCAGGTGACAGGGAGCGTGACACCCTCAAGGCTGCGGGTGTTTCTCCGCGCCATCTCTATCCCGCCCATACCCTGTATCAGGCGCTTGCCCCGCAAGGTGTGCGCTCGCATGTTTTCGGCGGCCGCGACTATACGCCCTCCACCTACTCCAAGGCGGTCATGCGCGGCGCCGAGCTGCACGGCTTCAAGACCCTGCCCGAGGCACTGGTGAACCTGGGCCTCCTGCTGGAGAAAAAGAACGCTCCCCTTTACGTGCATTTTTATTTCGACAAGATCGACAGCCTGTGCCATGAATACGGCCCTGCTTCACCCCAGGCCGAGGCCGAGATTGAGTCCTTTCTCCTGCTCATGGACAACTTCTTTGAGCGGGCCCTGCCGCGTAAAAAGCGTATCCTCTTCCTGATGACCGCTGACCACGGGGCCATGCAGGTGGATCCAAAAACCACGGTCTTCCTCAATCTTGATCCACGCCTGGCGGGTGTGGAGCGTTTCTTCAAGCGGGACGCGCGCGGGGAACTGCTCGTGCCTGCCGGTTCTGCGCGCGATATGTTCCTGTACGTTCGTGACGACCTGCTCGGGGAAGCGCAGGCATTTCTGGAGGCCCGCCTGGAGGGGGAGGCCGCGGTCGTCCTCGCCAGCGACCTGGTATCGGAAGGCTACTTCGGGCCCCAGATCTCCCCCACGTTTCGCGGCCGCCTCGGGAACCTGGTGGTCCTTCCCTACCGGGGGCGCACTGTATGGTGGTATATCAGGGACAGGTTCGAGCAGAGGTTCTACGGGCATCACGGTGGTCTTTCGCCCGAGGAGCTGGAGATCCCCCTGTTCGTAAGTGAGCTGGGATAAAAGTGAACGGGCGCTCCTGAGGGAGCGCCCGTTCCTTGTTTCTACTGGCCCCGGCTGTGGGCTTTCACGTCCCAGTCGGAGATGTCGATGCCTTCCGTGGTCATGCCTCCCCGCACTTCAAAGATCTTCAGTGTCCGGTCGGTGTTGACATACGCGCCCTCCAGGTTGTAGCCCGGAGCCCAGGCATAGGCATAGTAGGTCCCGTTGGGCAGCAGCACGCTGTAGGTGATCTGGTTCTCGGGGATCGAGAACTGGATGATGTCTTTCGTGGCTGCGTTTTCAAAGTACAGGGTCAGGGCCGGGTTGAACTCGCTGGGGTAGCGGAAGGTTCCCTTGACCGTCCCGTGGTCCAGAGCGCGCCGGACCTTGATGTCCACGAAGAAGGCGTTCTGTGCCCTGGCGCCGGTCCCGAACAGGGTCCCGTCTGAGCTGCGCAGCATCCAGTATCCAACATAGTGGCCGTTCTCTTCGGGGGCCGTCAGGCTCACCGCCACGTCCACGGTCTGTCCGGGAGCGACATATCCGGGTAGGGAGACCGCAATGGGTCCGTTGAGCCGTTCGCCGCTGACGAAGACCAGCTTCGTGTCGGGGCTCCAGGAGCAGGTGCCGATGTTCTTCAGGCGCCAGATCTTGGTAAAGGATTCGCCGGGCGAGAAGACGCTGCCATCCGGCACGGACACATCATTGATGAACTGGACCCAGCCGCAGTACGAAACGGGCGTGGCCGTGAAGGTCGCCGTGGGCGGGACGCTCGTGGCGGTCGGCGCCATGGGGGTCTGCGTGGGGGCGGAGGTGGGCGTAACCGCGTTCTGCGTGACGAAAGCCTGCAGGGTGGAGGCTAGTTGGGTGGCCTGTGCCTGCTGGGTGGCGCGGGCGGCAGCAGGGCCGCTCTCGATGCCAATGAGTGCGATGGGCAGGCAGGCCAGCATGGCCAGGAAAACGATGCCGGCAAGGATAATGATTTGGAGGCTGTTGAGTTTCATTCTTTCCTCGTTTCATAAAAGGACGACAACGGGGCATGGACGCCCGCCTGCGCGAAAATGTTCCCGCCCCGGCCGGGCTCTTTTGTTCCAATCGCCTTGCATTTTTAGCCGTCCCGGGGAATCGGGGTAAAATTGACCCTGTCAGCCTCGCTCCCGCTGCGAAAGGGCGGGTACTTTGAACCCTGGAGGAAAATCCCCATGTATCACACCATCATCATCGTGGGTAATGTCGGCAAGGACCCCGAAATGCGTTTCACCCCTTCGGGCCAGGCCGTGACCTCGTTCTCGGTGGCCACCAACCGCCAGTACACCGCCTCCAATGGCGAGCAGGTCAAGGAGACCATCTGGTTCCGTGTTTCCGCCTGGGGAAAACAGGCTGAGATCTGCAACCAGTACCTGCGGAAAGGCTCCAAGGTGCTGGTCGAGGGGCGGCTGACCCCCGATAAGAACACCGGCGGCCCGCGTGTCTGGACCAAACAGGACGGCGGGTTCGGCGCCTCCTTCGAGGTGACCGCCTCCACGGTGCGCTTCCTTTCCTCCCGCAATGAGGCCGGCGAATTGCCCGCCGCCAGCGGCGGAGAGATGGGCATGGCCGAGGTCCCGCCTGAGGACGATATCCCGTTCTAACGGGTGGAGCCAACCATGACGAACCCACAACAGAAGCCCCTTGGCCCCACCCTTCTCATCCCTGCCGGCCTGGAACCTCTGTATGCCAACCTGGCGCGCATTTCCCATTCCCCGGCGGATATCGTGATCGACTTTGCCCACCTGCTCCCCGGCGAGACGCAAGCCAGGGTGACCTCGCGCGTGCTCATGACCCCGCTGAGTGCCAAGCTGCTGCTGCGGGCCCTCACCGAGAACATCGCCCGCTACGAGGCCGCCTTTGGCGAGATCCCGGTGCCCGGGAATTCCACCCTGGCCGACAGCCTCTTCCGCCTTCACCCGCCGTATGCCCCCGGCGAGGAGTAGAGCTTGCACAAGCTGGAAGGCATTGCCGATACCATCCGCCTCCGTTTTGACGCGCGCACCCAGGCCCGTGACAAGGCCCTTGCCACCGCCCGCCAGTTGACGCGCGCCTGCTCCCTGGCGATCCGCGCTGTCCACCGCAGTGAAGACGAGGTGATGAACGGGCATCTGCAGGAGGCACGCTCCCTGGCTGATGCCCTGCGCCTGAACCTCGCCGACCACCCTGATATCTTCTATGCCGGCTACACCCAGGATGCCCTGAAGGAGTATGTGGAGGCCAACGTCACCTGTGCGTTGATCCGCAGCCTGCCGCTCCATACGCCTCAGGAGCTGGGGGTGGAGGATGCCACCTACCTGAACGGGCTGGCCGAGGTCATCGGTGAGCTTCGCCGCCGCACCCTCGATATCCTCCGTCACGGCTACTCCGCCGAGGTGGAGCGCCTGCTGGGCATCATGGATGAGATCTATTCCGTCCTGGTGACGATGGATTATCCCGACGCCATCACCAATGGCCTGCGCCGCCAGACCGATGTCGCCCGCAGCATCATCGAGAAGACCCGCGGCGATATCACCTTCAGCCTGCGCGGCGAGCATCTGGAGCGCGCCATCGGGCGGCTCCGCTCTGAATTGGGCGGGGGCGACTCCGGGGAAGAGGGGCCTGCCGGGCCTCCGCTGACCCCCGAACTGGACTGACCCATGCCCCGCCGCGGCCGCCGCTATCCGCTGCTCTTATATACGCGCATGCTGGATCTGTGGTGGCCGCTTGTCCTGATCCTTGCCCTCGGCCTGTTTGCCCTGGCCTGGGCGGTGCGCCTCTATTATCCCGATCCCTCCCTTGCCTGGCGTTGGATGACTCTGGCCGCCGTGGGAGGGATCGTACTCTTTTCCTCCCTCTTCCTCTTTGCTATCCGCAGATCGGGTTATGTCCAATTGTTCCCCGACCATTTCCGCCTGGTCACGCCCTTCCTGCGCCTGAAGGTCTCCTATAAGCGCATCCTGCGTACCAGCTCGGCCACCATGGGAGCCCTGTTCGAGGCCAGGGGATTGAAGGGCTGGAAGCGCGAGATCCTCATTCCGCTGGCCCGCAGGACCGCCGTGGTCGTGGAGCTCAATGGCTTCCCCGCCTCGCAGGGTCTGCTGCGCGCCTTCCTCTCCCCGTTCTTCTTCCGTGACAGGACCCCTCACTTCGTGCTTCTGGTGGATGACTGGATGCGCTTCAGCGGCGAGCTGGAAAGCCTGCGGCGCGGCGGTGAGCCGGAGCCCTCCAAACGCCCGGTGGACAGGTCCATCCTCTCGCGGCTGCCTCACAAATGAATATCTACTTCGCCTGTTCGATCACCGGCGGCAGGGAGTTTCAGCCCGTTTATCAGGCTCTGGTGGAGGCGCTGCTCTCAGACGGGCATGAGGTTCCGACGGCCCATCTCGCCGAGCCGGGGGTCACTTCGGAGGCGATTCTCGCCCCGCGTACCGTCTATGATCGCGATACGGCCTGGATACGTGGCTGCGATGCCCTGGTCGCCGAGGTAAGCGTCCCCTCGCACGGGGTAGGCTACGAGATCGCCTTTGCGCTGGAGCAGGGCAAGCCGGTGCTGTGCCTGGGTAGGGCGGGGCGCCCCCTTTCGAAGATGATCAGCGGAAACCCTCACCCGCGCCTTCGGGTTTTTCTCTATGAGGGGCTTGAGCAGGCCCTGAACGAACTTTCGACCTTTATTTCCCACTTGTGAATAAAATCACTAATATTCAGTGACATTCGGCGATAACGCAAAATCCCCTTCTCGGTTATTATAAGGACGGAGACGGAACAAAGACACCTCCAAATGCTCCTCACTGTCTCCTCCTTTGGCGAAAGCCTCCGCCGGGTCCTCCCCCGGCGGAGGCATTTTAACAGGAGGTTATGCCCGCCGCGCAGAAAGGCAGGAGTTCCGGCTTATAGGTTCGGTTCTTGGGCCGGCAGGACAACGAAGAAGGACGAGCCTTGTCCCGGGCTGGATTCGACCCAGATGCGCCCCAGGTAGCTGTCAACGATGGATTTGACGATTGCCAGCCCGAGGCCCGTGCCGGCCACGCCTTCGGGCGCGTTGCTGGCGCGGAAGAACTTCTCGAAGATGCGGTTCTGTTCGTTCTTCGGGATGCCGGGCCCCGTATCCCTCACCTCGATGATGATCTGCTGGTCACGCGTCCCGATCCCTACATGTACCCTGCCCTCGGGCGGGGTGTACTTGATGGCGTTCCCCACCAGGTTGTCCAGCAGTTGCCGGATGCGGATGGGGTTGGCTCGCACCGGTGGGATATCTGGGGCCAGCGCTGAGGTCAGCTCGATCTCCTTTTCGTGTGCCTGCGTTTCGAACGTATCCAGTGTATATTTCAGCACGCTGTCGATCCAGACCGCTTCACGCCGCAGGTCGTGACCGGCCTCCAGCCGCCCCAGGTCGAGCAGGTCGTTCACCAGGGTGGTGATGTGCTGCACGCTGGCCTCGATGCGCCTCAGGAACTCGCGCTGCTGGTCTGATAGGGGTCCGATTCGGTCGATCAGCTCGGCGTATCCCAGCAGGGCGGTCAGCGGCGAGCGCAGGTCGTGCGAAACCGTGTGGACGAAGTCGTTCTTCATCCGGTCCAGTTCTTTCAGGTAGGAGATATCCTGCATGGTGATGGCCGACCCGATACCCGGGATGGGCGTGAACTGGGCGTTCAATATCTGGCCGTTATCCAGGTTGATCTCGTGATACTTCAGCGGCTCGCCCGCCGCGCGCACCATCAGGGACCGCAGGTCCGGGTGCGTGATCACCTCCAGCACGGGACGGCCGGTCGTGTTCTGGTCTGTGATCTGGTACAGTTCCCGGACAGCCGGGTTCAGGAACAGCACCTTGTTCTGTGTGTCCAGTACGATCACGCCGTCCTGGATGTTGGAAAAAATGGCTTCGTAGCGCCTTCGTTCGGATTCAGAGAGCCGCGCCCGCTCCTCCAGCGATGAGGTGGTCCGCTTTACCTCGCGGCGCAGCCAGTCTCCCAGCCGGCGTGCCCGCTTCAGGCTGTTCTCCACCGCCTTGCGGATGTCTTCGGTGCGCAGCGGCGGGACCAGCCACCCCGAGAGGCCCGCGTTCAGCGCCTCTCGGGCGAGGCCCGCCTCTTCCCCTTCGCTGTACAGCAGGATGGGCAGGGTGGGAAAGCGCTCCAGCATTTGGCCGGATAAGCGAAGGCCCTCTTCCCCGGCGAATTGTTCGCCGATCAGGACGAGGGCCGGGCTGCAGCTTTCCAGCGCCTTGTGCAATTCTTTTCCATCCTGGACAATGACCAGCTCGTATCGGGTTGAGTTCAATGCCCTTTTCATCAATTGCAGCGTGGGCGAATCGTCCAGCGCCAGCAACAGGAGTTCTTTGTCAGGCATGGGGTTATTTTTTGATCGAGGGTGCTTCGGATGGTACGGTTTTTTCCGCCGCGCGGGTGAGCCGCTGCAGGGCTTCCTTCACGGCCTGCAGGGCCTGTTTCTGGGCTTCGTTCAGCTTTCCGGGTTTCTCGGTCAGCACCAGGTTGAGTGGGAAGCTCGCGGCCTGCACCTCGTTGACCGCCGCGGAGCGCATGCGCTCCAGCAGGGCGTTCTGCTGCTTCTCGCCGTCTCGCGCCTTCTGCACCGATTGCTCCAGGGCGCGGAACAGCCGCGCGTTCACAAGCGAGGTGGCGGCGAAATCGGCGATGGCCTCCAGCAGGGTCTGCGCCTCCTGGTTGATCTCGACGTTTGCCTTGCGCACCACGATCATCAGCCCGATCACTTCGCTCTGGGCCTTGATCGGGATCACGCCTGCCGACTGTCCCAGAGCCGAGATGCGGAACTGCTCCAGGGCTTTGCCGTTCAGCACCAGCGTCTCGCCGGAGAGCGCCACCAGTGAGCTGACCCCGTCATCCAGCGTCTGGTTGACCTTCTTTGACCAGCCATCCGGCAGGTTGCTGTGCGCCTTGAGCAGGAAGTCATTGCTGCGCTCGTCCCGCAGGGCCAGCCAGCCGGTCTCAGCTTCGGCCACCCGCAGTGCCGCCTCCAAGATGCGCTTGAAGAGCTGCTGCTGGTCGGTCAGCAGCACCACGGCCTTGCCGGTCGCCAGGATGGTCGTGAGCTGCTGGACCTTGCGTTGCAGCTCATCGTTGATGTTCTTGAATTTTAGATCCAGCCTCTGCCGGGCACGCGATTCGCGCGTCTGGTGCAGGGCGCGCTCCACCACCGCCGCCACCTCCGCATCCCGGGCCGGCCAGAACAGCACATCGTTGGCTCCCAGGCGGAAGGCCTGGATGACATCGTTTTCCTGTCCCTTCTCGGCGATCACGATCAGGGGCGCCCGGATGCCCTGCGATGACAGGGCTACCAGCAGGTCCTTCCCGCTCAGGCCCCGCAGGTTCAGGTTGGCCAGGATCAGGTCGGGAGCCGCGCGCAGCGCCAGCTTGACGGCTGCAGCTCCATCCTGTGCCAGGGAGACCTCGTACCCCAGGGGCTTGAGGGTCTGCCGCACGATCAGGTCGCTGATATCGGGGTCGCTTTCGACGACCAGGACGTTTTCTCGTGGAGTTGCCATGGTTTCCGTTTTTGAAGTGCTGGTTTGATGCTGAAATTGTATCACCATTGCCCCGGGGGGTTCAGGTTCGATATGGATTACAATCCCCTCATGCAGACCGATCCCTGGTGGCGCGAAGGTGTCATCTACCAGATCTACCCCCGCTCTTTTGCGGACAGCCGCGGCGGCGGCCTGGGCGACCTCCCCGGCATCACTTCCCGCCTCGACTATCTGGCCGATCTGGGCGTGAGTGCCATCTGGCTTTCCCCCTTCTATCCCACGCCGGATAAGGATTTCGGCTACGACATCAGCAGCTACACGGAGGTGGACCCGCGTTTCGGGACCCTGGAGGACTTCCAGCGGCTCGTGGATGAGGCGCATGCCCGCGGCCTGCGTGTCATCATCGACCAGGTCCTCAATCACACCTCCGACCAGCATCCCTGGTTCCTGGAATCCCGCCGCTCGCGCGAGGACCCGAAGTCAGGCTGGTATCTCTGGAGCGATTCCATCCCCAACAACTGGCAGTCCATCTTCGGCGGCCCCGCCTGGACCTGGTCACTGGAGCGCCGCCAGTACTACTTCCACATGTTCCTGCGCGAGCAGCCGGACCTCAACTGGCGCGATCCGGAGGTGCGCCAGGCCATCCTGGATGTGCTGCGCTTCTGGCTGGAACGCGGCGTGGATGGCTTCCGCCTGGACGTGTTCAATGCCTATTTCAAGGACGAGGCCCTGCGCAGCAACCCCTTCCGGCCGGGCCTGCGCGCCTTTGATCGCCAGCGGCATGTCCATGATATGGATGACCCCGCCATGATCCCGCTCCTTCAGGAGTTCCGCCGCCTGCTGGACTCCTTCCCCGATCGCTACGCCGTGGGCGAGACCTTCCTCTCCGGTCCTGGCAAGATCGCCAGGTACGTGGGCCCCGACCGCCTGCATGCCGCCTTTGATTTCGGCCTGACCCACAGCCCCTTCCATCCAGCCTCCCTGCTCCGGCATCTGCAGGCCACCTATGCGCTCGAGCGCGAGCACGGCATCTGGCCAACCCATGTGCTGGGCAACCATGATGTCCGCCGCCCGGCCTCCCGCCATGGGGTGGGGGAGGGCGATGAGCGTGTCAAGCTGATGATGGCTTTGCTCCTGACCCAGCGCGGGACTCCCTTCCTGTACTACGGCGATGAGATTGGCATGCGTGACCTCCGCCTGCGCCGTGACCAGATCCTGGATCCGCCCGGCAGGAAATACTGGCCCTTTTACACAGGCCGGGATGGCTGCCGCGCGCCCATGCAGTGGGACGCGAGCCCCTACGCGGGTTTCTCTTCCTCCAAACCCTGGCTGCCTGTCCACCCGGACTATGTTCACCGCAACGTGGAAACCCAGCGCCTTGACCCCCGCTCCCTGTTTAATTTCACCCGCGCTCTCCTCCGCCTGCGCAGGGAGCATCCCGCGCTGCGCCGCGGCGATTTTATCTCTCTCGACGACCACCCCGGGGACTCTTTGCTCTATCTGCGCCCCGATCCGGCCGGGAGCATCCTGGTCGCCCTGAATTTCCGTAACCGTGAGATCGAGGTCCGGCTCCCGCCTGCGATCGCGGATTGCGTCTGGGAGCCGCTGCTCACCAGCAGCCGCGAAGGGCAGCCTGCCGTCCGCTCGGGCCGCCTCACTCTTCAGCCCTATGAAGCCCGCCTGTCCTGGAGTGCTCAGGCATGAAAGCCGCCCCCGATTTCTCCCGTTACAATATCGCCGCCGTCATCCCGGCCTTCCGCGTGGAGACCGAGATCGAGCATGTGCTCTGCACCCTGCCTTCATTCCTGCGGCACATCATCGTGGTGGACGACGCCTCCCCGGATGCTACGGCTGCCCGCGTGACCGCCCTTGCGGAAAAGGACCCGCGCATCCTCCTGCTCTCCCATCCCCGCAATCAGGGGGTCGGCGCGGCAGTGGCGACCGGTTTCCGCAAGGCCCTGGAGCTGGAGGCGCAGATCGTGGTCAAGGTGGATGGCGACGGCCAGATGGACCCGGCCTATCTTCCCGCGCTGCTCGCCCCGCTGATCGCCGGGCGCGCAGATTATTCCAAGGGCAACCGCTTCCGCGACTTCGAGGCCCTTCGCCGGATGCCGCTCGGCCGCCGCATCGCCAACCTGCTGCTGAGCTTCACCTCCAAGGCCGCCACCGGGTACTGGAGCTGTTTCGACCCGGCCAACGGGTATTTTGCCATCCGCTCCGAGGTCCTGGCCCAGCTGCCGCTGGAACGCGTGGAGCGGCGCTATTTCTTCGAGACCTGGATGCTTGCCAACCTGTATCTGCTGGGGGCGCTGGTGGTGGATATCCCGATGCCCGCCCGCTACGGGAGCGAGACCTCCAACCTCTCGATGCAGCACGCGGCTTTCGAGTTTCCCTTCAAAGTGATCGTCACACTGGCACGGCGGCTCTGGCTCAAGTACTTCATGTATGACTTCTCGATGATGTCGGTCTACCTGGTGACGGGCATCCCGCTCATCCTCTTCGGGCTGATCTTCGGCATCGTCAAGTGGATCAAGTACCTGGAACTGGGCATCCCCGCGCCCACCGGTACGGTCATCCTGCCCACCCTGGCCCTCATCCTCGGCATCCAGATCCTTCTCTCTGCCGTCGAGATCGATGTGAACTCGGTCCCCCGGCAGCCCCTCACCGAGCCTTTGGAGTAACCCCGCCGCTCCTTGCCATATTGGCGGCACACAGTATACTTTCCTTATGGAAGGCCTGCCCTACCTGCCGGGGACATTTCCGGCCAATCCGGGGCCGCTGGCGCGCTTCCTGCCCATGCTGGAGGACGGTACCGCCGCGGCCTGGCTGGCTGGCCGCTTCCCCCCCGGCAGCTGGATCCTGGATCCCTTCGGGACCTCGCCGCGCCTGGCCCTTGAGCTGGCCCGCGCCGGTTACCGCGTCCTGGTGACCGCCCACAATCCCATCACCCGTTTTCTCATCGAGATCGCGGCTTCCACCCCTTCCGAGACGGACCTCAAGGCCGCCCTCGCCGACCTGGCCGCGGCCCGCAAAGCCGATGAGCGCCTCGAGACCCATCTGCAGAGTCTCTATCTGACCGCCTGCGAGAATTGCGGGACGCTCGTCCCGGCGCGCTTTTTCCTGTGGAACAAGGAGTCCGAGTTCCCGTACGCGCGCGAGTATCGCTGCCCGAATTGCGGGGATGAAGGCGAGCGCCCCACACGGCAGGAGGATGATGAGCGCGCTGGCGAGATGAAGCGCACCTCCTCCCTGCACTCCTCCCGCGTGTTGGAACGGGTCGCCCCGCCGGGCGATCCCGACCGAGAGTACGCCGAGGATGCCCTGCGGGCCTATCTGCCGCGCGCCCTCTATGCCCTTACCACCCTCATCAACCGGCTGGACGGGCTGAACATTTCGCCCGCCCGCCGCCGCCTGATCACCGCCCTTGTCCTGGCCGCCCTGGATGCCGGGAATTTCCTCTGGTCCGTGGACCGCCAGCGCCCCAAGCGCCTCAGCGTGCCGAACCAGTTCCGTGAGCAGAACCTCTGGATGGCCCTCGAGGATGCGGTGGGCCTCTGGCTGGACACCGGCTCCCCGGTGCCCCTGGAGGCCTGGCCCAACAAGATCCCCGAGGCCGGCATCTGTCTCTTCGATGGCCGCCTGAAGACCCTCGCCGGGGAGGTCCGCAAGGAGATCCCCATCCAGGCGGTGGTGGCGGCCCTGCC